>DASUNM010000023.1:0-321381 GCA_036277115.1 Pyrinomonadaceae bacterium
TTAGGTCTTAGGTCTTAGGTCTTAGGTCTTAGGTCTTAGGTCTTAGGTCTTAGGTCTTAGGTCTTAGGTCTTAGGTCTTAGGTCTTAGGTCTTAGGTCTTAGGTCTTAGGTCTTAGGTCTTAGGTCTTAGGTCTTATATTGGCAGACATGGAAGACCGGTCAACCAAAATCAAAGACCAAAGTCCAAAGTCCAAAGACCGAATTGCAGCCATCATTCTGGCCGCCGGCCGCTCGCGCCGGATGGGCAAATTCAAACCGCTTCTTCCTTTTGGCCACCAGACTGTAATTGAGTCCTGCGTCAGCAACCTGCGCGCAGCAAGCGTCGCTGAGATCGTTGTCGTGCTTGGACATTCCGCTGAAGCGGTGCGTTATCAACTTAGCGCGGCTTCAGTGGCGTTCGTCACCAATCCGAATCCCGACAGTGAAATGAGTGCTTCGATTGTGCTCGGCGTCGATGCCCTCTCCGACATGGCGCGAGCCGTGTTGATTACGCCGGCTGACCATCCTGCCATTCATCCCGACACGATCAGACTGTTGATGGAAAAATGGCGCGGCGGCGCCCAGCTCATCCAGCCTGAGTTCCAGGGGAAAGGCGGACATCCGGTGTTAATCGACCTCAGCTATCGCGACGAACTGAAGCGCCTTGATTCCGGCGCCGGCCTGCGCGGCTTCTTCAACAAACATCGAGCGGACGTGCTTCGGCTGCCCGTCGATTCGCCCTTTGTTGCGCGGGACATGGACACGTGGGAAGATTACTCCGCCTTGCACACGGACTTTTTTGGCCGAAAGCCTGAGGAAATCACGGACCTTAATGAGCCAACCAACGGCAAACCGAAACGCCTCATCTAAGTCCCTGTCAGCCGTCCCGGGCGACGGCGGAGGAAAGAAGATGTTAACCATCACCCGAAAGGCCACCGCTATTGCGGTGTTTATTTTTGCGCTGAGTTTCGCGCCGGCAACCGTCGCGCAGGGCGGCGTCGAGTTTTCGATGCGGGCCATTGACGGCGAGTCCGTCACCTCCCAGAGCTTGCGCGGCGAAGTCGCGGTCCTGGCCTTCGGCGCCTCATGGTTGCCTTTGACTCGCACACAACTGGAAGGCGTGAAGAAGCTTGCGGATCAATACGCCGGAAAAGGCGTCGCCGTTTATTGGGTGAGTGTTGATTCGGACAATCCCAAATCAAAGAACTACGTTCCCGATGACCAACTGCGCGATCTCGCGCGCAAATACAAAGTCACAATCCTGCGCGATCCCGACGGCGTCGCCTCGCGAAAAATGAACGTCGATCAGCTGCCGTCGGTCGTCATTCTCGACAAACAAGGAAACGTGGCGGCCTCAATGGGCGGCATGGATCCTAATGCCAACTTGACAACACAACTCGCGGCGCGGTTGGATAAGATTCTATAGTAATCAAATCCAATTAAAGTCGTGAGTTGATTCCGTGCAAACTGCTTCCGAAATTCTTAACGCCGATCAGTCTTCAGAAACATTCCGTCGTCACAGTCCGCCGCCGCTCCAGTCGCGTCCACTGAACATTCCCGCGCCGGTCGAACTAACGCTCGATAATGAACTCCGCGTCGCCGTCGTAAGCGATAACCGTCTGCCGATCGTCAGCTTTCGTTTGGCATTTGTCGGTGGGGACTCGAATGATCCGCCCGAGCTCGCCGGCCTGAGCGACATGATGTCGCACCTGATGAGCGAAGGGACCACGAGCCGGACAAGCGTGCAAATTGCCGAAGAGGTTGAGCGACTCGGCGCTACCTTAAGCGTTAACTCCGGTTCGGACTTTGTGACCGTGGGAGCATCTGCGCTCTCACTTTACGTCGATGAGATCCTCGAGTTGATGGCCGACGTAACTCTGCGTCCTTCGTTTCCGCAAAACGAAATCGATCTGGCGCGCGAGAACACGAAGCAGATGCTCATCCAGCAGCGGGCCCAACCAAACTTCCTCGCGTCCGAACGGACCGCGAAAGTGATGTTTGGCAATCATCCTTACGCGCGCATCTCGCCGACCTCGGCATCCCTGGACGCCATGAACCGGGACATGTTCGTTGACTTTCACCGCACGCGGCTCGTGCCAAACAACGCAGTGATGCTGGTGGTCGGAGACATTGAAGTTGATGAGATCGTCGCGAAAATCGAAAAGCTGTTTGGTGCCTGGAAACGCGAGACCCTGGCGCAATCAAACTTTCCTGCGTTGCCGCAACTCTCCGCGCGGAAGGCGTTTTTGGTAGACCGGCCGGGCTCAGCCCAGTCGAACATCGTCATCGCGAATGCCGGCATCACCCGCACCAGTCCGGATTACTTCCCAATGCTGGTGATGCATACAGTACTGGGCGCCAACGCCTCGTCGCGGCTCTTCATGAACCTGCGCGAAGAAAAAGGCTACACCTACGGCGCGTATTCAAATGTTGATGCGCGCCGTCTGGCCGGCACCTTCCGCGTTTCCGCCGAAGTACGCACGCCCGTTACGGGCGCGTCGCTGCATGAGTTTTTTGTTGAACTCGAACGCATTCGCAACGAGCGTGTTCCGGATGAAGAACTGGGGAATGCGAAATCCTATCTGGCCGGGGTTTTTCCGATTCGCATCGAAACGCAGGATGGCTTAATCGATCAACTTACCGGAGTGAGGATGTATGACTTGCCATCCGATTACCTGCACACGTATCGCGATAAGGTTAATGCCGTAACCGCAGAGGAAGTTCAGCGCGTCGCCCAGCAACATGTGACGCCTGACCGCGCGGTGATTGTCGTGGTGGGCGATGCGGCCGAAGTTGAAAGCCAGCTGCGCGACTATGCGGATCAGATTGAGTTTTACGACACAGAAGGAAACAAAACGAGGTAGGACGCAAAACGGTAGGAGCCAAGAGGTAGGTGCAATGGAGTAAAGCTCTCGGCTCTTAGCTCTTACGTCTTCGCTCTTGCCTCTTTGCGCTTGCCTCTTTGCTTCTATCCGCCTACACCGCTCCCTGAAGACGCTCGACATCAAGCACGCCGGGAACGCTCTTGATTGAACTTGTCACCTTGTCCAGGTGCTTCACGTCGAAGACTTCCACAGTCACTTCGATACGGCCCTTCTGATCAGGCCCAATGGATGCGCGGGCGTCGCGGATGCCCGTTCTCATGTCCGAAATCGCGCCCGTGATACCGGCAATCATGCCGGTCCGATTCTCCGTCGTCGCCAATAGTTTCACCGCATAGGCCGTCTTTTCGGGCCGCGAAGCCCATTCAACGTTCACGATTCGTTCAGGGTTAATCATGAGTTGTTGCACGTTCTTGCAACGCTTGGTATGCACCGCCACGCCCTTGCCGCGGGTGATGTAGCCGATGATGTCCTCGCCATGGAGCGGATTACAACAGCGGGCGCGGTTTACCATCAAATCCTCAACGCCACGCACGACGATCGCGCCATCGCCGCCGAGCAACCGCCGCACCGCGCGCACGCCGCTCCGCAGTTTTGATTCTTTCTGTTGGGCCAGCGCCTCGAATTTTTCAGGCCCAAGATACTTCGCAATGATGTTCCGCGGCACGATCTTTCCATAACCCATCGCCGCCAGCAGATCGTCCGTGCGCCCGTAACCGTATTCGCCGGCGATCCGCTTCAGGTCGCCGTTACTGTCCGCCAAGAGTTTCTTAAAGGGGATTTGGAACCGACTCGCCTCTTTTTCAAATAGCTTGCGGCCGATTTCGATCGACTCAGCGCGTTGCTGATCCGCGACCCAGTGCCGGACGCGGTTGCGTGCGCGGGAGGTGACGACGAAATTCAGCCAGTCGCGCGACGGGTGAGCGTTCGGACTAGTCAGAATCTCAACCACGTCGCCGTTCTGAATTTGCGTTCGCAGGGGCACCATCCGCGTGTTGATGCGCGCGCCGGAAGTGGTATTTCCGACCTCCGAGTGAATCATGTAAGCGAAATCGAGAGTGGTCGCGCCGCGCGGCAATTGGATGACTTTGCCCATCGGCGTGAAGGCATAGACGTCTTTCGGATAAAGATCCAGCTTCAGCGCGTCCATGAACTCGCGCGAGTCTTTCACTTCCTGCGTCCACTCAATCAGCGAGCGCAATAGCGTCATGGCTTCGTCGTCGTCACGCGCGCCGCGCTTCCCTTCCTTGTATTTCCAGTGCGCGGCCACGCCTTCTTCGGCCACCAGGTGCATTTGTTCAGTCCGAATCTGGACTTCGAACGGTTGCACTTTAGAGCCGATGACAGACGTGTGCAGCGACTGATACAGATTGTCGCGCGGTGTCGCGATCCAATCCTTGAATCGACCCGGCACCGGTTTCCACGAGTGATGAATCACGCCCAGCGCGGCATAGCAGTGGCGAATTTCGTTCGGCGTAATCACGCGCGCCGCCACCAGATCGTAAACTTGATCCAAATCAATGGCCTGGGCCTGAAGTTTTTTCCAGATTGAGTAGATGCGCTTCACGCGCCCTTCAATGCGCACGAAGGGAACATCGGCTTCGCGCATTTGCTGCTCGATCGTCGCGGTCACGTCGTTCAGGAACGCTTCGTTAGCCGCGCGCCGTTTCTCTAACTGCACAGTGATTTCCCGGTAGTCCTCAGGATGCAGATTGCGGAACGCGAGATCCTCAAGCTCGCCGCGCAATTTACCCATACCGAGCCGATGCGCAATCGGCGCGTAAATGTCCATCGTCTCCTGGGCGATGCGGCGGCGTTTTTCGGGGCTGAGAAACTCGAGCGTCCGCATGTTGTGCAGGCGATCGGCCAGTTTGACCAGCACCACGCGCACATCATCGACCATCGCGAGCAGCATCTTGCGCACATTCTCTGCCTGCTGCTCTTCCCGCGAGACGCTGCTGATGTGCGCAATTTTTGTGAGGCCTTCAACCAGATGAGCGACTTCTTCACCGAAGTATTCGCGAATCGTTTTGGGATCGGCGAGCGTGTCTTCCACCACGTCGTGCAGCAGACCGGTCGAGACGGAAACCGCATCCATGCGCATGTCGGCGAGGATATTCGCCACTTCCAGCGGATGAACGAGGTAGGCTTCGCCCGAAGCGCGCTTCTGGCCCTTGTGCTCGCGGGCCGAGAAAAGATAGGCGCGCCGCAGCAGATTAAGGTCCGCCTGCGGATGGTTACGCCGTACCTTCTCAACGATTTCTTCGATGCGAACCATAAAAAAAACAAAAACGTCAGTCGTCAGGTGTCAGTGGTCAGTTGATTAAAAGCAGAGGGCAACTGACAACTGACAGCGGACTACTGACGCCCGATGCATTATAGCAAGAGGTGACGTTCGACTCGAACGAGTCTTACGTCACCTCTTTGGTTTCAGATGAAATAGGAACTATGGAGTCGGCGAGGCCGCAGCCGCTTCGGCTGCTTCTTCCTTCTTCCGCCGTTCGTCAGCGAGCTGCGACGCGCGTTTCTGCGCCGTTTCCGCCTGACGTTCGTATTGTGACGCAGCGGTCGAGTCGCTGTTCATCTTGGCGATCTTGGCGGCTTCAATCAGCAGATTGGTCTTGTAAGACCACGCTGATTCGCTGTTCGGATCGTATTTGATGGCCGTCTCAGCCTGTTCCAGACCCCGGGTCACGCACTGTTGGATCTTGTCGAAGTCCTTCGGGTCTTTCGGCTTCTGATAGTTGGACTTGCCCTCCGCGATAACCTTCACGTCCGGCAACTCGGTAATCTTGAACGAGCAATCCCAATCCTTGCCGGCCAGGATCGCGTACGCCTCGGCCCGCTTTTCATTCGTCTGGGTCGTGTCGTTAGCGCGCTTCAGAATCCAGTCGCGCAGGTTTGTCTCGTCCTTAATTGCCGAATACAAAACCGAGATTGCCTTGTAAGCCTCGTCGTTGTTCGGATCGTTTTGCAGGAGGTGCTTGTAAGCCTCGATCGCGTCGCGGGCGCGCTGCACGTTCTCAGGTGAATCAACGCCTGGCTTGTACTGTTGGTGGATGATGCGCGCAATAAAGATCGGGGCAGTCTTGTTGCTGGGATCGAGCGCCAGCGCGCGTTTGGCATGTTGTTCCGCCTGATCGAAGTGGCCTTCTTTATAAGCTTTGGCCGCTTCGTTCAGTTCGTTCTTCGCCCGAACTTTGGCGATAAGGTTGCAGCCCGATCCGACGCTGACGAGCAAAACCAGGATCGCGATAGCGCAGATCCTGGATTGAGACAATCTCATTTCAGTTCGCTCCATTTGTGCAAACGTGACGGCGCTTGAGTGCGAGCGAGCCAGGCGAGCGGAAAATTACGGCGCTGGACGTCACGTCGCGTGATTATGGTAAATCGTCAACCTGCAAGCCGACTGGATTTGCGCCCGCGCCCTTAATCGCATCAATCACCTTCACCACGTCGCCGTACTTCAGGGACCGGGGGGCTTTCACAAACACAGTCTTCTCAATCTTCTGATCTTCGGGAAGGTTCGAAGTCTCCATGCCGACTTTGTATGCGCGCATTGATTTGCGCAAGTCAAAAGTCTGTTGCAGCTTCGCCGACAGCGCGCTCGGGTCATTCACTGAACCCATCACGTCCTGATTCAGTTTGAGCTGCAAATCCTGACCGATGGTCACGACCAGCGTCAGCGGATTCGGTTTCAACTGGCTAACATCCTCGTTCGGATCCCGTTGGGTTGGAATGTCAGCTTTGAAGCGGCTGGGCTTCAACGGCGTCACGACCATGAAGATGATCAGCAACACCAACAGAACGTCGATCAGCGGCGTCACGTTGATATATGGTTCCGCTTGACCCTTGGCAGTTTGCATTGACATAGCGTTACCCTCTAATTACCTCAACCGGCGTCTTAGGTCGCCGCGCCTTTCTTCTTCTTGTCCGCGACCAGCCCAATCTTGTCTATGCCTTTTTCGCGGACCGCGTTGATGACCTTGACTACCTCGCCGTAGCTCACGTTGACGCCGCTCTTGACGTAAACGATCCGGTCTTCTTCCTTCTTGGTCTGCAGCGCTTTTTCGACCTGCGTCTTCAGGTCATCCATGTTTACCTTCTTCTTGCCCAGGTAAACCTCAGTCGCTTCCGGCGTACACTGCGGACTGTCCGGCGGCCGGCAAACCACCGACACGATCACGGACGTCTCTTTATTGATTGCCTGATCCTCGTCAGGGTTCTTCAGGTCGCGCGGAATCGGGACCGTAATGCCCTGTTGCAAGAACGGCGTCACCACCATGAAGATGATCAGAAGCACCAACATGATGTCGACCATCGGCGTGACGTTAATCTCGGATTGAAATCCGCTCTTGTCGCCTCCAGCCTGCATGCTCATGGTAAATCTCCTTTCGCCGCGAACGTCGCGCGGCGCAAAGGCCAGCCCGGCCGACGCCGCGCTGACCAGCTTCCTTCAGACTTCAACTACGGATTGAGTTGCTTGGTGCGGTTCTTGATGAAATAGTCCACCAGCTCAGAAGCTGAGTTGTCCATCTCGACCACGAAACCATCAACCTTGCCGGTGAAGTAGTTAAACAGCCACACCGCCGGCACCGCGACTACCAGACCAAGCGCCGTCGTAAACAACGCTTCCGAAATTCCACCCGCGACGGCCGCGATACCGGCCGATTCGGCGTTCTTCATGCCGCGGAACGCGTTGATGATTCCGAACACCGTGCCGAACAGACCGACGAACGGCGCCGTCGAACCGATGGTCGCGAGGCCCGACAAGCCACGCCGGAACTCTGCGGTCTTGATGGCAATCGCCCGCTGTAAAGCGCGCTTCGAAGCCTCGATCTCATCGCCCGAAATCTCAGACGACTGCTCGTGGGCGCGGAACTCCTGCAGGCCGCTGTTGACGACCATCGCCAGGTGCGACTTGCGATGCTTGTCGCTGATGTTGATGGCTTCTTCGATGCGGTTATTCTTCAGCGCCTGGGCCACGCGCGGAGCAAATTCCCGCGATTGCTTCTTTGCGGCCGTGTAGGTCAGATAACGCTCGACCATGATGGCAATCGAATACACCGACATAATTAAAAGAATAACCACGACGACGATCGCGACGGCTCCCATGTTCTTGACCATTTCAGTTAGCGTGAAGTGGTCAACTGCGGGCGCCGACGGCGCCGGAGTGGCTTGCCAAAGAACGAAAAGGAAGCTGAGCGCTTTCGTTCCGAGGATGCTTGTTAGAATAGTCACGGTAGATCCTCCAAGGAAATTAGGTTCAAAACTGAATCTTTTTTACAGCAGGTCGTGGCCGCCGCCAGGGTTACCGGCAGCGACCGCGATTATTACTGCGCCACGAAGTTATAGATGATGACGCCGGAAACTTTAACCGGCATGCCTGACAGCTTCGTAGGCGTAAACTTCGACGCCCGCGCCGCTGCGACGGCCGCGCCTTGCAGAAGCGGATGGCCCGAAACCGGCGCCGCGGAAACCACGTTGCCGTTTTCATCGATGACGATTTGCACCCTCACCTGACCGGCCGCCCGCGCGCTGCGCGCAATCGCCGGGTAAGGCGGCTGCACCAGTCGCACTGCTTTGCCGTTAAGCACGCCGCCGGAGATCGGAGCTTTCGGCGGTGTTGGTTTCGGTGGCGGCGGCGGCGGCGCATCCGCAACGTCAACCTTTGTAGGTCCAGTCGAAATGACGCTGCCGGTTCCAGAGCCCGGCGCGACCGGCGCAATCGCGTTAGTGTTTCCACTGCCCAGCATCGTTACCACGCCCTTGCGAACGGGCGGAACGTCGCTGGCTTTAGCAGAAACTTCTTTCGGCACCAGGTCAGCGCGCGAGACGTCGGCGATCAATTCCCTGCGAACGTCAACGTTCTTGCTCACGTCCATCTTTTCAGGCTTCGCCTCTTGCTTCTGCTCCTGTTGCTGTTGCTGCACCGGGACCGGTGCAATCAACGCGGTCAGCTCTAACGTTTGCTGATCGATGAAGGCCGGCGCCCACAAAATACCGGCAATCAATCCGGCGATGATCAGCACGACGTAAATTGCCGTGAAGCCCAGCAGAAACGAACCCTTGCGTTTAATGTCTTCCGAGTGCGAACCCGACTCGACTAAATGTTCGAACATCTTCAGTCCTCCCTACGTGGTGCCAAAAGGGTCAGATCCAAGATCTATTCGAGAGCGATTCAAAAAGGAAACTATTGCAAATCAATAACACAAAGTAAGCGAATTCCTTTTGACCGCGGAAAAGAAAGGAAGCCGCCGCGTGCGTTGCGGCCAGTTCGAGAGACAAAATAAACTGGCCGCTTAACGTACTACCATCGTGCTTTCCGCAACTACCCTGACGCAAAGGCACGATCAAAAACGTATTTAATTGGCCAGCAACGGGTGCAGTCTATGCCGCGAATACGCGCAAAGTCAAGAGCAAACAAAGCCGTGTTTTCACGTGTTTGCGACACTTCACGCCCCATCACCTGCAACAACACGCTCAGTTAGAAACCGAGCCGGAGGATTATGTTCCCGCCGATTACGCTACGCTGCGCGTGAAGGCTTCCCGACATTCTTGCGCCCTGCGTCAGTGCGCTTTGGTTGGAAACCTGAACGCGCACTAGCGGTCGTTGCAAGCTTGTTAGCAGCTTCAATCTTCCGCTCCCACCAAACCATGATGGGGCTGGCGATCGCAATTGAAGAATAGGTGCCGACGATGGTTCCGATGAGCAGCGCAAGTGAGAAAGCGCGCAGAACCTCGCCTCCGAAAATGACCATCGCGAGAACTGAAAGAACGATTAGGCCCTGGGTAATGACCGTTCGCGATAGCGTCTGATTGATCGAGTCGTTGGTAATTTTGTAAAGCGATTCACGCCGATGCAGTTTCCGATTCTCGCGCACGCGGTCGAACACCACAATGGTGTCGTTAACCGACGCGCCGACGAGCGTCAGAAACGCCGCGATGACCGTGAGGTTCACTTCCCATTGGAAAATTGAAAAGAAGCCCAGCGTCACGAGCACGTCGTGGAACACCGCGATCACGGCCGCGGCCCCGTATGTCCATTCGAAACGGAACGCGATGTAGACAAGCATCCCCACCAGCGCCGCGAGCGTGACCGCGATGGCCTTGTTTCTCAGCTCGGCGCCGGCGACCGCCCCGACAGCATCCGTGCCGATGATTTCGTACGCGGATCCTTCGGGACCGATGGAGTTGAGCGCCGTGCGAACTTTGGTTCGACCCAACTCGACGTCCGAATCCGATTCGGTGGAGCCGGCTCCCGCAAGCGGAAGTTTGATGAGAAACGTATCAGGTCGATCAACCACCGGTTGAATGACCGCTTCGTTAAGACCCTGCGCGCCGAGCGTGGCGCGGATCTGTTCAGCCGTCGCCGCCTGCTTGAAGCGCGCGGTGACTACGGTACCGCCCCGAAAATCAACGCCGAGGTTAAAAGCGTTCGTTCCGTTCGGATGCTTCCACTCGCGGAAAATCGCCGAGCCGAGACCGGCAACCATCAGCAGGACTGAAATTCCAATAAAGATCCGTCGCCACTTCAGCCAATCAAAATTAACTGCTTTGAAGATTTGAAACATTCGTCAAGTATCGTTAACTAAACGCTCAGTGTCTGGGCGCGACGCTTCCGCCGCAGCAGCCACATGAAAATGGTCCGCGAAACGTAAACCGCCGAGAACAGATTAATTACCAGACCGAGAATAAGAGTCACCGCAAAACCGCGGAGCGGGCCGGTGCCAAAAACAAACAGGAACAAGGACGACACCACAGTGGTCACGTGCGTGTCGATAATCGTCACGATCGCGCGATCAAAGCCCTGATCGACCGCTGAGGGGACAGTTTTCCCGGCTCGTAACTCCTCCCGAATGCGCTCAAAGATCAGCACGTTCGAATCGACGGCCATACCGATCGTAAGAATCATGCCGGCGATGCCCGGCAGAGTCAGCGTCGCGCCAAAAACAATCACGCCCGCCAGCATCAGGATCATGTTGAGCAAGAGCGCGATGACGGCGTTGATGCCTGAGCCCCGGTAGTAGAAAAGCATGAAGGCGACTACGAACAGTAAGCCGTACAGCGAAGCCTTGACGCCGGAACGAATTGAGTCGGCTCCCAGGCTCGGGCCCACCGTGCGCTCTTCCTGATATTCGATGTCGGTCGGCAGCGCCCCCGAGCGCAATGTCAGCGCGAGATCCTCTGCCGATTTTTGTGTGAATCTTCCAGTGATTTCACCTTGATCGTAAATCTGGCCCTTAATATATGGCGCTGATTTAACTTCGTCGTTCAGCACGACACCCATGTACTCGTTGATGTTCGCGCCTGTCCATTTGCTGAACTTGTCGGCGCCCGAAGGCTTCAGTGCAAACGAAATTTGATAATCGTTAACGCCGCCACTCGCCTGCACTGCCGTCGCATTCCGCAATTCGGAGCCATCGATAACCGGCGGGTTCTCGACGACAACCCAACGCTTCTCTTTTTCAGTTTGTGGCTGGGTCGGGGTGTCACCCGCCGACGCGGGCTCGTCCCGTTCCGAGTACGGCAATACACGCCGGTTTTGAGGAATAGTTCCGCCTGAACCGAGGGTCGCCAACGCTTCTTCTCTGGTCCCGTACGACTGCAAACCCGACGGGGCCGGTGAACTGATCACGTGAACAAGTTCAAGCCGCGACTGGGCTTTCATCAACTCTTTGACGCGTTCGGGATCCTGAATACCCGGCATCTGCACGAGAATGCGATAAGAACTTTGCGAGCCGTGTCGCTGGACCAACGGCTCAGCAACGCCAAATTGGTCTAAGCGTCCTTCAATGATTCGCTGCGCTTGTACCGTTGCCTGCTCTGCCAATAACCCCTGCGCGGTCGCCGGCAGCGTCCACGAAATCGTGCTGCCGCTGATCGAGGAGGTCCAGCTCGAGACGTCAACTTTCTGCTTTACGGCGTTTTCAATTTCGCTCAGTTTTGCCGGGTCCGCAGCTTCCACAACGAACCGGTATCCGCCGGTTGTTTCAGCGCGTGCGTCCTTAATTTGAAATCCGGCGTCCTCAGCAGCTTTCCGCGCCGCGGCAGCATTATCCGTAGTCAGCTTCGCCAGATACTTATCGACGCGGACGCGCATCACCAGATGCGATCCGCCCTTCAGATCCAGACCGAGCCGAATATTGTTCGCGAGATTGGCTTTCACGCCCGACCACGTAAAGTCGTTCAGCCGGGGCCGCCGGCCGCGCGGGCCGATGACAAGATAAATTCCGACGATCGTTACGATAGCGATGATGATCGTGCGCTGAATTACGTTCTTTTTCTTCATGGGAACTGCAGCGTGTTACTTCTGCTCTTCGTTGTCCACGCCGGCTACCGCCGAGCGCGCAATCTCGAGGATCGTTTTGTCGGCGCTGCGCACCAGGAAGCTTGTCTCTTTGACGGTCGTGATGGTGCCGATGACGCCGCCGGTGGTGACGATCTTGTCACCAGCTTTCAGGTCGGCGATTTGGGCTTGCAGTTGACGCTGTTTCTTTTGCTGCGGCCGAATCAATAGTAGGTAGAAGACACCAAACACCAGCAGCATCGGAATGAGAAATCCGAAACCGCCCGCGCCTTGAAGTAATAGAAGCAACATATTTGTTGGTTATGAACCCTTCTGATCCCGTCACTACCACACCACGCGAGCTGCTCGCGCGGGGACCCCGGTTTGCTCCGGGTTCTGACACAAGCTATTCCAAACCAGAGCTGAGTTGCTCAGTGAACTCTCGCCGGAATTGTGCGAATTGGCCAGACCGGATAGCTTGCCTGACGTGTCTCATGGTGTCAAGGAAGAACGCCAGATTGTGATGCGTCAGAAGGATGCTTGCGAGCATCTCGCCCGCAAGGTACAGATGGCGAAGGTAAGCGCGTGAATGACGCCGGCAGACTGAACACGGGCAGGCTTCGTCCAGAGGTCTTTTGTCGGCCGCGAATCGAGCATTTTTGATGTTCAGTTTTCCGCGAGAAGTGAAGGCCTGGCCCGTCCGGCCGTTGCGCGTCGGGAGCACGCAATCGAACATATCGATGCCCCGCGCAACTGATTCAACCAGGTCTTCCGGCGTACCGACACCCATCAAGTATCTCGGCTGGTCGACGGGCATGCGCGGCGCGATGTCTTCAATGATTTCGAGCATCACCGGTTTTTCTTCGCCGACACTCAGACCGCCGATTGCATAGCCGTCGAATCCGATCTCAACTGTCCGTTCCAGACTTTCGCGTCGCAGATCCAAATGAGACGCACCCTGCAGGATCCCAAAGAGTGCTTGACCTTCCGAAAGCGCCGTCCCGACGGCGCGGGACTGCAGTTCTAAATGCGCCTCCTTCGATCGCTGCGCCCAACGTAACGTCAGCTCCATGCTGCGCCGGGCCGCGTCAGGATCGATCTGTCCCGGCGGACACTCGTCGAACGCCATGGCGATCTCGGCCCCCAGCACGGTTTGCACTTCCATCGAAATTTCGGGCGAGAGAAAACAAAGCGCGCCGTCGATGTGAGAACGAAACTCAGTTCCCTCTTCGGTGACTTTGCGGATTTCTGCGAGACTCCAAACTTGAAACCCGCCTGAGTCGGTGAGCATCGCGCGCTCCCAGCCGATGAAGTTGTGGAGGCCGCCGCAAGCTTTGATCACTTCAATGCCGGGCCGCAGCCAAAGGTGATACGTGTTGCCAAGGATTATCCGGGCGTCGAGATCAGCCGCTTCAAGTTCTTCGAACCGAATCCCCTTCACCGTGCCCGCCGTCCCGACCGGCATGAACACTGGCGTCTCGATTTCGCCGCGCCGCGTAGTGAGAATTCCCGCGCGCGCCTCACCGTCACGGGCCTGAACTTGAAACTCGAGGGTAGAGACTTGAGGCTTGAGGCTGGTCATCTGCGTCTCGTTTTTGACTTGTGCCTTTCAATGATTCGGATTGGCGTCGCATAAAAGTCGAACTCTTCCCGCATGCGGTTCTCAAGGTGCCGCAGAAAGGAAAAGTGCAGACCGGCTTTGCCGCCCGAAGTGAAGACAACGAACGTTGGCGGACGCACGCCGATTTGCGTGATGTACTGGACGTGAAGCCGCGAGCCGCGAAACGTTTTCGCCGGCGTCACCCCCGAGCGCTGGCGCACTTCACGTTCAAAGAAATCGTTAAGCCGCGAAGTAGGAATGCGCACGCTGCGAACAGCATTCGCGCGAATCGCGAGGGGCAGAAGTTTCTGCACACGTTGGCCGGTCAAAGCAGAGGTGGTAATCACGGGCGCCCAACTAAGAAACTTCATTTCCTGGCGGACCTTTTGTTCGAACTTGGTGCCACTGGCAGTGTCCTTCCCTTCCAGCAGGTCCCACTTATTCAAAACGAGAATGATGGAACACCCCTGCTCGAGCGCATAGCCGGCAATCGCCGAATCCAGCGCCGTCACTCCTTCTTCCGCATCCAGCAGCACAATCGCAACGTCGGCTCGTTCCAGGCTTTTGCGCGCCATGACGACGGAAAGCTTCTCAGCCATCGCTGTGGTTTTTCCTTTGCGACGAATGCCGGCCGTGTCGATGATACGAAAAGTGTGTTCGTCGGTTTTGAGCAGGGTATCAACGCTGTCGCGCGTCGTGCCGGCAACGGGCGAGACGATTGCTCGCTCTTCTCCGAGCAGCCGATTGAGCACAGACGACTTGCCCACATTTGGACGGCCAATGATGGCGAGACGAATCTCACGTGCCGGGAGCGCGGGCATCCCTGCCTGCGGTTCACCGGCATCCGTGCCGGTTTCTGGCACACCAGGCCCGCCCGCTAACGCAGGCGGTTCTGACTTCTCGATCAACTCCACCAGCACGTTCAGCAGTTCGCCGAGCCCATTTCCGTGTTCAGCCGAAACCGGCATCACATGCAAAAATCCAAAACGATGAAAGTCGCTCGCTTCATCTTCCAAACGTGCTGAGTCAACTTTGTTAGCCGCGAGCAGCACGGGCTTTCCGGTTTCCCGCAACAACAGCGCCAGCTCTTCATCCAACGGCGTGACGCCTTTACGCGCATCGACTACCCACACCAACGCCGCTGCCTGGTTGATGGCGACTCCTGCCTGCTTGAAAATGTTCGCGGGAATTACCGCCTCGTCGTCGGGCACGATTCCGCCGGTGTCGACCAACGAAAAGCTTTTTCCCTTCCAATTGGCTGCGCCGTAAATGCGATCGCGCGTGATGCCCGGCTCGTCGCCGACAATCGCGCGCCGCTCGCCGATCAATCGATTGAACAGCGTCGACTTGCCGACGTTCGGCCGGCCGACAATTGCGACCAGCGGCAGTTCAGGTGGGTGCGAAGTGCGCATGACGTATAACTGCCGATGATACCTCGGCAGGATGAATTGCTCGGAATGTTCCGTTACAGAGGATAAGCGAGAGCGGAGTTCAGTCCCGAATTCGTGGACATCTTACAACCGGCGACAGACAGGATTTCAGTCGAGCCCCTGCTCAGTCGTAGAGAAAACCCATCAGGAAATCATAGCCTTTGCCGGCAAGCGCGGAGTACTGGTAATGCCAGAATTCTCGTTTATTCCAATTGCCTTTCTTCTCCCACCCCTTTTGCGCGGGAATCCGCTGCCAACCCATGGAAGCGGCCAGCTCGGTAAAATCCAGCGCCCACCCGTTGAACGCGCCGCCTTGGGTGACGGGCAGGTGACGAAGGGCAACAAATTCGGAATCAACCTGTTTGGCAGGGTCAGTGATCTTCAGGTAGGTATGCCAATATGTGCGACCGTCGATCGATTCGCGCACGAGGACTAAAGCTTTCTCGCCCTGGTTGTAATCAATCGCCACTCCACACTTATGAAGGGATCTGGTTACAGATCCAGGATTGTTTTTAGTGAAAGTCTTCGCCCGAAAACAGTCTCCCAAAACCGCTAGAAAATCTATTCCGGTCAGGTTCAGCGTGGCGGCGCGCAAGGCGTCAAAGGAGTCAGCCGCCTCGAGAATTAAATAAGGCTGGCCAACGTTAACTGAAGCAAGGGCGCGTAATTTTGCACTCGGAAGTGGCATGTCTAATCCTTCCCATTCGTATTTTTGTATGCGGCAGCTCTTTAAGGTTGCAGCGGCATGGGATCGCGATGGTCGATCTCCCGTCAATGATTGAACGTCTTGACGCCAGCTTCACCCGCGCGCAGCATCGCTGGTCCGGCGCAGGTTAAGCCGTGAGAACCGGGGTGTC
This sequence comes from Pyrinomonadaceae bacterium, assembly GCA_036277115.1. Taxonomy (NCBI): domain Bacteria; kingdom Pseudomonadati; phylum Acidobacteriota; class Blastocatellia; order Blastocatellales; family Pyrinomonadaceae; species Pyrinomonadaceae bacterium. Next base: position 16,038 of record DASUNM010000023.1, read on the forward strand.
AACGTTCTGCGGACTTGGCTTGCAGAGAGCCTTGTGCGTCGCGCGCCACGCGCAAGGGATCTACAAACGTTCGTCTCAATTGTTTAATATCCCGAAAACCCAATGCGCCGCCACGGTCGCGCCGAAAGCAGCAAACAAACGCGGCCTGAGATATCCTTTCTAGAAATGACTGATAAAGTTGCCCTAGCCAAAGCCACCGCTGACCCGAATCCCATTCGTCAATTTGAACGCTGGTTCGCCGACGCGAAGGCGACTGGCATGTCCGAACAGGACGCCACGTCAATGACGCTCGCGACCTCCGACAAAACCGGCCAACCGAGCGCGCGAATAGTGCTGCTCAAGGATTTCGACGAGCAGGGTTTTGTCTTCTACACGAATTACAACAGCCGCAAAGGTGAAGACTTAGCCGGGAACTCGCGCGCGTGTCTGCTTTTCTATTGGTCTCCGCTGTGGCGACAGGTTCGGATTGAGGGCGCAGTCGCGAAGGTTTCTGAAGCTGAATCAGACGAGTACTTCCATTCGCGCCCGCTGGGCAGCAAGCTCGGCGCCTGGGCTTCAGATCAAAGCGAGCCCGTTGAAAGCCGCGAGCAATTAGAAAAACGATTCGAAGAGTTTAATAGGAAGTTTGCCGACAACGTCCCACGCCCGCCGCATTGGGGTGGCTATCGAGTAAAGCCTGAGGTCATCGAGTTCTGGCAAGGCCGCGAAAACCGCTTGCACGATCGGCTGCGATACAACCGTCAGCCGGATGGTAGTTGGATCATTGAACGACTGGCACCCTGAAGGTACGCACGCCTCCGGCGTGCCGTGCTCATTTTATGGCCGTCCTGTGGTGTGAAGAGTGTATGAACGTGATTGGGCATAACGCACCACGCGTGCAACGCGTAACGATCGCCGTCAAAATGGAGCAAAGAATCCTCGATCACTTTGGCGAGTCTTTCATCACGCAGGGCGCAGGAGCCATATCCGCTGTCGAGAAACTCGTGAAATCGCTTTCGCCACTCATGATTCTGCTCCGCGCTAACGCTACCGGCGTCGGCTGCAACTGATGCGTTCAATTCGGCTCGAAGCTGCGACAAGAAGCGTTGAGGCAACGAATCGCATAGATGAAAGCAAACATGTTGCGTCATTCCCTGGCCATCAAAATGCGGAAAATATCCTCGAGAGTACCACCCTCGAAACCATCCTGTTTCGGCAAGACCAGTCGGTCTTTGTAAGTACTCTTCATGAGAGAAAGCACGCCGGAGGCGTGCGTACCTAAAGCCCCGGCTGCTTCTCCACAAACTTCACTAACGCACCCACGTAATCCGGAAAAGCTGGACAGTTAATTCCGTGCGGCTGGAGCAACTCACTTACTCGACTCGTGTCGTAAGTCTGCTCAAGAAAGAAGTACGGCACGGCTGAATGCGGCAGGCCGGTGATCTTTGGCGCCCCCGGCGCCATCAGCACCGGATAGACGATACGCCGCGGAACCGTCAGCCACGATTCACGTCCGCCGACTGTTTTCGCAATCTCGTCAAACAACTGTTCGGTCGTGAGGGGCGTGGGATCGGCAATTTGCACGGTCGTCCCAATCGCGCGTTCATCTTTTGCGAGCGCAACCATCGCTTCAATTACATAATCGATGGGTACAAGGTTCAGACTGACTTTGCTATTGCCGATGTTCAATAGCGTCAGTCCGCCCGGCCATCGGCGCAGGTAGTGAATCAGATAATAAATGCCGTCGTACTTCGGGGTCTCACCCGTGCGCGAATCGCCGACAACCACAGCGGGGCGATGAATCGTGACCGGCATTTCCGATTTCAAAGCGGCGACGGAAAGCTCGGCGAAGTACTTTGACTCTTCATAGTGATTGCGAAAGCCTGCGGCGTGTTCAAGTTCGTCTTCCCGAATTAATCCCGAGCGACGACCGGCGACATAGCAGGTCGAGACATAGTGGTAACGCCGCAGGTTCGTAATCGATTTTGCGAACTCGTTCACATTTTGCGTGCCCTGAACATTGACGAGTTGCGCCACTTCATGCGCGACGGCCAAGTCGTAAGCCGCCGCCAAATGAAACACGGTGTGAGTTTCCGCGCGCGCGCGTTGCAAATCCGACGGCGTCAGACCCAAGTCTGATTTCGTTATGTCACCTTCGACGATTGAGAAATTCCCAGCCGGCGCGCCCGTTTCGGCGACGATCTGCGCGACGTCCTCGTAAGCACGCTTCAGCAGGGCCGGTTGCACCAGCAAAGTGAAACGAACCCCATCGCGCGCCAGCCGCTCAACCAAACGTCCCGCAATGAATCCGGGAAAACCGGTGATGAAAATTGATTCGTTAGCCAACATTGGGAATCACATTCACACATCCATTACTCGACCGGCTCCTGGAAAGGAGGTGTGAATTAGATTGAATGACGTATCCGACTCACTGCGCCTCAAGTATAATCCCGCGAAAGTGCCAGAACCGCGAGCGGTAGCGACCGGATCCACGCTCAAGGTTTTCGCCAAGACGCGCTCGGTTATCTCAAGGCTTAGGCTGATCCGGTCGCTACCGCTTGTTCTGACACAATCATTTGTAGAAAGGTTTGTTCATGACTGCCAATGCCAAACTGCTTTTCCGGCGAGCGCTCTTAGGGCTATTTCTCGCGGCCTTTTTGATTCAACCGCAGCCCGTCACCGCGCAGACCCAAACCGAATGTCCGGTCCGAATCACACTCTTGCAGGTCAATGACGTCTATCAGTTCGCCCCAGTAGACGGCGGCACGCGCGGTGGCTTGGCGCGCGTGGCAACTTTGCGAAAGAAAATTCTGGCTGAGTCGCCGCACACTCTGTTCCTGATGGCCGGCGATACGATTTCGCCGTCGATCGAATCGAACACCTATAAAGGCGCGCAGATGATTGAAGCCTGGAACGCGGCGGGTTTGGACTACGCCACGCTCGGGAATCACGAGTTTGATTTCGGCCCCGAAGTTCTGCTTCAGCGGATGGGCGAATCGAAATTCAAATGGCTGGCGGCAAACGTGCTCGACAAGAAAACCGGAAAGCTCTTTGGCGACACACCTGAGTTCATCGTGCGGGAATTCGAAGGCGTGAAGATTGGCATGTTCGGCATTCTGTTGCCTGAGACTACTTCAACTTCTCGGCCGGGCCCGAATGTGGACATCCTTGACCCCTGTGAGACGGCTGGTCGAGTCATTCCCAAAATTCGCGCGGCGGGCGCACAGGTCATCGTCGCGCTGACGCATCTTTCCATGGCTGAAGACAAACAACTCGCTCGCTGTTCAGGCGTCGATGTGATCATCGGCGGTCACGAACACACTTTGCTCGAGTCGATGGCCGGGCGCGCTCCCATCTTCAAAATGACGGCCGACGCGCGCGAGATGGGTCGCATCGATCTCAACATCGATAAGAAGACCGGAAAACTCGAGAGCATCGATTGGAAAGTCATCCCGGTCACCAACGAGTACGAAGACGATTCGAGCTTCGCCGCGCTCAACGAAAAGTACGGCCCCCTTTTGAAGAGTCTGGAGCAGCCTGTTGGCCGCACGGACGTCCCGCTGGATATGAAAAGCGAGAATGTCCGCACCCGCGAGACGAACATGGGCAACTTCATCGCTGACACCTACCGGCAGGCCACGGGCGCGGACGTAGCGCTCGTCAACGGCGGATCGATTCGCGCCGACGCGCTCATCCAGCCAGGAGTGTTAACCAAGCGCGACGTGCTTTCCATTCTGCCGTTCAATAATAAGGTCCTGAAGATCGAGTTGACCGGCGCCACCCTGCGCGCGGCACTGGAACACGGCGTGGGATCAATCGGTGTCGAGGCCCAACCCGGCCGCTTTCCACAAGTGTCGGGCATTCGCTTCACCTACGACGCTACGCGCAAACCGGGAGAACGCGTTACGAACGTGACGGTGAACGGCCGCCCGCTGCTCGATCGACAGAAGTACACTTTGGCGGCGACGAATTATGTAATTAAGGATGGCGGCGACGGCTACACAATGTTCCGCGACGCAAAGGTTTTGGTCGGGGCTGAGCAAGCGCCCAGCGAATCAGACATTTTGGAGAAGGCGATCACGTCCGTTCGTCCGATCGCGCCGAAGGTCGAGGGACGCGTAACGCGAGTCGATACGCCGAAGGATAAGCGTTCGTGCCCTGAAGGTTAGCGATGCTTACTAAGAACCGGTTCAAACAGTTGACGGCGTTGCTGGCGTTCATGTCGATGGTCGGCGGCATAAGTTCGTCCGGACAATCCGGTAGACGCGGTTCGAAGCCCAACTCGAATCCGCCGCCGGTTGCTGCTCCGTCGCCTGCGAATTCACCGGCTGAGAGCTCTGATCGAACCGCGCGCCTGAAACTGGATTTGTTGGTGGCGGCCGATTACTCCGGTAAGAGGCTTCCGTCTGAAGCGCGGGTTTATGCGAGTAATTTGATTCGCTTGCGCGAACTTAGCGACGGCTCGATCACCGACCTCGGTGAATTGGGGACCAGCGAGGTCATAAAACGGGCGAAACAAGAGCAGACTGTTTACGTGGCACTATTGAAGTTCGAAATCGATGCCGTGCAAGACGGGAAGCTAATTCTGAACTCGCAAAATCTCGAGGTCCAGTGTCACGTTTATGAGCCAAAGACAGGGAAACGGATTGTTAAGGATAAAACCTACTATCAACCGGTCGGGCCCTTCGGATCGAGAACGCCAGGTGAAATAGGATCGGGAGCTCCACCCGTCAAGCTAACCACTGAGGCAGCCGGCGCCTCAGTCGCCGATCAAATCCGGCATGGATTATTGTTGGCTCTGCGCGAGCGATCATCCGTCGAGTAGCTGCGCGCATCACCGCAACTCAACTTCAACCGGCGCTGCGCCTTTTGAGTCGTAACCTTCGGGCCAGTTTGAGATGTTCACGCCGTAAAGCCAATCCGCCTGCGGCGTCACTTCGAATCTAACGGTAAACGGAAGGCCGCGAGCGGCGCGGAGGCGCGGTCCCCACGAATCAATCTTCCATTCCTGAATCTGCGGCGCTTTGGGATTCTCCCAGGTGATTAGCCGCGAATCGATTTCTGTTCCGTTCACAAACAACGTCACGCGCGTCCGAATCCAATCTGTTTTCGCGTCAGTCGGCAGAACGGGCTGGATGTGCGCGCGCACGACGATCTCGCCAACACGGCGACGAGTCTCGCGACCAGGTACGACGAACTCGAAGTAGCCGACACCTCCGCCCCAGATGTAACCGGATCCGCCGCCTAGCTTTTCGAACCGTCCGCGTACGACCGTCTCAGGTGCAAACTTATAGAGCACGCGTCCGTCCTGCTCGTAAATGATCTGCGGCCGCACGCTTTCATCGGTTTCGTTGCGCGCGAAGGCAAATTGCCGCGGCACGAGATGCTTGCCGGCGTCGAGCAGACCCGGTGGCGGCGTCGCGTTCATCAGCGAGGAGAATGCGTGCGACGCGCCGCGAATCTCCGCCAGCAGGGCGGCATCTCGATTCGTGGTGTAGGTCACGCCATAACCACGCGTCGGTTCGGGCGTGAGAATCCAGAACATGGCGCCGCTCGCGCCGTCGCGGGCCGAGTACTCGAAAAATGCCCGGTACCATTCAAGTAGTGACGAGCCGTTAAAGCCGTCGTGCGGTACGCCGAACTCGCCGAACACTAAAGGCTTCTGCAGCGTCGCGGCGGCGGAGACCCGGTTAGCGATGAATTCCCCGAGGGCCTTTGGGGTATCGACAAAACTGTCTTCGTCGTCCCGGGGATAGTTGTGAACGTCGACGTAATCGATATTTGCCAGCGCGTGATCCTTGAGCCACTCGCGGCGCTCGGCTGCAGTGCGATAGCCCCACACGCCCGGAGCCACCACGTGATTCGGATCGAGTGATTTCACATACGCGCTCATCTCAGTGATCCATGCCCGCCGCTCGTCCCAGCGACCGGTCAGACAGCGCGCTTCGTTCATCAACTCGTAACCAAAAATATTCGGGTCGTCGCGGTACATGACTCCGGTCACAGAGTTGCGGCGTCCAACAATTTTTTCGACGTGTTCGCGGTAAAGGCGTCTGGTGGTTTCGTTCGTGTAGAACAGCATCGCCTTTTCGTCGTTGATGCCAAACGGATAGTTGTCATCATCGGCGCCGTTGATTCCGGCCCAGCGCAGATACTGAGTCACGCCACCGGTGTCGCGCCACCAATTCGCCAGGCAAATCTGCACTTTCAAGCCGTGGCGGGCCGCTTCAGCAATTATCTGATCAAGAAAAACAAACTCAGCCTCGTTCCACTCAGTTGGGGTGCGGCGAAACCAGCGATCGCGCCGCCAGTTGTTGGCCGGCTGAACATCTTCCAGACCGCCTTCGCCAGAGGCCCAGATGCGGACTACTTTCATTCCCGACGACGCCGACACCCGCAGCATCTCAGGCATAGCCGCGCGCGTCTCCTTCTGAAACATGACATCGACGTTTGCGCCGACGAAGCGGAACGGCTTGCCATCGACTACGAAACGGACGCCGTTAGCGCGCACAAATCCGCGGCGCGCGGAAGTTGTGCCGCCGCGCCAACTTGAAAACGCAAACACAATCGCCGCGACTGCAAGCAAAGCAGACGCGGCGACAAATAATCGCTTACTCATCAAATTCGGTACGCACGCCTTCTGGCGTGCTGCACTTTATGGTACGCACGCCTCTGACGAGCGGCGCGCCGGAAGCGCGCGTAGCTCACCGCGGGTTCGTAAGTCGCACGAATCCGAAAATCGCGCAGACGGCGCCCACCACCACAAAGATATTCAGAAAAGCGCCGGCCACCAGCACTGAATCAAAGTCATTCTGCTGCGCGCCAATAATCGCGACGAACCCCACGATGACCCAATAGATGTGATACAGCAGGAGAGAGACGGCGGCAAAGCTGAACCAACGCGTCGAAGCTCCAAAGGCACGCGCCCGCGCAAATCCGAGGACCGCGGCAATCAGCCAGCCGATGCCGCCCGCGAACAGAAGGCCAACGAACACGGGCATGAAGTATCTCGGCTGGTTCGCCGTCATGCCTTCCTGAAGTAGCAAAAACGCAAAAGGAGTCAGCATAGATATCGACCTCTCGAATTGGAGCACCGGCTGATAATGTCAGCTGCGCTCCTCACAAAACGACCGCTTGCGCCGAGCGATCGCTGCGTTCGCAAACGGTCGTCTTTCCTGGAACCGGTTCGCCGCGCGAACTCAGGGTTCGGTGAAATCCACACCCACCATTCACTGCCGAATGTTCGTGACAAATAATGCCGACCCGGCGGCACTCTCGAAGCGTCACTAATTCCGGCAAGCGATTATTGGGTGATGTGAATCTCTTCTTCCTTATTAACGTGGCGCAGGAAGAGCAAAAGGGCGCAGGCGCAGAAAACGATCGCTAACGCCAGCGATGCCCAACCCATCATCTTGCCGCCGCTGGGCGTTGTGTCGGTGACGAATTTGTAGAACGTGAAAATCGCGCCACCCAGCGAGCCCAGACCTACAACTGACAGGAGAAGATCGACCATAAGGAAACCTCCGCGTCTAAGGTCTTTCGGATTAAACCCTACCAGAAAAAGCCGCTGCCGTATTCGCCTGCCTTAGCGGGCGAGTTGCTTTTTGAACGTCTGTCGGTTCGACGGCGGGAATGTTAACGCTGGCACTGTTCTAAAGGCAAGCCCCTTGGCTGGAAAATCGCACCTTAGCCTCGCAATCAGGGGCCTTCGATGGAGATCGCCCCGGGCAAAAAAGCGAGTTCCCCGCCGCGCGATTGCAGGCGAATCGTGTAGTCGCCCGGCTGAATACGTCCATCGACAGTAACGTCAAAGGCCATCACCGGATAACTCACCTCGAAGCCGGTATCGCGCAACGATTCAGGAATAATGCGGATATAGGACGAGCTGAACGAAATTCCTTCGAGGGAAACATCGTCGATACCTTCACCCGCGACATAGATCGTGAATGTCTCACCGGGTCGCACAGGTAAAGGCGCCGTGGACAATTCGCCGTTCATCCCGATCAGTCGCGGTGTTAACTCCGGCCCGACTGAAAAAACTGCGAAGCTCAACTTCAGATTTGCACTAGAACTGACGTTCAGCGATAGCGACGGCGTTGAGTTACTCGCGACAAAACTACGAAACGCCGGCGTGGTGGCCGTCAAACCAAGCGTTCTGCCGCTCGCGCCAAGGTCTGTCGCGGTGACGGGTCCGCCGAGCGGCTGCGCGAAGACGCGGTAGACGCCGGCGCGCAAGCCTTCGATCCGATACTGACCTGAAGCCGAGCTGACGCTGCTCGCCACGACGCGGCCGCTGGCCACATCTTCCGCGAAGAAGTGCGCGCCGAAGATGGTGCGCGCGCGACCCGCTGTGTTTTTCATCACTCGTCCGGCAATCGATGCGCCCGTCGGGCCATAGAGAGCGCGTGCTTGCGCTGCGTCGTCGTCCGACAAAGTGCGCTGACTGAACGCCGGCCGATCATAGGTGCCGTTCCTGGCCTGGCGCGGCTGCATTGTCGCGCCGATGACCGCTGAGTGTTCAAGGCCAAGCAAGTGGCCAATCTCATGAGCGAACGTCGATTCCAAATCGTAAGTGCCTACTGTTCCGTCGGTCGAGAACTGCGTGGTCGGATTCAACGCGATGTCGGCTTCAACGATTGCGCCTCCTGAATCATGAAACACGCGCGTCCGTGCGGGCGCGTCTGATGATTCAAACAGCGACGCGTTCGCGCTCGAGATGGAGATCAGATTGATCCCGTCGCCTTCAGCCGGCGGGCTGATTGTTTCGGCGCTCGAGGCAGTCTCGAAGAATTGTACGTCGGCAACCGCAGCCCAGCTTTGCAACGCTTGCCGCAGCGCGCCCGCGACGTCGCTGCCCGCCTTAATGTTTGACGACGGCACACTCAACGAACTCGAAAACGAAACGATGAGGGGGTTGCGCACCCAGCGATGCGCGCCGGGCCGCGCAGCTTCCAAAGATTCGGGTGATGAGGATGCAGGCGAAGGGATCAGCGCCGCCGTGACTGCGACCAGGAGGATAACGATGCCGGGTGCTCTGCGGATCATCTGACTGTGACTGAACGAGGCAGGTTTAACGCCGGGGAGCCCCGGCATCTTATCACGTCACGACGTAGTAATTGCAGAAGTTTCTTGACTGGAGCGCAAGCGTCTCGCTTGCCCTGTAAGCCCGGGTTATTGGCGATTAGCAGCGAGACGCTTGCGCCCCAGTCGAGGTCTGCGGAATCTTGCGCCGGCAGTGGTATTGTCTCGGAGCCGGAAACTTCCTGCGCAAGTCAGCCACTTACGCTACCTGAAGCATGCGGATTGGATTGGATGGCTATCCTCTGGTTTGGCCCAAAACGGGCGTCGCACACTATACGTTTGAGCTGGCTCAGGAGCTTTCGCGGCTCGCACCGCAGCATTCGTTTGACCTGATTGCACCGGCGGCCTACCCGCCCGAAGTCTCAGAGCAGGTCAACCAGATTCCGAATCTTGCGGCCGTTACTCTCCAGACGAATCTCATCACTCGCCGTTGGTGGGCGATCGGTTTGCCGGCTTACGTGCGGCGCGTCAAACTCGACCTCTTCCACGGAACGAATTATGAAGTTCCGCTTCGCAATCGCGAACGCAACGTTCTGACGGTGCACGACCTTTCGATCTTCAGCCACTCCGAGACGCACGACAAACGAATGGCGACCCGCGGGCGCCGGCGACTGCGAATCATGATCCGCTCTGCGGCGCGCATCATCACGCCGACCGAAGCCGTAAAGCACGAACTGATCGAGCGATTCCAAATGAACCCGGACATCATTGCCGTCACCCCGGAAGCTCCACGTATAGCCTTTCGGCCTATGCCCGCAGGTCAAACCGCCGAGGTAAAACAACGGCTAGGCATCGCGGATGATTTCATCCTGTGCGTGGGAACGATTGAGCCGCGCAAAAATCTTCTCACCCTCGTGAGCGCCTTCGCAGAGTTGCTGCGAAACACTGCGCACCAGCCGCAACTGGTTATTGCCGGACCAAAAGGATGGCTGACTGCTGAATTCGATCGCGTTGTCGCGGAAACAAATTTCGGCGAACGGCTGCGCTTGATCGGCTACGTCGGCGACGAAGATTTGCGCGCGCTTTATTCATCGTGCAAAGCGTTTGTCGCTCCTTCGTTGTACGAAGGGTTTGGCCTGCCGCCGCTTGAAGCCATGGCCTGCGGCGCGCCGGTAATCGCCAGTCGCATCGCGGCGCACGTTGAAACTCTCGGCGCCCACGCCCATCTGGTTGAGCCGACGGACGCACGCGCTCTGGCGAAGGTCATAGCCACGCTGCTTGAGAACCAAAACGAGCGCAACCGGCTGTCCCGATCCGGCATCGAACATGCCGCGCGGTTCACCTGGGAAGAGACGGCGAAATTAACGTTAAAGGTTTACGAGGGGCTGCTCGGAAAAACATTACGCGCGTGAGTCACCAGGTTGCGAATCCGAAGGGTTACCAGAGAGTAGCGGGGGGTCGCAGCGCAGCGTAGCCCCCGGGAAAGTCGGCGCAGAATTCGGCGTCCACATCGCTAAAACAGAGCTGTTAATTAGACTAAATCATGGAATTGAGCGGTTGACTTGTCCGCGACCGACCGCTAAAGTTTCTTTCGCAAATGCTCTCCGGGTCAGCGTCGCATCAGCGGTCGTCTGATTGCTCGAACTGGCCTTTGCTTTCCTGTTTTGACCCGGCTTTATTTGTTGTGAAATTATCGTTCCCTCGTAGTGTTAAAACGTGGCTGGTCGCAACCGTGTCGCTCACCGCGGTGGCCATGGTCTCCATCGCGCCCATGACGCGATCGCGCGCTCAAAGTCCACCAACGACTTACACGATCACGGACCTCGGCACCTTTGGCGGCACGGAATCTAAAGCTTTTGCGATTAACTCCTGTGGCCAAGTGGCCGGCTATGCAACAGATGCGGGTGGTTCGAAGAGACCGTTCTTTCGCCCGGCGAACACCCTCATTGACCTGGGTGTGCTGTCCGGCGACGGCACCGCGACCAGCTTGAACAACTCCGGCTACGTCGTCGGCAGTTCACCGACTCTCACTCCCACGGATCGTGCCTTTATTTGGCACGACGATAACGGTAATAACGCGAACGATCCCGGTGAAATGAAACAGCTGCTCCCAGTCGGTGCAGCCGGTTCAGCGGATGATATCAACGATAACGGCAAAGTAGTCGGATGGGTCATGACCGCAGGCTCCAGCGGCGGCACCGGTGGTTTTAACGCATTTGCCTGGGAAAATAATACGTTTCAATTTATCTCAGGCACACCCGCGCCCAGTTCTCCGTTGGCACACGGCATTAACAATGCGGGAACCATCGTGGGTGAGAATAGTGACGCGATTCGCGGTTGGGTCCTGCGCAATGGCGTTTTCACCACCATCGGCCTATTTCCTACCGCCAACGACCAGGGGAGAAGCGTGGCGTACGAGGTCTCGGAAGGGGAGCATGTGGTTGGCACCGCTGCGTTTAACTTTAGCAGCACGCATGCGTTTGTGTGGACCGACGCCAACGGCTTGAAAGATTTAGGCACGTTGATCGGAATGACGAACAGCATCGCCTACAACGTCGCGATCGTTAACTCGTTGGTGCAGGTGGTCGGAGCTTCGTACATCGGAGTAGATGAAGCCGGGCCAACCGCTCGGGCATTCGTTTGGCAGGACTTGAACAACGACGGCGATGGCAACGGAGTCGAAGATGTTGGCGAAATGAAGTATCTGTGGGATCTGATTCCCGCAGCGGACCAAGCAAACTGGGCGGGGCTGCAACAGGCTCGTTCCATCAACAGCAGCGGTCAAATCGTAGGTTTCGGCCTGAAGACTAACGGCGAGACGCATGCGTTTCTGTTGACGCCGCCCAGTGGTCCGCCGTCAGCATGCTTGCCGAACGTGAGCGTTTCCGTGTCGCCATCGGCGATCAACGAAGATGCGGCCGGCACGCTGACTTACACATTCACGCGCTCGATCACGACCGGCAGTCCGCTAACGGTGAACTTCTCGACGACCGGTACAGCCAACGGCAGCGATTACGGTATCTCGCACAGTGGAACTGTAACGATTCCGGCTAACCAGCAGAGTGCAACCGTAGTTGTCGATCCGACGACAGATTCGACATTCGAAGCGAACGAGACGGTGATACTGACAACCACCGCGGGGCCCGGCTACAACGTCGGTACGCCCAGTTCGGCAACCGGCACAATCAATAACGATGACACGACCAATGTCAGTGTCGCAGTTTCACCCGCAAACACTCCTGAAGATGGTGCGACGAATTTGGTTTACACCTTTACGCGCAACTCCACCTTCGGCAGCCTGACGGTAAACTTCTCCGTAGCCGGAACCGCCGCCCTAAACACTGACTACGGTCAAACGGGCGCGGCAAGTTTTACATCGTCCACTGGCACAGTCACCTTCGCGGACGGCAGCTCTACCGCAGCGGTTACGATCAACCCGAACACCGACGCAGCCGTCGAACCCGACGAAACTGTCAGCCTTACGGTTACCACCGGCTCTGGTTACAACGTCGGTAGTCCAAGTGCCGCCGAGGGCACGATCTCTAATGACGACACGAACGTGAGCGTAGCGGTGTCGCCGACACCTGTGACTGAGAACGGCGCGCCAAATCTGGTTTACACATTTACGCGCACGGGCGTCACGACAGGGGCGCTGACGGTAAACTTCTCCGTAAGCGGAACAGCCGACGCTGCTGACTATGGTCAGACGGGTGCGACTACTTTCGCCCCGCCTACCGGTACAGTAATCTTCGCCGCCGGCAGCCCGACAGCGACAGTAACTGTCGATCCAACCGCAGACTCAACAGTGGAACCCGATGAAACATTAACTCTGACACTGGCCGCCGGCGCTAACTACAACGTCGGTAGTCCAAATTCCGCCACGGGCACCATCACTAACGACGACGCGGACGTCAGCGTAACGGTGTCGCCATCGTCCGTCGCTGAGAGCGGCTCCGATAGTCTGTTTTACACGTTCACCCGTGCAGGTGTGATGACGGACGCTTTGACCGTGAACTTCTCAGTCGCGGGTACCGCTATCTTTAATACCGACTACACTCAATCAGGAGCCGCGACTTTCAGCTCATCAGCTGGAACTGTGACGTTGCCGGCCGGCAGCGGCTCTGCCACCGTAACTCTCGTTCCGACTCCTGATTTCATCGACGAAGGCGACGAGACAGTGATCCTGACTGTTACGACCGGAACCGGCTATAACGTTGGCAGTCCCGGCTCACAACAGGGCACCATTACCGATGACGATCCGACGCCGACGATTCAGATCACAGATGTGACCGCGCCTGAGCCGAGCTCGCCGACGTCATTCGTTTTCACAGTTAGCCTTACTAATCCGAGTGCGAGTCAAATCGACCTTAACTACACCACCGCTACGACCGGGGCAACTACTCCGGCCACCGGCGGCGCTGGTTGCACTCCAGGAATTGATTACGGGGACGCGGCCGCCACACTGTCGTTCGCACCCGGTGAAACGTCCAAACAGATTAACGTGACCGTCTGCAGCGACAGCACGCTTGAACCGGACGAAACCTTCTTTGTGAACCTGAGCGGCAACACGAATTCCACCTTGCCGCCCGGCACGAGAGGCATCGGGACGATAACTCCGCAGGTGCCGGTCCTTTGGACCGAAGTTGCCGGCCCCAGTTGTCCGAGCGGCACGTGTCTCGCTGCCATCGATTCCGTAACGTTTGTACGCGGACCTTTCAGACTTACGAACGAATGGAACCTGACGCCCAGCGACCGCGCGACCCGAATCATTCTGTTCACTTCGAATCTGGGAATGACTAACGCGAACCTGGCGAGCGGCATCCTCTCGGTTCACATCAACGGTTCGGCAATACCGCTGGCGAACATCGAGAATGTGGGAACGGTTACCGGAGTCTCAGGAATGGATGCGTCGTATGTCATCGTGAAGCTCCCGGCCAGCTTGCCGCCGGGGTCGAACACCATAACGGTGAATATGGGCAGCGTCGCAAGCAACGTAGCGGTTCTAAGTATCATCCCCTAACCCGCGCACGCTGACCTCGCCCGGTTCGGTGCGCACAACCTGTTTATCTTATAATGCTGCAACTTTAGTAAGCGGCATCCACACTTAAATGATCCCTGTAAATTCATTTCGTCATCAACATGCACGTATGCGAGTGGCGCTGGTCGCGCTCGTACTCATGGGAATCGTCGCGGCTTTAGCGTTCAGCTCACGCGATGTCTTGAGCCAGGGCGAATCGCAGCGACGCGACCTGGATCGGGTCTTCCGGCAACACGACCGGCTGAGTCTCGACCCAGGCCAGGTCGCGAGACAGGTAAAGCAGACAAGGTCGCTGACCCTCACCACCTCGCGCGGCACATTTGAAATGACGTTGGAGCCGTACGACATACGCACGCCGGGCTACGTGGCTGAGGCGTGGGGCGACAATGGCAGTGTGCGCGTTTTAGAACGCGCGCCGGTGCGGACGTACAAAGGCACAGTGCAGGGATTGCCGGGGGCGCAGGCACGCATGACGATCGACGAAGGAACCGTCGAAGGACTGATCGTCACGCCGCGCGAACTGTTCTTCCTCGAACCCAGCAAACGTTTTTCGGGAAGTGCCGCTAAAACAGATTTCGTTTTCTATGCGGCATCAGACGTGAAGCAATCCGCGGGCGAGTGCGGCATGACGATGAAAGAGCAGGTTGAGCAACATTCAGCGAATGTCAGCAGCCAATCAAAGGCGACCGGCCCAAAGCCGGAAGCTGTCTTCGGCCCGGCTTTGCAAATCGACATCGCGACGGAAGCAGACTTTGAATACTTCTCCAAGAATGAATTTCAGGTAGCACCCAATCCTCAAACGGCGGTGATAGACAAAATCGTCTCCATCATGAATCAGGTGGACGGTATTTATAACGTGCAGATGGGCTTGAAGTTCCTGGTGATGCATACGCGCGTGTGGACCACCGTGAACGACCCATATCAGTCGCCCGTCCCACCCGCGACCACGATTGATGCGTCAGCCGCGCTCAATGATTTTCGCCTTCAATATGCTGCGAACGCGCCGCCGCAAGCGGCGGGGCGCGACGCCGCGCACCTTTTCATGGGCCGCGATTTCATTGGTTCTACGATCGGCATCGCCTATTTAGGGAGCTTGGACTGCAGTTCGTCCGCTTTCGCTTACGGCATTTCGCAGCATCTGGAAGGCGTCAACGCGAATCTGGCAGGGCTGACCGCTCACGAAATCGGTCACAACCTGAATGCGAACCACGTAAACTCGGCCCAGGGCAGCGACTGTACCAGTTCGATCATGAACCCGAATATTTCGCCCAGCCAAAACTTCTGTCAGTTCTCGCGCGATGAGATTACCGACCACGCGATCGCAGAGAGCGGCTGTCTCACGAGTTTGACTCAACCCGGATGCACTTATTCACTTTCGCAAACGACGCAGAATCCTCCTGCGGGTGGCGGCAGCAACAGTGTCGACATCACGACTCAGCCGGGATGCAATTGGGCAGTCGCCGAGGGCGAAAGCTGGTTGACCGTGACGGGCGGCTCGAGTGGTACCGGCAGCGGGACGGTGACTTACTCAGTCACCTCAAACAGTATCTGCGGTGCGAGGTCCGGGCAGGTTAGCATTGGGGGGCAACTTCTCACCGTCAACCAGGCGGGCAACCCCAACTTCCTACTTGATCCGGCCACGGCTACTCCGATCTCGCCCTTCCAAGCGGTAAGCGGCGATCTCTCGTCGCCAGACTGCCCGACCGGACTAGCGGGCCGGGCGAACGCTTTCATGGACCGGTACAAATTCACCGGCATGGCGGGGCAAAAGGTTCGGATTGATATGAATGCCACCGCGCCCCAGCCGAACGGGCTGGATACGTATCTGTATTTGTTCGGCCCCGATGGATCTCTGGTTGATGAAAACGACGACATAGTGCTCGGCAGTCAAACGGATTCACGCATACCTTGTCCTAACGACGGTTGCGGGCCTAATTTCCGAACGTTGACTCAGACCGGCACGTACATAATCGTCGCCACTTCGTTCGGAAGCGGCGACACTGGCGGATACACCCTGACGCTTACGTCCGAACCTTTGCTGTTGACGGCGCAAGTCACAGACACAGTCGGCACCGGCGCCGCACTGAACTCAGTGACTTTTGCCCGAACTTCAAACGCGACCAATACGGCGTTCAGCATCACCGATCCGTACAACTTCAGTTCTGATGACATAACGCGTCTTATTCTCTTCACTTCAGACCTCGGTCTGATTTCACAGCAAAATCCCGATCCAAGTGTGGTGACGGTAAGAGCCGGAGGCACGGAATTGGTGGTTGAGAACGTTGGCCCCTTCTCGTTCCCCGGACTGAGTGGTTCGTATGTGGTGGTGGCGTTGAAACGTCGCGACGGACAACCAATGCTGACCGGCAGTCTGGCGTTTACTGTCACGGCCGCCAACGGCACGCTGACCAGCAACGCCGTGACGCTTACCATCGCGCCTTAGCCCGTTCAGCAAAGCTGTCTAAGCATAAAAGCCCGGGACGTCAGCCCCGGGCTTTTACTTTTCGCGCACTCCGCGCGCCGTTGATTCCTCTAAGCCTCAATTCGCGAAACGGTTGCGATACTCAGTTGAATCAAGGAACGCCTTGACCATCTCAGCGGCGACAAAGTTACCGTTAAACTGGTTGAGTTTATCGAGCCAGAATTTCCAACCCTCGAAATTGGTGTTCGGAGCGTCATCAGGATTTCGTCGCAGATAACCGTAGTATTGCATCAGGACGAACGCGCGATTCTTCTCGGCGTTACTTAGATCGGCGTCTTCGGCCACTGCCCGCACGACCGCCGCTCGCCGCGCGGGATCGTTGGGGTTTGGAGTAAGAGAAGAAATCAGTTGGCTGCGCTCGGCAGCCGAGAGCACCAGGCCCGCCCTTTGATCGAGTTGCGTCACAAACTGATCGGCGGTCATGCCCGCCGGATAATCAGTGGTGAATCTGGCCCGCTGCACAAAGGCCAGGGCAAAGGCCTGCTTGTTGGCTTCCAACTGAGCCTGCCAGTTGCCGACGTTTACCTGGACGCCCTGCGAAATTAACTGGGAGTCCGGCACCAACTCCTGACGGCGGATGATGGGGACCGTCCCGGCAACGCCGGGCGACGTAGTATCACCATAGGACGCTTTGTACATGCGGTAGACCAGATAGCCGGTTTCTTGAAACTCGATAGACTGGAAGAACGCGGCGGAAACGTTGATGTGTTTCACCTGATTACATCCAGCATCGATGCCGCACGAATATATTTCGTCGCTCCAAAACTGAAGACCACTCAGGTCCGGTTCACGGTTGAGAAAATCAAGATAGTGTTGGCGCACAAAAAACCGGTTGTCGCCTATGCGATTCCCCGTCCAGCCGAGGTCGCGAAACATCGAATATGTCAGGTCCCAGATCGGGACGACGCTGTGATTGAGATCGCCGGCAATGTTCGGTTCCATCAATTGGTTGGGCAGCAGGCTCGAATCCCAGTGAGAGACTGACGAGCCGCCCTCGACCGGATTCGGTGCGAACATCAAGGGACGCCGGTTCGCGTCAGTGCCTGCTAACGCGGATGTGTCCGCGAACAGGGTTGCGTTGACGCCGGCGCTAAGCTGACCTTTGATCGTACTGCCGTCGATCAATGTGATCGAAAGTGTGGGGATGACAATCGTGTTGTCCGTGCCGCCCATACCCGGCGGCGTCGCGGCTGATACGTTGTCAGCGATGATCACAGCCGTCGCACCGGCGTTTTGCGCGTTCTTTGTCTTGACGACAAAGTTGCAGTTGCCGCGATCGATCAGCGCAATCCTTCCCGAAATTGCATTAGTAATTGGAGCACACGCGTCGTTCGGGATTGTTTGCACGACATCCCCGGTCGTTCCCGCCGGGGATGGGGCCGGTCCAAAGCTGGCCGTGCCCACCTGATAATTGCCGGCGATTGCGGCCGGAGAATTGACTCGCAGTCGAGGTGTTCCAGACAAGACATTCGGAACGTCCGACACCACCCGTGGCCCAACCCACACCAGGTTTCCAGTATTGATGGTTGAGGCTACGCGTTCCGCGTCGGTCATCTGCGGCCAGGCCTTGGCTGAGGCGTTATCACATAGATACCGATCATAGATGCTTGGGAAGCGGCCACCTGTGTCACTGCCGGCCTGCAACCCTGTTTCTTTGTTCGTAAACGTTTGAAACCCGAGACCGTGAGAAAACTCGTGCAGCAGCACGCTGACGAGGTCGATTCCGTTCGCGCCGTGATTGTTATCGAGACCGTAGTACCAATGAGCGGTTTCCAGACAACCAGGAGTGCCGAGATTCACATTAAATTGGGCATTGATCTCATGCGTCGACCCATTCCGATCAATTCCCGATATGGCATTCGCGAGCGCGTTGCCGTACCAAAAACCAGGCTCGGCGCCGGCGAAGTTTCTAAAGATGCTCCCACTGTTACCTGCCGACCCCAGTGTGCCTGAGTTCGCGGTGCAGCCCAGAGCTGTCCACGTCCCGCGAATTGTAATCGTCGGGCTGCTGTTAAGCGTGGCGCCCCAAATGTTCGCCGCGAACTGAAACGCAATTAGTCTTTGCTGACCGACTGTCGTCCCATTGTTCCCACCGACCGGCGTTGCGGGAGTCGCATCGTTAAAACCCGCCCCCGCAGCATCGCCATTAAGAATGACGATATTCGCCTGGGCCGAGGCTTCGCCCGACACGAAGAGCGTGAGAATCAGCGCCAGCGCGAAGGCCGGCAGTTTCTTGATCAGGTACGGCATTTTAATTCCTGGTCCGCTGGCGAGCGGTGGGAGCGTTCTCAATCAGTTTCGGATCAATTCGGAAGAACTTGGCGGCGGCGCGCGGATTATCGACGCACGATTGCTCGATGGCCCCGTCGGCGCTGATGCGCGCGACCGTCACGTTCTGGAAGCGGCCTTGCAAATCCATCGACACCGATCCATCGGCATGGCGAACCTGGGTCAGGCCGTCCGTCGAGGTGTCCAACATCGGAGCGAGGTCGTTGGCTAGTCGCTGGGCTTCATCCTGCGTGAGCGGTTTCATTTCGCCGGTTTGCGTATTGATGTGAATGTCCTGACTACCAACCCGTCTGGTTACGAAAGCCGGCGCGGCCACTTTGTTTGGGTCACGACTTGCAGCCTGGGTTGCTCTTCCCTTCTGGCGCGAGATGACGGTAATCGCCGTAGCGACGAGAATGACGGCGACTACTACAACAAACAGCAGCCGTCGCCGACGGTTGGCAACATTGTGTTTTGAAGATCGTTTTTTCATGGGCGCTTTTTCGTTCCTTGAGGATTGTGGTGGACTGATGGTTCCTGGTTTAGCTCACCGGTCGGTGCTGAAAGCACTAAGGGGCTTTCTCAGATTAACAAACGGTATCTGCTGTTCGCATCAAAAATTTGTGAGCTGCTGTCGGAAGACAGCGTCGAGGCAGCAGACTTAGTCGTCCGCAGCGCCTTCAAAGTTGCCCCAGGAACCTGCTGCCAGAGGTTTTGCGCGAAAAAGTCTTAGGTGTCGTAAGCGCGCGCTCATCACGGAACATATGGCCGACAATACGCAACGAGCTGCGGAGCAGCGCCGGTAGTTAAGCCCAAGGCGAGGCTCTGCGAGCCTTGGGTAACCGGTGCACACAAATCGTTTGGAGCGGCGGAGCCGCGACCGATTTTGGAGTGCGCTGACTTGTCAGCGCTATCGGCACCCCACGCGGGCTGTCCGCGCGGCGACCCCGCAAGCAAGCGGTGACTAGTCGCCGGACTCCGAAGATGTCGCCCGCTTCGCGGGCTCGGTTGATTTAAAAAAACAGGTTACCCAAGGCTCGCAAAGCCTCGCCTTGGGCTTAGCTATGACCGCTGCTTCGCAGCTCGACTGTGAATTCGCCGGAAACTTAGAAAAGCAGGTCGATGAGGGGTGTCATAAGAAAGATAGCCAGCTGACTCGTCTTGGACTTCGCCGATGCCGCGGGAACACTCGGCGGCAGAACGATCGTGATGTTTGGCGTGTTTGTGCTATTGACGCCACGGACGCGAATGCCGAGTTGGTAAGTGTTAGGCGGTAAATCGGGCAGGCGGAAAACTACGTAGGAACCACAGGTGACTGAATTCGGCCCAACCGCCTCCACCGAGTACGAATTGCCAGCCATTTCTACGGACAAGGTGTTGAGATCCGGTTCCGTCAACTGGCCGAATCCGAGATCGGTCGCAAAGAAGACAATTCGCGTGCGCTTCTCTGAGCTGAAGTTGTGGTTGTTTACCAATGTGAACGGCCCGCGCACCAACGTCACAGAGTCCACTGCGGCCAGGTCGCTACCGTCCACGAAAAGCGCCGGTGCCACAGGGGCGGCCTGATGTTCGAATGCACCTATATCCACGGTGCCGTTCGAGATGCGGTTAAAGCCGGTGCCGCGCTGATCGGTCAGCAACGGACTGTTGTTCTGATCGACCGCGAGGGCGTTGCTACCCGCGTTCAGCGCGCGACTGCAAGCCAGCAGCGCGTGGGTCAGTGTCGGCCCGCCGTTATTAGCGAGCGGGCCAAGCTGTGGATTCACGTTCGTCACGTTGTGCGTTGTCGTGCCGGTAAACGTAGCGCCCGACGTGTTTCCAATTAAGTTGTAATCCTGCGAAACAAACGCACCCGAAAGATCGGGCCCGGCGCCGCCGGCTCCTAATGTGTTGGTAGCGACAATCGTATTTTTCAGCGTGACTGTCGTGGGGTTGAAAATCAGGATGCCGCCGCCATTGCCATTACTGGCAACATTTCCCGCGACGGTGCTGTTCGTCAGCGTCAATGGTCCAAAGGTAACAATTCCACCACCGTTGGCAGCTGTGTTGCCACTAATCGTGCTGTTGATGATAGTGGTGGATACGCCGCTGGCGCCCGTTGTGTAAATGCCGCCGCCGACATGGCCGAACGTGGTGCCAGCAGAGTTGCCGCTAATAGTGCTGTTTACTACGAAGAACACGCCTGAGTAATTGACGACACCGCCGCCAATGCCGGCGTTGGCGGTGTTGCCGGCGACTGTACTATTACTGAGAGTGACAACACCGGAATCAATGAATATGCCGCCGCCGCCCGCGCCGTTTATCGAGCTGTTGCCACTAACCGAACTGTGATTGATAGTCACCGACCCGCCAAAGACGTAGACGCCTCCCCCGCCACGAGAACTCTCCGTCGTCGAGTTCCCTGTAACTATCATGTTGGTCAAAGTTAATGTCCCGGCACTGGCAATGCCCCCTCCACTTCCGCTGATGTTGCCGCCGGAAATACTTAGTCCGGAAACCGAAGCTACTGCCGGGCTGAGAACCTGAAGAATACGAGAGTTCGGCGTACCGGGGGCAGTGCTGCGTCTGATTGTCAGCAGAGATGCTCCTGGCCCAGTTAGAGTAATGTTATGAGCGATGAAGAGTTGGCCGTTAACTAAGCTAATTTGACCCGTAATACTAAAGGTAATGGAAACAAGTCCGCAGTAACTGCGCGCGTTGGCTTCATCCAGCGCCGCGCGTAACGTGCACGCGCCGCCAGAGGTCGCGCATACGCCGTCGCCGATCGTCGCGTCGCCGGCATCGCCGGTATCGTTCACCACCAGTGTTGTCGCGCAAGGCGGTGGCGTTGGCAGTGGATCAGCCGGTGGACCGCCGGGAACAATTTTCGCCCACCAGGTCCCCCAACGGCTATTGCTGGTCGTGGTCAGGTTGTCGGCCGGATTTCGGGTGCTCGCATATTGCTGGATCGTCCAGAAGTCCACGTCGTTGTCCGGATCAACCACCGTGTGACTGTAATCGCCCCACCGATTGCGCGTGCCACTAAAACTCTTGGAGTAGTAGTCTTCGCCTTCCTTGATCAGCGCGGGATCGCGCATCGAACTCTCTCCGTTAAGCCGCATCGCGTACGCCGCGCGCGCGAAGTGCCGCCAGCTAAAGTTCGAAAAGCCCACCAATACATCACCGTTCGCATTCACGGCAATCGACGGATACGCATAGAACTCTCCATTCGTTGGTGTGGCGTTCGGATCATCAATTCGTCCGCCCTCAACGAAGGCGCCGCTGGTGTCGAGGCGAGTCCATTGCGCCGCCGTGTGCGTCATAGGTCCACCGGCTGGTGCTGGAAGACCGATCGTTTGCGAGTAAAAAATGTTTCCGCTCCGAAAGACGACATTGGAGCGAAGATGTGAATCGCCAGAATCAATGGATCGCAGCGCAGGCGGACAGGTGAGGCCGATGGTTCCGACACAGGTCTGCGGAAGGATGTCACCGCTCGGTTGAATCCAGCCACCACCGGGGCGACTTCTGTTTACAGAGTCAAAGTTAAAAACGGGCGCGCCGGCGGTTCCGGTAATCCGATGTAACCGGTACGTTGCTCCCGCGCTGGAGAAGTGTGCGGGAACGTAAAGGGTTTCTTCAGTCGCGGAGAGCGTGGTTGCCGGATGCATGCAAACTCCCTCGCCTGGGTTGGCCGTAAAGATCATGCTCGTCGAGGTTCCACCGACCAACGCCGGATAGTCCAGAATCAACATCTTGCCGGCCACAAAACTTCCAGCACCGCTGGTGCGAAATTGATTCCATCCGACCGCTATCCAATTTTTATTAAAGCCGAGCATCGGAAAGTCAGCGTATTCGCCGTTCGCGTCGCAGCCCTCCGCGCCGGCGGCACACCCGACCACAAAACGATAAAGCGTAAATGTTCCCTGAGGATCTGACGTTGCAGAAATGCCCACCAGCACTGACGCGCTCGCTGTCCGGCTGTTGGAAATAGCCGCGACGATCCAACGGCCACCACTTTTGTAAGGGTCGTATTGAATCCGTGGATCGAAAACGCCCGCCACCGGTGAGGGTTGGGGGGAAGGCCCGGGTGTGGCTGAATTTAGCGGCGCCCAGAATGCATCGATCGACATCGTCGAAAGCGCCGCACCGTCAGCCTTGTTTTGAATCCGGTAGTTCGTATTGAGAGTCGAAAAGATCCTCGTCGGCCCCACCGCGCCGGTTGTGTCGGGAGGAATTGCGCGCGTGGCGGTGCCTGCCTTCGGCTCGTCCAGTTGGGCCACGAAACTGGCCGCGGGTGCCGGCGAACCAATCAAGTCGCCACCCGATTCAAGCCGGGGAACGTCTAAGGGCGGTTTCGCCAACTCGGCACTGCTGAAAGGTACATCCGGTTCGGGAATCGTCATGGGCGGATGGATTTCCAGCGACTCGGCTTCTGATTGGCGCGCGCTGGGGCGTCTCTTTTCCGCGCGTGCCAGCTCTTCAAAGTTGACTGTCACGACCGCGGCCGGCCGAATGGGCCGCATCGGCGTCTGAACGTTCGGCTTATCTTGAAAAATCTGCGGTTGCTGACGCGCTTCACGACTTGCCGAGACGTCCAGCGCGGACGCCAGAAGTCCGAGACTCGCGATGGCCAGGATCAACGCGCCGAAGGCTTTTGCGAACGGGTGTTTGGGCGATTGATTCACTGCTAATCCTGGATACCCTGAAGAGGCGAAATTTTAATAACACAGAAGCTTTAAGTGCGCTACTTTCGGGCAGAACCCCACCAGGAACAAGATAATAGTCTCGTGGCGCCGGGGTTTGGAGAAAAATAGGGCTAATTTTGTGGCGGGATACGCTATTGTCTTGACGATAATTGTTACGAAGCATTAAACTTTACGCCTTGCCCAAGCGTCTAAGCGATTGACATGGGCGTCTGCGTTTTTCGAGGCCCTAATTCCTCAAAAGATATTTATAGCCAGGAGTAGAAGATGAAATTAGTCATTGCTTTATTAATCACAGTCTTAGCAACTCTGACAGTTGCGGCGCAGCCGACGCTGCGAATCGAGACTGAGATTCCGGGCCTGCCTTCCCAACTGTTCTACGGCAACGTCAAAGTAAAGCCGGTGCGGTTGCGACCGGGTACAAACACGCCGATTACCATCGTCGATAACGACTTTTTCGTCCAACAACAATACCTGGACTTTCTGCTTCGCTTCCCGGATCAGAGCGGCTTCAATTTTTGGCACAATGAGATCACCAGCTGCGGCGCAAACCCGGGGTGCATTGACGCCAGACGTACCAACACGTCTGGAGCCTTTTTCCTGTCCATAGAATTTACCGAGACCGGAACCCTGGCCGTGCGCACGATGAAAGCGGCGTTTGGCGACGCGACCGGAAACTCGACATTGGGTGGAGCTCATACACTTCAGGTCCCAATTATTACGCGCAGCCAGTTCTTACCTGATCAGCTCCAATTGAGTAACGGAGTAATCGTCGGGCCGAATACGGGATGGGAAGCCACACTCGAAGCTAATAAGGTTACTTATTTTAATGGTTTTGTGACGCGCTCTGCCTTTACTTCGGCTTACCCAACCAGTCTGACTCCAGCGCAATACGTTGATGGCCTGTTCACCAAGACCGGCATTACGCCATCGACCGGCGAGCGTGATGCGGCCATAGCTGAGTTCGGCGGGGCGGGAACTACGACGGATAATGCAGCACGTGCGCGAGCGCTGCGGAAGGTTGCGGAAAACCCGACGTTTGCTGCCGCCGAGAAAAATAGGGTGTTCGTGCTGATGCAGTATTTCGGCTATCTGCGCCGCGATCCAAACGGAGGCCAGGACACAGACCATACTGGTTACGAGTTCTGGCTACAGAAGCTGAACAGCTTTAACGGTAACTTTCACCAGGCAGAGATGGTGAGATCGTTCCTCGTTTCCACGGAATACATCGACCGCTTCTAAACGTTCGGGCGAGCGCGATGGTTTTGCGAAAGGCTGGACTACAAAGTCCAGCCTTTCTTATTTGCGTAAGCGCATGCGCAAGACGCCCCAGAGAGCTTCGGTGATGATTCCAACATTGAACTTTGAACGGCCCAGCCTCCGTTCGACAAAGACGATCGGGACCTCACTAATTTTAAATCCCTTACGGAACGCCTGATACGACATTTCGGCAAGGAATACATAGCCATTCGACCAGAGCTTGTCTAAATCAATCGCCGCGAGTACGTCACGGCGCCACATCTTAAAGCCACTGGTGCCGTCTGTCACCGGCATGGAAGTCACCATGCGAATGTATGCGGTTGCCGCTTTACTCAGAATTAGCCGTTTGAGATCCCAGTTAACGACGCTGATCCCATTCAGATAGCGAGAGCCGACCACCAGATCACTGTCGGCGATCTTTTCGAAGAACTGCGGAAGAAACTTCGGATCGTGAGAGAAATCAGCATCCATGTGCATGATGAGATCGTAATCGCGGGCGAGCGCAAACCTAAACGCTTCGACGTAGGCCGGCCCCAGACCTTCCTTGCGCGGGCGATGAATCACGAAAATCCGTTCGGGCTGGGCCGTGCTTAACTGATCCGCAAGCTGGCCGGTGCCGTCCGGCGAATTGTCGTCTACGATCAGCACGTGCGCTTCGGGAGCGAACTGCTGGATACTCTCGACTATTGCCGAGACATTCTCACGCTCGTTGTATGTGGGCACGACGACGAGGGAACGCATCTCAGGTCTTGCTCTCCTGCGTCGTGAGAAAGAAGCGCTTCATGGCGAGGGGAGCATCATCGCACACGGAACACGTAAAATGGAATTTTGCTAATCGCGCCATAAAGAACTTGCGGACAAAGAGTGCGACCGCGGAAAGCCCGTAAAGTTTACTTGACGAGCACCGTGCCTCTCCAAAAATTAGAGCCGCGCAAACCGAACCACGTTACGCCTTCCTGGAGCATATCGATTTCCAGGATGTACTCGCCCGGACGATGCGGCGCGTTGATTACCAGCGGAATCGTTATCACCTGCCCCGGGGCAAGATCTCGCGCCAGCGGACCGCGCCCGTCATCGTTGCGCACAAGATTTCCGTTTGCCTCAAGCCAGTGATTACCGGCATAGAGCTGAAACGGCGACCCGCTTCGCTCACGCGCCGGCCAAACGGCGTCGCTGGCATTCTTTACCGTCACTTCGATGGTCGCCTGCTCGCCGGGCCGCAGCCTCGTGACTGGATTTGCGACCTGAACCTCTGCCCTGAAGGCGTTCTCCGGCAGGCGCGCCAGTTCTCGTGGGACGCCTCGGGCGATGTAGGCGGAATAAGGTTCACTCTGCGCCAGCATGTTGCAGCGCGGACAGCTGCTCTCAGTGGTTATTACCACCGCCCCTTCGGGCGCCGACTTGTCAAAGCCGAGCGACACAAACTTTTCGTGCGGAATGTTTTGCAACAACGCATACCAGTAGGCCTGGATGTAACCCGGACGCGCGGGATCGTCGGCCAGGTAAATCGGAGCGGCGCGAGAGTGCGCCAGCGCCATGGGCAAAATCTTCGCCGGGTAATCCGCGTCGAAAGTGTGCAGCCGCTGAGACGAGCGGCCGTCGGCATAGTACTGCCATTGGAAAAACAGACCTTGTCCAAGTCCAATGACTGCGACGACGATCAGTAACGCGCGGCGAGTGCGTGACGGCTGTTCCAGCAGCCAGACAAACGCGGGAATTGCCAGCACGACCAGAAATACAGGCAGCGCCGCGAGCCTAAGCATGTGAAAGTGTTCCCGCGTCAATGATGCAGGCACGACTGACACAAGCAAACCGTATAGGATGAAGAGCCACCAGCGGCTGATCTGCTTGCGATAGCCAAGCAACACCACGGCACCGACCACCAACAGAATTGTGATCGTCAGCATCGCCGGCGCACCGTCCAGGTGAACGAGTTCGTTATCCTTCGACTGCTCGGCGATGAACAAACGCCACGGATTGAGATTGGCGACATAATGCCGCACAAACTCCCCAACGATTTCACTTGCCGTGCTCTCCGAGCTGAGAAAAGTGAGGTAGTTAAAGCGGCCGGTCAGTACGTGCGGGTGCCTCCACCACACGACAATCATCGGCACCAGCGTGACCGCGTAGGCGGCGAGTGTTATCAACAACCCTCGTAATCTGCCCCGCACACTGAAAACAAAAAGGCCCAGCGCTAAAAGCGGTCCCACGAGTCTGCCAATCGAGTACGTATAAGTCAGCAGCGCCAGCGTCAGCGACAGGCAAACTATTTCGGCAATGCGCCACGCCGGCTTTTCTGACGCGCGCCGAACGGCAAGCAGAAACAGCGCCACCGCCAGTGGATACAATGCGACCTCCAGCACCAGTCGACTTAATTCGAACAACCACGGAGTCAACAAAGCGAGGACGCCGACCATTAACCCGGCGCTGCGGCGGCGGCTAACTTGCGCGCCTAACACACCCAAAGCTACTGCCGTGGTGATCCCCATCACGCCGCTCAATGCACGTGCGGCGAATATGCCTGGACCGGTTATCTTGAACAGCGCCGCCAACAGATAGATGTAAATCGGGTTCTTGTACTCGCCGAAAGCGCGAAAGAACAGCGGCCAGGCGTTACCAAACTCATCGCGACCGGTTTGGGCGATCGTGTGAGCGTTATACGCGACTGAAGACTCGTCGATGAAAAATCCAGGAGGGTTCCGCGCGAGGTCGAAGACGTAAAGAAAGCCACCGGCCGCAATCGCGAACAGGACTGCAATCGCAAACTGGTGGCGAATTAGAAACTCGCGATTGAGCTTCGGCATCTTTTGAGAAGGCTCAGTGACCGGTCTGCCGGTACAAATAAATCGAGCCCCCGATCACAGCTTCGGGCACACGTTGCCGGTATTCAGAAAAGAAATTCACGCGGTCAGTATCGGTCACGTTGGGACCCGGCGGAAAAGGAATAGTCGAGCCGTTCAGATAACTGGCCCCGATGGCGATGTACCGGGGCGGATTTTCGGGCGGCGTTGCGGCCAAAGGATCGACTCGGTCGATTCCGTAGAAACGCAGCGTGGCCCAACCTCCGAGCGTGGCATCCGTAACTCGCGTTTCTCCGCGCGCATGCAGTTCTTGAGCGAGCAAACGCGAGTCGTCTCCCCATTCGACATTTGAATCAGAAAGATACCACCAGGGCGGAGCGCCGCTGGCCAGCTGATTCATGTAAGACATGTGATGCGGAAACGCGCGCACGGCTTCAATCGCCACCCATCCAAGCAACGCGACGGTTAAGACCACAGCCACAGTCCGCGCGCGGGTGGATTTGAGTAGTTGATCGAGCAGGCCTGCTCCCAAAATGATAAGGAACGGATACGCCGGCAGATAATATCGAACTCCGATGTTGATGTGGCTGAACAAAACGAACACCGTATACAGCACAAAGGGGACAATCAGCCACAGGTAAAACCAAACCCGGCGTCTGAAGGTTTGGTATATCGCCCATGCCAGGGCCGTGAGCGACAGCAGGAGAAAAGGCAAAGTTGCTTTTAAGGCGAAGGCGACCGGGAAGTAGTACCACCACCCTTTTTGGCTATGCATTCCGAGGAACCCGGCCCAATGGCCACTGCTGTTATGACGAAGTTGGAAAAGAATGCCGAGGACAAAATCCTTTGGCAGCCAGAACGAAAAGAACGTGACTGCCGATGAATCGAACCGCGTCAGGGCAATCGTCGGGTCGTTAACCCAAGCTATCTCCCCAGGCATTAGCGCCGGCCGCTGAAAGAAATAGGCCCCGTTAATGACGACCACAGTAACCAGTAGCACCAGCGCCGCTAGAGTCAAAATTCTGCGACGGCCGATGCTTCCTGGACGCCATAGCTTAAAAACAAAGAACGGCACCAGGACGGGCCCGACCAACAACATCGAAAACTTCGCGAGCACCGCGACCGCGGTGGCGGCGCCGAGCCAAACCGCACGTCGCAACGTTGGTTCCCGGTTAAAGTAGTAAAGCGCGACGAAGAACAACAGGTATCCTAACGCCGCCGGCACGTCGGTTTGCACGACCCGTCCATGCGCGAGGAACGTCGGTTCGAGCGCGAACAAACCCACGGCAATTACCGCCGCGCGATCCCCGAATAGTTCGCGCCCAAAGCGAAATATCAAAATGCCCAGGGCGAGGGCAAGGAAGATCATCGCCGCCCGCGGCCAGAAGCTGAGTGTTTCGAAGCGATCGAAATTGTTATCCCAAATAGCCGCCTGAGTTTCCCACTTTGCTTCGGTCGTTCCAGGCGTGTGAAGAATCTGATCGGGACGCACTTCATTCGGCTGCACAAAAAGAAGCGGCAAGCCCGCAACGATTTTCGCCAGCGCCGGATGTTCGTTGACTAGTTGGTAGTTGCCCGCACCCAGATGGTAGTATGCGGCGGGAATCATAACGACCTCGTCGATAGCGATGCTCTTGCGCCAAATAACGGCGAACATCTGCAGCGCCATAACCGCAAGCAGCACTCCGCTCAGTAATGCCGCCGCATGAGCGCGCGCGAAACTGTTCAGCCATGCGAGCGCCCGGCGCGGATCGATCTCAAGATACGGCACCTCTGCTGGCTTCTGACTCAATGACTCGTCCATTCGATCCCCGCTTCAGAATAAAATCTGAACATGCCGCGGCCCTGAGTATCACGCTAGCGCCGGTGATCTATTTCCTGCCCGCAATCCTCAGTGGCCGGGTGCTGTGCCCGGCTGACGGAATAATTCAAAACGTGCCGTTCCGCGCGACTTTCGCACAGATGCTGCGTACCGGTCATCTGCCGCTTTGGGATCCTTACATTTTTGGCGGCATGCCGTTTCTGGCTGCCGCGCAACCGGGTGTGCTGTATGCACTGAACTGGTTTTATCTATTTTTTTCTCCCGCCGTCGCGACGAACCTAATGGTGGTCGCGACCTACATAGTCGCCGGGCTCGGCGCATTTCTGTACGCGCGCAAAATCGGCACGTCGCTAGCCGGAGCGATGATCACAGCCCTTGTTTGGCAATTTGGAGGCGCCACGATTGGCCAGATCAGCCACATTAACATCGTGCAGACGGCGGCGTTATTGCCCTGGGTGCTCTGGTCGCTCGAAGCTTATGTGGAGACGGCCAGCTTCAAGCGGGGCACGTTAATCGCCATCTTCATCGCCGTGCAATTTTTTGCCGGCCATCAACAGACCTTTGTCTATTCACTGTTACTGGTGATCGCGTACTCGATTGCGATGTCGTTTGCCGATCGCAGCAGGCAGAAGCGCTACTTTTCAGCAATAGCATTCGCCGGAGTCGGCATCGTGCTCGCAGCCGTGCAAATCCTACCGACGTTCGAGTTGCTGCGCAACAGTGTCCGCGCTTCAAGCTCGTACGAATTCTTCACTTCGTACTCAATGCCGAAACGTTTTGTGTTTGCACTGTTCGCGCCGTACGTGATGGGCGGCGGCGATGGCCGGCTGTTTCGCGCGCCGTATGTCGGGCCGCCGTACTATCCAGAGATGATCGGCTACGTTGGTTTGCTCGCCATCATGCTGGCGATCGCCGCGCTGGTGATTAAGCGCGACGCGCGTACGAAATTCTGGGCGATAACTTTTGGGGTATGCCTGCTGCTCGCGATGGGACGCTACGCGCCGCTGCAAATTTACCAGCTCATCTACTTTGTTCCCCCTTTGAATCTATTTCGCGTGCCCGCGCGCCATTTGATGGAGGTCGATTTCGCCCTGGCCGTGCTGGCCGGTCTCGGCCTGACGCGACTTCAACGCGCGCGACAGCACGGGCCAGTCCTGTTGAAGGTCGCGCTCATCGGTATTGGAGTTTTCATGGTTACGTTGCTGACCGTAACCTGGCTGCGTCCGGCAGAGTTTCGACTCGACCGCGATCTGCCGGTTACGGTTCTGCGCGCTGCCGAATTGTTCCTGCCGATCCTGATCGCGGCGGCAAGTGCCTGGGCCCTTTGGCGATTTGGCCGGCGGCGCAGGAGCGCACTCCCACTACTATTTGCCGTGCTTTTAATTGATCTCGTTATATGGGGACAGTCGAGCGGTTGGTACCCGGAGAGCCCGCGAAGTAATGAAGAATACTGGCGCGTTCCTGAAGTCGTGCAGACCCTGCGCCGCGCCGCGCCGGGCGACGCCGCTTCCTTCAGAATCCTGACCGTGCCACATGTTTTCGACCCGTCGCAGCCGGTCCCCTCAGCCAAGCCGGAACATGCGAGCACCTGGACTCAAGCTGACGTTTACATGCCGCACGGAATTCACAATGCCGCTGGTTATGACGGATTTGGACTTGAGCGCTATCAAAAAATGGCCGGGGCGATGAAGGTGTGGGGGGAATTGACCGATCCGGAAGCGAGCCTGCGCGCCGACAGCCGTGAAATCGATTTACTAAACGTGCGCTTCGTCATTACGTCGCGCCAAACGTCGGCGAAGACAGGCTCCGCATCGGCGGCGAATGCTTTCGCGCAACCGCTTACTGAGTTCGGCGGTTATCGATTCGCCGCGAATGATTTTGGGTTGCCGGCTATAACCAAAGACAGGCAAATTCACTTCGAAGTTCCGTCCGTCGAAATAGATAGGATCGCGCTGGTCACAAATCTCGCCTGGTCAGAAAATGTTCCGGACAATGCGATCGTGGCGCACGTGCGATTAGAGGCTGCTGACGGCCGTAATTTCGATTTGCCACTGCGCGCGGGCGCAGACACCTCTGAGTGGGCTCACGATCGCGCTGACATTCGCGCGCGTATTCGCCATCGCCGCGCCACAGTCGCCACGAGCTACGACGTCGATGATGCGGCGGGCGCTTATCAGGGACACACGTTTGTCACGGCTCTGTCTCTGCCGGAAAAAATAAAAGTTGTTGGCGGAGAAATAACCGTCGCCGCGAATCCCGGGTCGCACGATCTGTCATTGGGTCTCTTCAGAATTTCGCTGGTCGAGTCCTCGCAGTCACAGACTTATGCGCTCAAACGTGATTCCGTTCGCGTCCAAAGCTCCACCGGACCGGCGTCAGACGCCGTTTCATCGCCGTCAGCCGAGCGCTGGAAATTCGTCGGGCAGACAAGCGACACGAGAATTTACGAGAACGCGCGCGCGTTGCCGCGTGCGTGGTTGGCGTCAGATGTCCGCGTGCTCGACGACAATGCGATGCTCGAGGTAATCCGCAGCGGAAAATTTTCCGATGGCTCGACCTGGGATCCTGCGCGCACCGTGCTGATCGAATCGGACGTCGCGCAAAAGCCCCACAGCTTTTCTCAGGGCGTCGCGTCAATCACTAAGTACGAACCCAACCGCATCGAGATAAGCGCCAAAGCCGACGCCCCTTCGATCCTCGTTTTAAGCGAGAACCACTATCCGGGCTGGCGCGCGTATGTTGATGGCCAGTTCGTCGAGACTTTGCGCGTCGACTACAACCTGCGGGGCGTGGCCTTGCCCGCGGGAGAACACACCGTGCAGTTCGTCTATCGCCCGAAGTCGGTGATTGTCGGATTTTCCATGTCACTCCTAACAGCGCTCGGCCTTATCGGATGGGTGGTAATACGTAGAAGACGCGGGCGCGCTAACTAGAACGGCGTATGGCGAATCATCCACGTATTCAACCAGCGCCGGCGCGGCTATACCTACTGTTTTTTCTGGCTTTGTGGTTCACCTATGGCGTCCTCATTAATTCCGGCAATCTGAACGCCTTCGGCCTGCAACACGCTGGAGTTGATGCCTACGTGGCGCGCCATAACTTCTATCTGGAAGGCGCGACTGATCCGCGCCTGAAAGTTGAACCAGTGGTTGATGCGTTTCTTTTCAATGGCCATGTTTATCCCGCGAAGCAACCGGGACAGTTTATGCTCGGCGCTCTGGTTTATTTTCCCCTCCACACCCTTGGCCTAACCTACACGAGTAATTATTTGTTGACGGCGGCGCTCGTAACCTTCTTCACTGCCGGGTTCGTGGCAGCCTTGTCAGCCGTAGTTGTGTTCAGCTTGGCGCGACGTTTCGCGACTTCGTCAGGAACGTTTTGGCCGCTTGTGGTCGCGCTGTCTTACGCGCTCGGGAGCACCATAGCCGCTTATTCCGGAATTGCCTGGCATGACACGCTGGCCACCGGCTACCTTGTCATGGCTGTTTACTTCATCGTTCGGCTGGCGCGCGAGCAACAGCCAGGTCGGGCCAAATTCTTCGCCGCGGGCGCCGGTGTCTTTCTGGGCCTGACAATCACTACGTCAATGCTGCCTTTCCTGATGACGCTGGTCGCGGCTGCGTATTTCTTATCGCTAAGACGCTGGAAGCTGCTGGTTCCCTTCATTTTAGGAGGCGCGCTCGGAATTGCTCCGCTGCTGATCTACAACATAATCTGTTTCGGTAATCCGCTGCTGGTGCCGAATCTGGCCGGCAATTATAGCGATACGTTTTTCCGGCCAACGCTGTCGAACCTGTTGAGCAAGCTACAATTCTATCCGCGGATGATCACCCTGTATGTGCCGGTATTCTGGGCCGGATTGGCGGGACTGCTTCTTTTTCCGGCGCGGCTTCGACGTGAACAGATTTTTATCGGAGCAAGCCTGGCCGCGTTGTTCTTATACGTGCTTAATATAGAAGCGACCGGGACATGTCAGTACGGGCCGCGCTATCTGCTGCCGGCGATGCCATTTGCTTCGCTGGGTTTGATTGGGTTCAGCTTTGTTAGTCGAAAACCGATCAAGATTCTGGCGTCCGCGAGCGTATTAGTGGTCCTGCTCGCCTCGGCCGGCATTAATGTTATCGGTGCGATGCATGGCTCGATGCTTTGCGACTATCCGCATTCGGCCTGGCAGCTCTATATTGCGGAGATGATGAATGGCCAGATGAGATCGTTTCCGCTGGCGAAGTGGTTGTTCCTGCCCATGGTGGCGTCAATCAGCCTCTTTGTCTTCACGATCATATCTACCAGCAAGCAGGCTGGTTCCAACGGAGAGACAATCTGAAAACTTCAGTCACAATCGAATTTGTTGAACCGCGTCAGGTCGACAATGTCGCCGACTGCTACTTCTACCACACGATGGATCTGCCCGGCCTCGGCGTGCAAAAAGGCCATTGGGACTTGCGTGACCGTTTCACAGATTACGTTGGCGGCGTTGACGTCAAAGGCAAATCAGTTCTGGATATTGGCACGGCGACCGGCTTTCTCAGTTTTGAAGCTGAAGCGCACGGCGCGGCGCGTGTTGTGTCACTCGACATGAGCGACGTGCGGCAGCAGGCTTTTGTTCCTTTCCGCGGCGGGCAGTACCACAAAGATTACGAAGGTTGGATTCGCGAGTATGGTGCGCGCATCGAGAAGTGGAAGAACGCTTATTGGCTGTCTCACCGGTTGCTGAATTCGAAAGCCGAAGTCTATTACGGAGACGTTTACGCGCTTCCGCCAGAGCTGGGGCAATTCGATATCACGATCGTTGGCGCCGTGTTGGAACATCTGGTCGATCCCGTGTCCGCGCTGATTTCCATCGCGCGCCTGACGCGCGAACGCCTGGTGCTGGTGACGCCTTTGATTGAAACCGATGAAAAGATCGCGCGCTTCGAACCGAGCGCCGACCGGCCGGACGATGACTTTACGTGGTGGACTTATTCAGTTGGGTTATATCGCGAGCTACTGACGATTCTCGGCTTCACAATCGAAAGGGTTACTCACGCCGATTACTACCACGAATACGCTGGCCGAATGGAAGAACGCGCGACTCTGGTTGCCGTCCGGCCTGCGTAGCCGTCACACAACTTCGATCGATTGCTTCACTGTCGCTGATCCCAAATCCTCGAACCACGCCAGGTGCTCGGAAACCATGTCGAACATGAGAATGTAATTGCCGGGCTGTGCCGGCGCGGGCACTTCGATGTCAATCTCAACTGCTTCGCCGGGCGCAATGTCGCGCGGCAGAAACGCTCCGGCGTGATACCACGATAGGGGCTCTTCATTTTCGTCGAGCACATGCGCGACCAGATGTACGGCTCCCTCTTCGCTGGCGCTCTCGCCCTTTAACCAGCGCGCGTAACCAATATTTTCGACGTTAAAACGAAAGCGCAAAACTTCGCCCACCCCCGCCGTCGTTGGCGCGGAAGACAAAGTGAGCCGTGCGGCAAGATAGTTCACCGCCCGGCTGTCAGGATAAGGCTCGCTTTTATGACAGGCAGCGATGACGCGATCAGCCTGCACGCCCGGGAAAATTTCCACGCGTTCGAACCCCACGCTCTTCAATAGCGCCGTGAGCGCATTCACGCTCGGGACGAACCAGTTATAAATTGCTTCTTTCGCATCGGCGGTATTTTCAATGTACGCGAGGGGATGAAGCGTCGGGCGGCTCCCGCCTTCGTCGTACTCAAATGAATCGGGAACCTTCTCAGGCGGGTAAACAGCGGTTTCAATCACGAGCAACTCGCGCGTAATCGCGAACAGTTTCTCCAGCGCCAGCACCGGATGCTTGCAGTGATAGATCAGCCCGAGTGCCAGGGTCACGTCGAACTGGCCCATCTGAATGGGATCGAGATCATAAACCGACCGCCGCTCATATTCGACATCGGCGCCAAGCACGCGCCGGACGAACTGCGCCTGGCGAATTAAGTCCCGTTGCGAATCGACTCCGAGCACGCGCGCCGCGCCGCGGCGCTTCATTTCAATCGAATAAAAGCCCGCATTGCATCCGACATCGAGCACGCTTTTTCCGCTTAAATCATCGGGCGTGCAAACCTGGACAGCTTTCCAGGTCGGCTGAGGATGTTCGACGGGTTCACCAATGGCGCTCCGGGTTTTTGTGCGGATTCCATCACCCAGATCGATGCAATGAAACCAGGGTTTAAGTCGCGCCAGTCCGAGTAGAATCTCTTCTTTGGTCATCCGTGATATCAGGCGACCTGGAATGCAATCACCAGGGGCTGCGATCCTCTTTGCTCGAACCAGCAAACGTGTTGGTCGACGAGATCAAGTTTAAGCGAGTATTGGCCGCGGCGGTGTGGAGCAATGCGCTTGAAGTTAAGCGTGAGACTCTCTCCGGGTGCGACTGCGTGCGGCAACACCGGTTCTCCGTGAACTTCGCTCACCAGAGTACCAGCCTCATCTGTGATTAGCGTGGCCGGCATCACAATCCCGGTGCGCGGGTCGGCGCCCGCCAGCCACAACGTGTCGCCGGTGTTCTGTATCGTAACCGTAAGCTCAAACTCCTCACCCGCTGACAAGCCGGCGATCGAGCTGGTTGTCGTGATGCGCGCCTGCAAATCGTTCGGACTGCGGCTGTCGGGGACGGTTGCCGCATGCGCGCCATCCGCGACTTTTTTACAAGCAATGTAATGAAAATTCGTATCGACACTACGTAGCGACAGTTGTTGCTGATGGTTCAATTCGTCGCGTGGAAACAGGCCGTTCACGCTGACGTAATCACCGGTGATCGCAAAACCGTTTTCTTCCAGGAGCTGCCGCAGGTACGGATAATCAAAGGGAGCTTCGAGCGTGCCAAACTCGCGCATCACGTCGTGTAATTCGTTCTCGCTCGCAGACCCTGTATGCGGGCGGTCACCCTCGAGAATGAAGAGCAGTCCGCCAATGCCCATCATCTTGGCGGCATGGCGGATCACCGCCGCGTCGTCTTCGAAATGATGGAGCGAGTCATAACAAATCACGGCATCGAACTTTTCCGGGAGCGGCGCCAGCTCAACGTCATGCACTTCGAAGGTGCAACGCAAGGGCGTTTCATGATCAGCGCCATACGGAACACGAGCAACACGTTCGCGCGACATCTCGATAAGGTCGGGGCTTATGTCGATTCCCTTCACCACATAACCCAGACGTGCA
The DNA here is from genome assembly GCA_036277115.1 of Pyrinomonadaceae bacterium. Taxonomy (NCBI): domain Bacteria; kingdom Pseudomonadati; phylum Acidobacteriota; class Blastocatellia; order Blastocatellales; family Pyrinomonadaceae; species Pyrinomonadaceae bacterium. Next base: position 52,564 of record DASUNM010000023.1, read on the forward strand.
AAATATTCGCTCAGCCATCCCGATCCACACCCAAGGTCCAGAATGCGACTACCGGGAGGCAGCGCGAGCGTCACAGCGATGTTGGCAAAGTCGCAGAAGTGGCGATGCGTGTCTTCGTCCATGGCGAAGTTCTTGTACTTCGCAGGTTTGTTAGCCAGATTGTAAAAAGGCTTCGTGCGGAGGTGATGACGCCGCTCATCACTGATCCTGCTTAAGTACTCGCGGGCGCCACGTTTGTAATCGATGCCCTCAATTTTTCCACCGCGGCCAGGTGCTGGATCTACGGGATCATTGCCGTGGCCGTTTTGAGTTATGGGGGTTTCAGACGTTATTTGCCCGGGACGAAGAGAAGTATCTATCACCGAGCTGGCAGACGCGGGCGGAGCGAGCAATGCAACCTCCGCCGCCATCGATCGCAAGAGCTGATCATCTGAGGCGCGCATACCAACGGTCGCTAATTCATTCGCGACGTCGTCCACCAACCGCCGTCTGGAACGGCTGGCTATTACGCGGTGAAGGAACTCGATGTACTTCGTGGCGCTATCTTCAATCCGGTGCTCGGCCAGAACATGGGCGCGCGCGTTTCGGCCTATTTGGGCACGAAGCGGCTCGTCCTCGATCAGCTTTCGCAGATACGCCTCGATCAGCGCATCGGTTGCGTTCTCATGCTCAACCTTGACGACGGCGTCGTTCGGAAATTCCGAGAAGGCGCCGATATCTGAAACGATGGCCGCCACACCCGCAGCCATAATGCGGCACAGGCTTCCTGATGTCGCGCCCACTGAACGCTCGCGCAAACAGATCGCGATGTCCGTCCGCGCAATCCATTGCTGAAACTCTTCGAGCGAAACGTGTCCGGTCACCGAAACCCGATCACTTAGGCCGTAACGCGCGATTATCTGTGGCAGCTCAGGGAAGTTGCTATCCGATCCGACCAGCGTGTATCGAAAATCGTAAACGCTTTTTAGTTTGGCCAGTATTCGTAAGGCCCGTTCTATGCCCTTGTCCGGCGTAATCAGTCCAAAGGAAGCGATTTGCACTGGACCAGTCGCGGAACGATCGAGGCGCGGCGCCGCCGCGGCGGCTTCGCGGGTGATGTGATGGTTGATTCGGGCGCAGGGGACGCCGGGCGCGAGCTCCGCGAAACGTTCTGCCTGCCAGGCCGAATGAACGATGATTCCTTCGGCGGATTGGGCAATGCTGCCGTTGAGCGGAAACTCGAGTGGCTTGTTTGCGATGGCCGGCGTCGCGCCTCGCGAAAGAAGTTCAGCGGCTTCGTCGCGCGCTTTCCAGCCGTAGCAACGTTCCACCTCGTTCAGATACACCCGCAAGTCGTTGCGGTCTCGCGCCAGACCAAGAAAAAAGTCCTGCAAAGCGAAATCGTGAAAGACCACCACGCCCGGACGAGTTTGCATCGCCTCCAACATGCCTGCGTGATAACGATGATCGTTGCCCATGTGATAGATGACAATATCGAAATCAGCAAGCTTCCCCAGGTGTGAACGTTTCCGGCGATAATCAAACACTTCGAAACGCGAAGTCAGCTCGCGATTCATCGGTTGAAAGCCATCGACAAACAGAGTGACCTCAGCGTCCGCTGCCAGCAGCGGAAGCAGCTCTTCGCTGTAGTCTGAAATTCCGGATCGCTGTGGCGTGAGCGGACTGAAGTAGGCGAGACGCATGGAAAGTGTCAATTGTCAGTTGTCAGTCGTCAGTGATCAGTAGTCAGTTGTCAGTTGTTCAGTTCTTCAGTTGTTTAGTCGTTATGCCGCGATCAACTCCAAACTACTGACAACTGACTACTGACTATCTCATTATCGAACCACCGACAAATTTGTTCTGGCCGTCGGTGATCCTTTATCGCTGAACCACGTGACGCCTTCCTGGACGACGTCGATCTCCAGGATGTAATCGCCCGGATCTTTCGGAGCGGTAATCGACAAAGGCACTTCCTCTTCCTCGCCCGGCTTCAAATCCTTCGCTATTCCGTAGCGTCCGTCCATGTCGGTCAGCTTCGAGCCGTCAGCTTTCAGCCAACGATTACCTGCCGCAACGTAGAATTTGTTGTCCGGCCGCGTGTTAACGGGCGCTCCGCGGGCCCACCACTGAACGGTGCTGGCGTTTTTGATCCTCACTTGCACCACTATTTTCTCGCCGGCGCGCAGTTTGGTTGGCGGACTAACGAAAGTGATTTGCGCCTTGTAGGCTTCGTTCGGCAACTCGGCCGGCGTTGTAGGAAGTGATGCGCGCTTTTCCGGGTTCACGGTGGTCGCCGGTCGACTGCCCGAACACGCCGATGTGCCGATGGCGGCGCCGAGCACGACTATTAAGACAAATTTTGAGGTCGTCATGAAGTGGTCCTCTTGCTTAGTTCATTGATCAGTTGACTGTAACCTTTGCACGAAACGTGGTGGATCCGCGATCGCTGAACCACGCCACGCCTTCCTGAATAACGTCCAACTCTAAAACATATTCACCCGGCGTCGCGGGAGCCGTAATTGTGAGTCGCAACGTTGCGCTCGTTGCCGGCGGCAAATCGTCAGCCAAAGCCACACGGCCATCCACGTCCGTGACTTTTTGTCCGTCTTCCGTGAACCAGCGATTCCCGACGGTTATTTGATACTGCCACGTCGGCTGCTGTCCAGGCCAACGAATGTTGCTCGCATTTTCCAGGCTTACCTCCAGAACGTATTTCGTTCCGGCTTGCAAAGTCAAAGGCACCTGCGGAACTCGAATTCTCGCGTTGAAAGCGCTGTCCGCCAGCGGCAAGCCTCTTGGCGCAGAGTCACCTGCGTTCGAGGTTTCGCGCGAAGCGGGAATAACTTCGACGAGCAACATGTCGAATGTCGTCCGGCGCGAAAAGTACGGAATTGAAAATGGCCGCACCGAGCCGGTCGCCAAACCACGCTTTGCCAAGACTTCGCGCGCGCTTTGAAGATGCGCGGCTTCAGTCAACGTAAACAGGCGTTTGCCTTGTGCGGCGGAGATAGTCTGATCAAACTTTTCGCGACCGCTTCTTGTTACAAAGTATTCCTGTGTTCGAGCGCCTAACGTGGGAATGTCTGGCTTCAGCAGGGCCATAAATGCCGTGGTCTTGTAGGTGGTCTCGATCCAACCGTCCACGTCATTAAGCGCGAATTGATCATCGGCCGAAAGATAGGTGCGGAGGTCTCTGTCACGCAGCAGTTCACGCGTTTCGGTCACCGTGTCTCGTATCGATCGAGCGGTCAGGGGCGCGCGCATGCTCCACTCATACTGATTACCATAGGCGAAGGCGAGCCCAACCTGCGCCAGCAAGAGCGCGCAAACCGCGCCGGCTGTCAGCCATCGCAACGGCCTGGCAGATTTTGCCAACGCCATCCACAGGTCGTGAACCAACCGCACGATAATGATCCCGGTGGTGATTTCGACAAAGATCGCATAACGGCTGTAGCCGCTGGCCGCGCTCCAAAGCAAAGCGCCCAACAGAGTAATAAAGCACAAGGCGCGAACCGCCCCATCTTTCCTTGCGACTACCAGACAGATCAATGCAGCGATCACGCCCAGGGACATGCGCCCGCTATAGACCGGAAGCTCACAGAATCGCTCAGGCTTGAAGAAAACGACTATCGGCCACGATAAAGTCTCAAGCAGTCCTTGCGGACCCCAGCGCGGGTCAAACACGTTCGTGTTGGGCCAATAAGGCGATTTGAAGATGGCGTTGTAGAACGGGAAAAACGCGTTCCCTGTCAGGCGGTACACCAAAACCGAAAATGGGACCAACGGCGCCAGAAAAACCGCACCGAAAACGGCGAGGACTTTAGCGACCGTTGTCACGGTCAGGCCTCGATACGCCGCGGCGATGTTAATGGCAAAAACGAGCGCGATGGGGATGGCGAAGACGAGGTTCGCCAGTTTGAAGGTGACGCTAATTCCGAGGAACAGAGAGATCACCAAACTGCGGCGAACGAGCCACGCTGGTTCCACCCGCTGCAAAGCTTGCCTGGTTGCTTCCAGCAACAGTGGCAGCGCCAGCAGATCGATCATGTAGTTGTTTAGCTGGAAAAAGATCTGCTCGGTGCAAACAATCAACAGAATTGCGACGGCTCGCCACCACCGGCCGCGAACGAATTGAAGCAGCATCCGATCGAGAATAATTCCCAGCCACACAACCGCCGCCAGATTTGAGATCGTCCCCAGCCGATAACCCAGCAAGTAGCGGTAGAAACCCGTAAGCAGATCAGGCGCCGGATTGAAGAACGCCGGCGTCGGAAAAAAGTCTGAAGGCTCCACCAGCGGTCCGCGCAACGCGTGCTCGGTTTGGAAAATGTGATAGTTCAGAACGTCGAAAGAAATATCCGGATAGAGCGCGCGCAGAAGATAGATGCTCACCAGCGGCACAAAGACCACGATCCAAAATGCTCGCGAAGGCGATTCGTCATCCGGCGATTTGATTAAGACGTACGCGCACCAGACCGCCAGAGCCGCGACGGCGGCAAGCGTCCATCCAATGTAACGATTGGGAAGTCCGCAGAAAAATTGCCAGGTGACTACGAGCAAATACGGCGCGAAGATCACATCTTCGAGTTTCAGTTGCCGAAGAAACCGTTTGCCCAGAGATTTGGTGAAGGGTGAGTCGCTGATCATTTGGACTGGCGGACAGCGTCACGAACTTCGTCGATCATTACCTGCACCTGATATTCGAATTCCTGCGAACGCCGCGCAATTGAATGCAAGATCAGGCCAACTGCCAGCAGCAGCAGACCGCACAGCACTAATCCAACAGACAATACTGCCAGCAGCGGTCGTTGCGTTGACTGGCGTTGGAGGATCTCAAAAAGCACGACTAAACCGGGAATGATCCCAAGCACCAGTAAAAAAACCGCCGGCAGGCCAAAAAATGTGAGCGGCTTATAGTCGCGGAACAGCGCCAGAATCGTGTTAATGATCAGGAAGCCGTCGCGAAAGAACTTAATTTTTGAATGACTGCCCTCAGGCCGCGCCGTCAAAGGCGTGGGAATCTCGACAATGCGAAAGCCCCGGGCGATGGCTTTGATGGTGAGTTCGGTTTCTATTTCAAATCCACCGCCAAAGACTGGTAGTGACTTCACGAACTTGCGATTAAAAGCGCGATAGCCCGAAAGGATATCGGTGAGCTTTACGCGAAAAATCGAGTTCAGAATAGCAAGGACCAGCCGGTTGGCCCAACGATTCAATTGCTTGAATTCACTTTTCGTTTGCGCGTGCAGCCGCGAGCCTACGACCATATCGGCCTCGTCATGCAAAATCGGCTCGATCAGACGTCGCACTTCGCTCGCGGGGTAAGTGCCATCGCCATCGACCATTACAAAAACGTCAGTCTTAATGCGCCGAAACATTGACTGAACCACGAAACCTTTGCCGCGCCGCGGCTCGCGATACACAATCGCGCCGGCTGCACGCGCGAGTTCAGCGGTCCCATCGGTTGACGCATTGTCAAAGACAAAAATTTCCGCCTCGGGCAATTGTTGCCTGAAACTGGTGACGACATCAGCAATGGTTTTCTCTTCGTTGTAACAGGGAATGAGAATCGCGATGTTCATTGATTCGTATTGATCGGCCCCTTATTCTTCAGGCGCACATGTAGCGGAACAGGCAGGACTGACGCGCACATGCCGGGTTAGCTGCGTGCCGGGACGACCCGTTCGGAAGAAATTAACGGCTATTCGTAGCCTGAGAGACCATCAGATCAGGGATTGCCTTGGCACTCGCCACTTCACCAGGACTGGACGAGAGTTTCTTCCCACCTGCTGCAAATATTCGAAATGATCCTAAGCCCATCCTTTCCAAACGGAACTTAATTGAGGTGACCAGAACCCCCAACCCGTAGGTGACGCTGCGCGTGAAATTTATAGAAGAGGCTTCCTCGAAGTATCTCGTCGGGCACGAAATCTCACCAATTCTGAACCGGAAGTAAATAACCTGGGCCAGCACTTCGTTATCAAACAGAAAATCGTTCGTGTTTTCTTCCAGTGGTAATGACTCCAAAACCTGGCGCGAGAAGGCCCGGTAGCCAGTGTGGTACTCCGACAGCTTTTGTCCGATCAGCAGATTCTGAAAGGCAGTCAAAAAGCGGTTCGCGACATACTTGTAAACGGGCATGCCCCCTTCAAGCGCGCCGTTACCTAAAATACGTGAAGCCAGCACCACGTCGTACTCACCGAAAGCGATCATTCCCACGAGCGGCGTTACGAGTTTTGGCGAATACTGGTAATCAGGGTGGACCATAACCACGATATCGGCGCCCCGCGCCAGGGCCTCGCGATAACACGTCTTCTGATTTTTTCCGTAACCCAGATTCTTCTCATGCACAAAAGTTGTCAGGCCGAGAAGCCGCGATAATTCAACCGTCGTATCCTGACTGGCATCATCGACCAACAGAACTTCATCGACGAGATCAAACGGGAGGTCGTGATAAGTCCTTTCCAGTGTCCGCGCGGCATTAAAAGCGGGCATCACGATAATGATTTTTTTCCCGTTGAGCATAGGCTTGCGTTTCTAAAACGTTAAGGTGGTGCGAATGATCAAACGATCAAAGTCGGGCGCCCTAACCTGAGTGAGATTCATCCCTAATTGATTTGACATCCAGTCATGCCGATCAACACAATGCCTGACTTAACCTTAATCAAGGAAAGCAAATAACAGCCTGGCCAAAATGATAACGTCAGCGTCAACTGAGACTCAACACTCGAATGAGCACTCGGGAAGAAAGACAACGTTAAGGAGAATAAGTCAACGCTTGGCGGGCAACAAGTACGCGCGCGAAGGATTTATTATCGCAGGTTTCCTGGCCCTCACGAGCCTGATGACCTGGCCATGGGTAACGCGGCTGCGCGATGCCTGCGCTGATCCGGGTGATCCGTATCTGCTTTCATGGGTACTCTGGTGGGATTACCACCAGACGTTCACCTCACCGTTGCATCTCTTCGATGCAAATATCTTCTATCCCCTGCGCCAGACGCTGGCTTTTAGTGAGAACGACTACGGCATCGCTCTGTTGTTCTTTCCGCTCTTCGCGCTCGGTTTTCAACCGCTGACGGTAAACAGTATTGCCACATTTCTGGGTTTCGCTTTTTGCGGTTACGGGGCATTTCGCTTGACCCGAACCTTGACGGGATCGACGGGCGCGGCGTGGATCGCCGGCATATTTTTCGCTTTCCTTCCTTATCGTTTTCATCTTCTCTCGCAGGTGCATTACGTTTTTGCCGGCTGGATACCGCTGACCCTCGAGGCGCTCATTCTTTTCGCGCGTGAGCGCAGCCGCAAGCGCGCGGTCTGGCTGGGCATCGCTTTTACGATGAACGGGCTGTCCTGCTTATCCTGGCTCGTCTTGTCGTCAGTCCCGCTCGTGTTGTCTTTGGCATTCCTGCTCATTCGTTACCAACTCTTGCGTGACCGAAAATTTTGGTTACGCGGTGTAGTCGCTGCGGGTGCATCGGGGCTGGCGCTTCTCCCCTTCATGCTGCCGTATCTTCGCGTCAGCAAGACATATGGATTCAGTTGGGGACCGGAAGTAGTTGCCAGAACTTCACCGACTGCACTTCGCTGGGTGGTCGCCGAATACCGCAACCTGCTTTGGAAAGGCTTGGGGGACAACGTGCCGGGAGGCGGTCCGAAATTGTTTCCGGGTCTGCTCGCCCCCTTGCTCGCCCTGGCCGCTTTGTTTCTGCCTGCGTGGGGGGGTTCTTCGCTGCGCAACTCGGAAGCAGAAACTACGACCGCTCGTAAAAGTGACGAGGACCACGGACCTGTCAAATGGGTTGTGGCGCTTGACGCGGTCGCAATCGTCGGTGCGATCTTTGTCGTGCTTTCACTGGGGTGGGCGGGGTCCACATCCCATCCATTCCTCGGACGATTTTTCGCAGGGGCCACGCTTTACCGATCGATCTATGTTCTGGTAGCCGCAGTCTTAGTGCGCTCTTTGATTAGGTACCCGGCATTCCTAAGGCGAGTGACAGGCGCTAAGAGCCTAATCAATCATCTCACCCGGCCCGAACGAACAGAACCACTGTGGCGCCGGGGGATATTGGTAATAGCCTCCCTTGCCATTTGGATCTCGGTGATTGCGGCGATCGTGCTTTTTCTTTTCGACTGGACTGGAGGTTCGGGGGGCGCGATTTCGGGGAAGTACCTAAGCGGGCCGCTGGATCAACTGCGGTTTGTTTTCGCTGTGGCCGTGATTGCGAGATTTTCATTTGCGTACCCCGGATGGCTAAGGCGCGCCACTGGCGCAGGAAACCTGATCGAACACATTCGCGAGGCGCGAAATGGTGACGCTTTGTGGCTGGGTGCGATTTGGGCGACCACAGGTTTCTTGATGTCCCTCGGAACCAACTCCTGGTTCTATCGAATCCTGTATGACCTGGTATTTCTTTTCCGCGGAATGCGCGAACCCTCACGCGCCGCGATGATGGCGAGTCTCGGCCTGGCCGTGTTGGCGGGCGTGGGTAGCATGAAAATCGCGCATGCCCTTGCGCGTCGTCGCCAACACGTTCGGCCCGCAATGGTCCTTTGCGTTATCGTTATCGCCCTGCTCTTCGAACTGCGCGCGGCGCCACTGCCCCTTTTTCGCGGAGCTGCCTACCCGGACGAATTGACGCTCCGCCTGAAGCAGACGCCCATGCGCGGTGGTTTGGTTGAGCTGCCAACGGGAAACGGCATCCTGCCCCATCTTTACATGCTTCGGGCCGCGGATCATGAAAAGCCACTCATCAATGCGATCTCAACCTTTGTTCCACAGCATGCCTGGGAGATTGAGAGCATGTCGAAAGCCGCCCCTATCCCCGGGAAATTACTGGACGCAATGGAAAAGGTACCCACTTCATATCTGGTGATCCATAGCCCGCTGATTGAACCGGAACGCCGGCCGGTTTACGAGGCGTTTCTATCCATCGGTGTGGCAACCGGCCGTCTGCGTTTCATCAAGCGGTATGGAGCCGGCGATGATCTTTATGCCGTAGTTAAAACTGAACCGGAGATAAAGAGTGAGGCGGAGTTACCTTTTGCGTTGAAACTGAATGAATGGGCGGCTCTTATTTCAAACGACCCAGTCAACATGCTGGGTCAACATCGCGAGTGGATGCAAACACTGTATCGAATCCACCTGGTCTCAACCCAGACGCTGCCGCGTTATAAAGAATTTCTCGAAGACGCAAAGCGAATGTCCGCCGGCGTTGTGTTTGGAGAAGAAGACCAACGGCAGCTCGAGCAAAATCTGCGCGACTTTGCGGCGACGTGGATCGAACGACCCGCCTTCAAGAGCAAGTACAATCAACTGACTAATGAAGACTTTGTTGATCAGCTCTTCCGAAACGCCGGAGTGTCCCCGGATCAGCAGGAGCGCAATACGCTCAGTCAGTCATTATCTCAGGGCCAGCTCAACCGTGCGGACGTCCTGCTGCGCGTAGTGCAAAACGAGAGTTTCAAGCGCAAGGAACACCATCGTTCACTGGTGGTACTGCATTACTTTGGCTACCTGCGGCGCAATCCCGACGACTTGCCGGACGGCAACTTAAATGGAATGCGTCATTGGCTAAACGCCGTCGAGCGATCAGGCGACATTTCGCGTCTCTCGGTAGCTTTCAAGGCTTCGTTTGAATACGAAAAGCTCCATCAAAAGAAATAACGTTTCCGCGGGCAACTGAATGCTGGGAATCCTCTTACTCGCCGGCTCCTGGTTAACAGGATTCGCTATCGTGCGCAGGCTGGCGAGCGAGCATTTCAGTCTTCCTCAACAGATCCTCTCCGGACTGGTTATTGGCTGGGTGTTGTCAGTGGCACTCACGTATTTGGCGGCTCGAGCGATCGGCAGACTGAGCTTTTCACTCATTATCGCTGCGACGGTCGTGGGTTGGTTCGTCGCACTCGCTCTTTCTTTCACGAAGATTAGATCACTTCGGACGCACTTTGAGCGCGGATTCTCGTGGCGTCGCGAACACACCGGTTTGGCGTTTGTGCTGGTGGTCCTCGCGCCAATCTTTTGGAAAGTTTTTTCCGCGCAAATGTTCGCGCGCGACGTGGACGGAGTTTATTCTGGTGGCTCGAGCCTCTACGACCTGAGCTTTCACGCCGCGATTGCATCATCGTTCGCCTACGGCGAAAACTTTCCACCTGTCTATCCGCTGCTCCCTCCTGAGCCGCTGCTGTATCCACCGCTGCCGGACTTTCACGCGGCAATGTTGATGGCCGCGGGCTGGGGTATTCGCGCGGCATTCATAGTGACTGCGATTCCTTTAGCGTTGGCAATTGCCGGACTCTTCTATTTTTTTGCGCTGCGTCTGGCGCAATCGGTACGCGCGGCAGTCATCGCAACTTTTCTGCTCCTCTTCAATGGCGGATTGGGTTTCATCTATTTTTTCCGCGATTGGCGTGCCAGCGGCCACGGCTTATTCGCCGCGCTGTCGCATCCGGCTGACAACTATTGCAATTCACCCGCGCACGGCCTGCATTGGGTAAATATCATCGCAGACATGCTCGCGCCACAGCGCACTAGTCTTTACGCCCTGCCGCTGGCGCTGATAGTACTCACGACCCTGGCGATTATTTGGCAGAGACTTGCGGAAAATAAATCGAACGAGCCGAAGTCGCGCACAATCGTTCTGCTTAGCGCTACCGGTTTGTTGGCGGGCGCGATTGCATATGTGCAGCCACACATTTTGATTGCTGTCGCGATTGTCGCGCTGGCGCTGTTCGCACTGAAACCGCGGCGCATTTGGTTTGCCTTTTTCGTTCCCGCAATCTTGATGGGCCTTCCGTTTCTTATCACTGCCGTTAGGCACGCTACCGGCGGCGGTTTCCTGCGGTTCCAGCCCGGCTGGCTGGGACGCGACGAACCAATCCAAATCATTTACTGGCTGCGCAACCTCGGCGCGCCTTTATTGCTGCTGTTTTTTGCATACTTTACCGCTCCGCTGCACTGGCGCCGGTTCTATTTGGCGTTTGCAGGTTTAATGCTCGTCACCGTGCTGTTTGTGCTTTCGCCGAACGATTACGACAACCTGAAGCTGATGTATGTGTGGTACGCGCCGACGTGCGTGCTGATCGGCATGTGGCTGGCGCGCTTGTCCAGAAAGAGATGGCTGGCACCGCTCGTCGCAATCACACTGGTAGTAAGCATGGCGTCAGGCGTCCTCGCGGTGCGTCGTGGGATGATCGAGCGAGAGATGATGTTTACCGCTGAACAGGCACAAGCGGCTGCTTATGTCCGCGAACACACGGCCCCGCGCGCGCTGTTTCTCGCCGCGCCCACGTTTCATCAACCAGTCTTGAGTCTCGCGGGCCGCCCCGTCGTGCGCGGTGTGACTGACTGGCTCTGGAGCCACGGCTACAATTTTCAGGACCGCGAAGCGGACGTGCGACGAATTTATGCGGGCGCTGAAGATGCCGCCGAATTGCTTCGCTATTATCGGATCGATTATGTCTACCTGGGCGATGCGGAACGCGCCGACATGAAAGCGGACTCGGCTTTTTTCGACCGTCACTTTTCGGTCTTCTATCGCTCCCGGTCAATTACTATCTATGACACGCGCAGTGCCTTTCAATCCTCGCCTGCGTTCACAAGACCTGAGCCGCGCGAACTTGCGTCGCGCATTGATAAAGACCCGTATGCGCTGCTAATCGAATTTCCACGCACAAGCTTTTTCGTTTATCGACTTTACAAGACTTCGTACGCGCGGCTGCCGCGCCGCGACGAATTCATGGCGGCCATGAAGAAGCTCGGTCAAGGAGTGTTTGTTGGCTCCCCGAACGGGGAAAGCCAATTGAGCGCCAACCAGACATCTCTGTTGAACGAGTGGATGCAAGGTGCCGAGTTCAAAACACTTTACGAATCCAGGTCAAACGCAGAGTTTGTCGATATGCTGCTGCGGAATACTAATGAACAATTGGGTGGGGCTGCGCGGGACCAACTAGTAAACCGATTGGACTCCGGAGCAGACACTCGCGCATCGGTACTGCTCCGATTTATTGAAGATGAACGTTTCCGAACGCGCGAATATAACTCGGCGTATGTGCTGGCGCATTTCTTTGGTTACTTGGGTCGAAATCCCGGTGACCCGCCGGACAAGGATTTGAGTGGATTTAACTACTGGCTTTCAGTTCTTGATCGGACGGGTGACCGTCGCAGCCTGAGCCGTGCATTTCTGGAATCATCCGAATACAAATCACGGCCCGTAAATTAATTCCGAGACAGGCTTTGCATTGGCAGACGCAAAGGCTGGGAGCCGTTCTGCGAAAACCAATTGTTCGGTTCCTGCACGAGATCAATTTCCAGAAGCGATGCGCCCAACGGCGGCGAAGTGACCGGCAAATCGACGTCGTTTACGTCTCCGGGTTCCAAATCGTAATTCAGCTCAGTCCTGCCCGCGTCCGAAAGAAACGTGCCGTCAGGTATAAGCCAACGCGCACGCACCACCACCGCATGCCGACCCTGACTATCGCCCACGCATGACCACGGCGCGTCGCTTGTGTTCTTCACCGTAACCCGCAGAGTTTCGCCACTACCAGTTTGCAGGATCTTCGGCGTGTGTCTCAGAGCAATTTGGGCGCGAAATGCTTCGCGAGGCAATGCGGCAACTTTCGGTTCAGCGTTCGAAGGCAGGACTACGTAGACAATGTAGTTCAAACTGCGCGCCAGCAAGCGACAACTGTCACATGTTCTCTCAGTGCTTATCACCACACTGTCCGCCGGTATGAGCTCGCGGCGGTCCGCGCGAACAAACCTGCCCGCATCAACATCGGTCAGGAGGCCGTGCCAAAGCGACTGGATGTAACCGGATTCGCCGGGCGGATCAAACAAGTAAATGCGGTCACGATGCAACGCGAGCGCCGGGGTCAGGACCTTGCGCGCGAACCGCGCGTCCATGAAATACCAGCGCGACGGGGACTCACGATGAAACAGAAATTGAAAGTACAGCCCCTGAAGAACAATGAGCGCAACTGTGGCCACCAGTAATGACGGTTGCAACCTTCCCTTTGCCGCGATGCTGTGCGCGCTGTCTTTCGCATTTGCGCCGGATGATAAGCGTTTGAGTGCCGGCACCATCAACACATGCAGAAACACCGGAAAGGCAACCAGCCGGAGCTGCGGAAACTCATTTACGGTCAGCGCGGCGGGCACGACTGAAACGAACAGCGCATAAACAATGAACCTCCACCACGCGTCGCGACGCAGCGTAGTAATGACGATCGCTAAGCCTGCTACTGCGATCACAAACGTCACCAGCAGCACGCTGCCCATGCCGCTTGTGTGATCTCGTGGATTGTTCTCGCCCAGAACCAGCATCGTCCAGGGGTTGATGTCCTGCAGGTAATGAAGGAAGAACTGCCAAACCTTTGCGAACGCCGATTCGTTGGCGCCGAGATAACTGATTGTTTTGAAGCGCGCAGACAACGCTCCCGGGTGCCTGAACGCAAAGACCATCATCGGCAAAAGAGTTACTGCATATGCCGCGAGGGTGCTCGCGACCGCGCGCCGGTTACCTTTGCCGGCAAATAAGATGAGACCTAACGCCAGCAACGGGCCGAGCAACCTGCCAATCGAATAGCTGTAGGTGAGAAGCGCGAGGGTTACGGCGATAAGAACCACGTCGCCTGCGCGCCAGGCAACTCGAACAGTGGCGCGACTCAACGCCAGCAGAAAGGCCACCACGATCAGTGGATAAGCAGCCGCTTCGAAGACCAAGCGGCTGCTTTCATAAAGCCATGGAGTTAGCGTTGCGGACAATCCGACGATCATTCCGGACATGAATTGGCCCGAGATTTTCCAGGCGAGCACCGCCAGAAGTAACGCCGCCGTCACGCCCAATAGGGCGCAAAGCGCGCGCGCCACAAACATGCTCGGGCCGGTGGCTTTAAAAACCAGAGCGAGCAGATAGATCAGTGTCGGATTTTTGAATTCTCCGAACGCCTGGAAATAGAGCGGCCAGGCCACGCCGGATTCGTCACGTCCGGATTGAGAAATGGTGTAAGCGTTGTAAGCGATCGATGACTCGTCGATGTAAAAGCCGGGTGGATCGGCGGGAACGCGATAGAAATAAATGGCGAGGGCAAACGCGATCAGTCCGGCACAGAAAAGGTAACGCCAAATCGACTTTGCCTCGCGCCAGCGATGAAGTTGAGTCTGCAAGCTTCGGATCAGGCCGCGCTGATGATCTTATCAACTACGTTCGACCAGCCAAGATTCATGGATGAGATTTTTTCCAGCCCTTTTTCGCCCATCAGACGCGCGCGGTTGCGATCGGCGTAAAGCTGATCGATTGCTTCAGCGATTGCTTTGGGGTCGGGTTGCACGATCCCTCCAGTGATTTGATCTTCAACGAATTCCGTCGCGCCGCCGCTGTCGCTCGTCACGATCATGGGCTTGGCTGACAACATGCCCTGCAAAGTTACGTAACCATAATCTTCATCAAAGGGCAGGTAACAAACGCCCAGCGAGTTCGCATACAGTCCGATCAGATCGTCCTCGGAAACAAAGCCGCGAAAAGAAATTCGATCGGCGACGCCATGTTGACGGGCCAGCGCCTGGTAATGCGAGGCGTCGCTTGAGCTGCCGGCAAAAACTGCCTTGACGGGCGCGCCTACATACTTCATGGCTTCGATCAGCAAGGTCTGTCGCTTCTGTGGTTCGAGGCGGCTGGGATAAAAGAGGTAATCGCTTTGCTCGCCCGCGCGCAGGCGATCAGCCAATGGCGGCGGATGATACAGCACCTCGCTTTCGAGGTTGTTGTATTTCTTCAGGCGGTCAGCAACGGTGCGCGAATTGGCGAAAACCTTTTTCGCGTCGGGAATCAGTTTCTCGTCACAGTGTTTGATCCACTCGCGGACGCGGGGGCCTTCGGGAAAGGTCGAAAGATCGTCGAACGCCGTACCCCAAAGGTTATAAGCCGAGCGATGCTGGTGCAAAATCCAAAGAACTTTATTTGGGTGCGCCACGAGGTAGGCCGGAAACTTCATTCCGATCACTAAATCGACGGGCCGTCCGTTCGCGGCCGACAGATCGAGCATGCGCCAGGCCATGGCGCCGCGCATGATTTCCATCGGTGGGTACCACTTGAAGGGCAGGGCTACGACCTCCGTCGCGTGCCCGGCGGCGACCAGCGCGCGCCGCAAGCCTTCGACGTGGTCTTCTGCGCCACCGCGTGTGAAAGGAACCTGGGTCGTGCAGATTAGGACATTTCGAATCATCGAGTGAACTTAGGGCGGGCCAAAACGTGAACGATATTCTGTCGAGCTAATGAACGCCTTGACCATTTCCGATCGAATGTAGTCGCCATTAAACGAGTTTAGCTTGGTCAGCCAGGAGTTGAACCCGGTAAAGTTGTTATCGGGCGGGTCGTCCGGGCTTCTGCGCAGATAGCCGAAGTACTCCATCAGTACAAATAAATTATTGAACTCTTGTTGTTTGAACGACGCCCTCTCAGATATTTCTCTTAGCACCGTCGCGCGTGTTTTCGTACCGCCGTTCAGTCCCGCCACCCACGCATCGCGATCGCTCGGAGGAAAGCCGCCACCCGCGTTCTGAATCAACCGGTCAACGTATTGCGCGTTGGACATCGCCGCATACGTATGCACGAATTCAGGCCGGGCAATAAAGTCGTTGAAATACTCCTGCTTGTTGGCAGCGAGCTGGGTCTCAAAGCTCCCGTTATCAAAAATGAGATTGCGCTGAAGCTGCTGCACGTCGCGCATGAACTGGCCGTACCGGACGGGCACGGGCGCCCCCGGAAGGTTTCCAAAGGCAGCCTTATTCGCCAGATACGAGATCGGGCCAGTGCGCTGAAATTCTATGGCCAGAAAGAACGCGGCTGAGACGTTGATCCGTTTGACTTCTCGGCACTGCTCCGTCAAGCAAGACGTGATTTCATTCGTCCAAAAATCCCAGCCCGAGGAGTCGGGTTCGCGATTTAGGAAATCGAGATAGTGCTCGCGCACAAACAGCCTTGCATCATCGTTCGTGTTGGGCGGTTGCCGCGGCGTGTCAAACTCGTTGTCCATTATCGACAACGTCGCCACCGAGGGCGCAACAATCTCTGCTCCGGTAGAGTTGCTCAGTGCGAGAAACAAAGGAGGTGCTGTGCCGCCGCCGATCTCATGATCGTCGATAATCAGAACGCGAAATGTCTTGCTGGTCTCTCCCGGATTGAAAGTTATTTTGCCCAGCGCAATTTCGTAGTCGCGGCCTTGCTGCGCGCTGTCGTCTACCGTTGCGTAATTCACGGTCGCCGGATCGCCGACGACGCCCGAACGAGTCACCGTAATGTCGACGAACGGATCTGTTTCGGAAGCAGAGTAAGACGCCGCACTAAATTTGATCGTGGTCGGCGGGATCCCGGTTACTGGTTTTAGCGATCCGAAGAGCCCGTGCCGTTGGCCGAAAATTCCTGCGGCGAAATACAGAACGTTGGCGTCACCACCGTTAACACCATTGCCAAACGTGAATCCGTGGAGATTGTCGATTTGCAATGCGGCCCCGGTAGCGTCACTCATGACGCCGATATGCTCACCGGTAGCCGTAAAGGCATTAATGCTGGCGCGGAAGGGTACGTTGATTACATTACCGACCAGCAACAACCCGCTGAACCCGCCGGAACCATCTGGTGCAATTGCGAGTCCCCAGGGGCCAGCCAGTGGCCCGTTGTCGATCGCGAAACTGGTTATGCGATTTCCGTCGAGATCGAATTTACGCACATAGCCGCTGGCCGAAGTTAAATCGGCGTAGGTGACATAAAGCGCGCCGCCAAGATTCTGAATATTGAATGGACGAAAACTGCCCGGGACGGTCAGGTCGGCGAAATTTCCGGGCAGCGATGCCGGGTTGAACGAACTATCGAACACATCGATCTTGCCGTTGGTGAAATCAGCGGCCAGCAGAAACGTACCCGATGCGGTGGTGGTGATTGCCACACCCGTGTAGTTATGACCGGGGACGAAACGCTGCACCGTGGCCATGTCGCCCATACCGGGCTGCCAGGCGTTAATCGCTCCGTTGCGGGTCACAAAAATGAAACGTGCAGGAGCTGCGGGAGTCGTAGGTGTCAACGACGCGAGGAACCCGCTGGTCGTGTTCGCGACCACCGCAGTCGCGGCTACCGGTATTGCAACGACACTCTCTGGCGGAACAATTGAAATTGAACGAAGGTCCGGATTGGGGACTAAGGGACCACCCGAAACGTCACCTACATAAAGACTCGCAGACGAACCCCCGTTGTTCACGACGCAGAACGGCGTATCCGGTCCGACTGAAACGCCCCAGGGGTTCCGAAGCAATCGATCTTCAATCAGGGCCACGCCCGGAAGATTTGCGACCAGGTTTGTTTGACGAAAGATCACTCCAAATGTAAGGGCGGCAGGATTTCGCTTATCAGTTCGGAGTTGTGCGACGGAAGTGAAAGAACTGACGAAAATCGCCGCGATCAAAGCCAGGCTGATTGTCGTGAATCGGAACGGATAAAAATTTACCTTCTTGACCATTGCATCCCCCAAATTCAACCGGCGATCGACGCCGTGGTGGCAACTATGTTGCAGACCGCGACCGACAACTCACGATCATCGCGAGTTTCATCCTGTCCCGGTCGCGGTTGCCATGTCCGGTCTGCGCGCAGCTCGAGCTCGAAGCGGTCAGCAGCACTGTTCGAGAGCTCATCAGGAACAGCCAAAGACATTTCGACCCAACCCTGATGAAATATGGATAGATACCCAATCCTAAAGCCGTTTAGCAGGACTTCGAGAGTCAGCGGTCGAGCGCGAAGCTCAGGCAGATGCGTAGTTAGATCGAATTCAATTAGTGAAACAGCGGGAGCGGAGAAGATCAGCTTAGCGGTCTTGCTCATCCACCGCGCGACCGGCGGCAGCATGTTGGGTTCGTACCAACCGTCGTCAAAGAGAGCGTCCGAATCGCGATCAAGTGAGATGGTTTGGCTCTCGCCGTTGTTAGTGTGTGCCTTTGGATACAGCGCGCGTCGATCGCGGTGCTCGTTGTAGAAACGGCCGAGCGGTTTGTCAGACGCCTTCAAAAAAACATACAGCCCGCTCTTTGGCAGCGACAAATCGAGATCGGAAATCTTCCCGAACACATACCCCATGGCCATGTCGAACGCGCGCCGTTCCTTGAACGACAACCCGCGCAGGTAATCCAGGAAATCTGATTCGAATCTGAGTCCGTATTTGTCGGACTGTTTTATGAATTCTTCACTACTCAAACAGAGGGCGTAGCGTGGCTCCCACGCGACATGCTTGAACAGGCGGAGAAAGCGTTTACCGTGCTCCTGTTCTTCCTCGAGGCCAACGTGGCCGTCGATATCTACAAATTTTCTGAGTTCCTCGGCGCTCATTTCGTCATAATTTCTTTGCGCGGCGTGATCGACGCACTCAATTCCATGCATCGTCACGCCGTCCGGACGCAGCACACGTTTGATCTCTGCCAGCACGGCGTCTTTTTCCTCGAAGCCGACATGGCCCAGGACATCCAGGCTGACGACATAATCAAAACTATCTTCCGGAAAAGGCAGGCGCATCAGTTCACTTGTGACTGTCACATCGTAGCCATTGCGCCGCGCCGCGAGCGAACATTCAGCAGACAAGTCCACGCCGGTGAGCTTTACCCCTTTCCGTTTCAGCAACGCGAGCATTCCGGCGCCGCAACCAAGATCCAGCACTGAAGCTCCGGCGCGCACGTTGTCGTAAATCCACATGGTGCGCGCGAAGCGGATATCAAACCGGTCCAGGGCTTTGAAGTAGCGCGCATCCAGCACTTCATCGGAGACAAATTTAGTGCGGTAGAAATCGCTGCGGTCGTAAATGCCGGCGCGGTTATAAAGGTTGTCGTCTCGGTCTGGCATCACCCAGAGTTTCGCTGCTCCAATTTTTCCACCCGCGCATCGAGGGCACGCCGGCCTCGATCCTCGAGGATCGCTGCCTCACTGACTTCCAACGAAAGCTGCTTAAACAACACGCGCTGCTCATCGCGCAGTTCGTTGGCTGTTTCGGCTATCTGTTGCGCGAGGCTGGTTTCAGTCAGGCGCTGCTCCGCGCGCAGTGTGTTGGCAGTTTCCGCACTCTGTTGCGCCAGGCCGTTCAGCATGTCATTGACGCGCGCCAGCGCGGCCTTAGTCTCAGTCAATCGAGTTTGGACCTCGGTGCGATCCTTTACCTGAGCTGCACGCAGCCGCTCTAATTCCGGCGCCTGTTTTTCGAGTAGCGAGCGCAACGAGTGAACTTCGCGCTCGAGGGCTTCCAATTTCTGATCGCGTGCGGCCGCGTGTTCGCGCTCCGCCGCGACCACAGTAAGAATATCCTTCAAGGCGTGATGGACGGCTGCGTTAAAGTTGACCTGTTCCCAGGTAAACCACCGCGTGAGGCCCTTGAACGAGTTCTTTATCCACAATTCCGCCCGCGCCAGAGCGCCGCTCCGATTGCTGACTACCGGGGGCAGCCGGTCCCAGGCCCGCGCGGTCACGCTCAAGTCAGCTGCCACTCGCTCCAGATTTTCATTACGAGCTACTGCCGGTTCCATCAATCCATTTGGTGATGGCTTCGGCTGGGTGACGTCTGCCGGAAGTGTGGCGGCGGTACGCTCTTCAGCCCGAACGCGCTCGCGAATCTCATTAAGGATGGTTTCCACGTCGCTGCTCATGTTTTCAATAGGTGACGCAAAACTTCGAAGCGCTTGCAGGCAACAAAGCGATAAGAACGTCGAGCCAACTCCATATGCTCAGACGGCCGTCACGGGTTCGGCAGCCGAATCAAGTTGGTGAGCGTCGAGCGTTTTCGAACTGCCCTGTTCGATTCGCCGCGCGGTTGCGGTCGCATTCAGATTGGCGACGCCTTCAGTCAATATCGCACTGGTTACGCGAAAGAAAATTACACCGTCCATCCAATCATATGCCTCGCCGTCCCGGCTGTGAATGGCGCAGGAGATCGAATACTGATCCACACCCAGCCAACAGTTGAAAGCGAACTTCACCTCGAGCGCGTCGCCACGTTGGATTGCGCCAAACTCGATCTGCTGCTCCTCCGTATTGGTGCCAAAGGCGCTGATGCCGTGCCGGTTGCGAATCAGGAAGCCGATGACCGGATTATCTATGTGGCGATTTGCCCGAGCCACGATGCGCATCGTGACGGCAGCTCCTGTCTCAACGATTTCGACGCGCCGGTGATTTGCGTCCTTCAGTTCGGCAGCGACCAGTTCAGCGGCGTGATTTCCATGACGATAGGTATAAGCAGGCGGCTCAAAAATTTGAAGTTCCGCGAGCTCGGCGTCAGTCGTGCGCTCTGTTTCGGCGTCGAAAGCGAGCTCGCGGTCCATAATGATCTTCTGGTAGAGGTTCAGTACGTCAGGCGGCGCCCCGTCGGCGATTATCTTCCCATGATTCATCAGGATGGCGCGCGAGCACAGCGCTCGTACGGCTGCCAGATCATGCGAAACGAATAACACGGTGGTGCCGCGCTCCTGCAATTCGTCGATGCGGCGCAGGCAGCGATTCTGAAAAACGGAATCACCCACCGCCAGCGCTTCGTCCACCAGGAGAACATCCGGTTCGATGGTGGCCGCAATGGCAAACGCGAGCCGCACGTACATGCCGCTGGAATACGTTTTGACGGGTTGATGAACGAAGTCGCCAATTTCGGCGAAGCGCTCGATTTCCGGCAGCAGCTTTTCGGTCTGAGAGCGTGAGAAACCCATGAGCGACGAATTCATGAAGATGTTCTCAATGCCCGTGAACTCAGGATTAAAACCGGCACCCAACTCGAGCAGCGCGGCGATCCGTCCGTCGTAGTGGACGCTGCCGTGCGTCGGCTCGAGCGTGCCGGTGATGATCTGTAACAGCGTCGATTTACCGCTGCCGTTCGGTCCGATGATTCCGGTTGTGGTTCCCTTTTCAATTTCGAAGCTGACGTCTTGCAGTGCCCAGAACTCCTGATGGCGCTTAAGACGTCCGCGCGTGAGCGACTCTTTCAGGCGGTCGATCGGCTTCGCATAGATGCGATATTGCTTGGAAAGATTTTCGACGCGGAGGGCCAAATTCACATGGTGGAATTTAGCAGAAGTGACCGGCAAAGCGGTAAGGGCGAGGCGCAGAAGGCAAACGGGCGAAGGGCAAGAACCCGGAGCTAAAAGCTAGGCAGCAAAGACTGACCGCAATTTCCGGGCGCTAAGCGGAATGTCAACAACCAAAGAGAAAGGGCCAGGAGTAGGATTTTCTCCCACCCCTGGCCCATAGCTCTTTTCCCTTGCTGTTTAGCTTGGGCCGAAGCGCTGGCGGTACTCGGCCGACGAGATAAAGGCCTTGACCATCTCAGCCTTGATGAAGTCGCCATTGAACGAATTCAACTTATTGAGCCAGAAGTTGAATCCAGCGGTGTCCGGGTCGCGGCGCAGGTAACCGAAGTACTGCATCGCAACGAAGGCCGTGTTGAATTCGCGTGTCTGCATCTCTTCGGCCTCGGCTACGGCGCGAAGCACTTGCGCGCGCGTCAAAGTAGCGCCGTTCAACCCTGCCACGAGTGAGTTGCGGAAGGCGTCGGCCGCGGGGAAGTTGCCGCGGATCTCGCCCCCCGGGAACTGTGTCGTGTGGAAGTTGAGGTAGGCGCGCCCCTCACGGAGGTTACTGAGCTGCGCGGCGAGCGTCGTGGTGTTGCCTTCCGGCGCATCCCATTTACCTCTGAACGTGCCGCCGACGCCGGGAGCGAAGGGCGTCACCACCGCGTCGTTCGGATTGTTGTCGTTAAAGGGCGTGCCGATGAATCCCCAGACCACGGGGCCGTTGACGCCAGGCGCGACCGCCGCGCCCGCATGGATGTGCGCCGCGGTCAGGTTGTCGTTGGTGTCAGCGGTCTGCGCGCCGGTGAAGTCGATGTTGTTGACTGTCCCCGTCACCGTCAGCGCGGTCTGGGCGCTGTTGAACTGAAGCCGCGCCGTGCCGGACGATATGGGTCGCGCCGCGCCCGTCGTGGTTGTCGGGGTCACCGTTCCAGGCTCCTGCGCGTTCGTCATCTGCAGAACGAAGAGTCTTACCTGGCTCGGCGAAAGTCCCGCCGAGGCGAGCAGGTTGTCCACGTATTGCTCGTTCGTCAGCGTCGACGGATAAGCAGCGACGAACTGGGGACGCGTCACGAACTGGTTGAAATACGCGACCTTGTTCGCTTCGAGCACCTCATCATCGTCAGGCGCGCCGAAAATGTAATCCCGCTGAAGCGCCTGCGTGTCGCGCATGAAGTCACCGTAGAGGACTGGCGCGGGCGAGCCTGAAGCGTTTGCGCCAAAAGCCACGCGGTGCGTCAGATAAGCGAGGTACCCTGTACGTTGAAACTCGAGAGAGAGGAAGAAGGCTGCCGAGACGTGAATTCTCTTCACCTCACGGCACTGTGCAGACGCGCCGCATGACTCGATCTCGTTGGTCCAGAAGGCGAGCCCAGCCGCATCGGGCTCGCGATTGAGAAAGTCCAGGTAGTGCTGGCGGACGAAGAAGGCTGAGCCGTCGATGACGTTACTAGCGGGCAAGCCAATATCGTTGTCGAGGATGGTGATCTCGGCCGTGTTCGGGCTTCCCAGTCCAACACCCGCGCCCGTCGGGTTCGAGAGTTGGAGGTGGATAATCTCGTCAATTTCGTCGCGCGTGTCGTTGACGAGCAGGAGGCGGAAGGTCTTCGAGGTTTCGCCCGGAGCGAAGGTGAGCGTGCCGAGCGCGATCTCGTAGTCACTCTTCTGATTGGCGTTTATGTCTGGTGCGGGCGTCGGGGTCGGTGACGGCGTCGGCGTCGGTGACGGGGCCGCAAAAAAGTCGAAGGTGTTGTAGTTGATCGTAGCCGTGCCCGACACGTCGCCCGTGCGCGTCACCGTCACATCAATGTGGCCGGAGCCCTCGTCGATGGCGAATTCGGTGTCGGCGAACTGGATGAGCGAGGTGGCCGAGGCGGTCGTCGGGTTGAGCTTGCCAAAGACGCCATGCTGCTCCTCGCCGATGCCGGCGGCGAAGTAGAGCGTATCCACGTTGCCGCCACTTCCACCATTACCGAACTTCAAATCCCACAGCTCGTCGATGACGATGCCGTTGCCCGACTCGTCCTGGAGCGTGCCGAGAAAGGCGCCGGTCGTCGGGTTGTAGGCATGGATGGACGGGTTGCCCTCGCCGAAGTTGCCGACGAGGAGTGCGCCCCCGAAGATGCCGAAAGACGCGGGCGCTACAGTCACGCCCCACGGTGAGTTGAGCGCGCCGTTGTTGATACCGAAGGTCAGGTCGCGGACGCCGTTGGCGTTGAAGCGGCGGACGAAACCGTTGCCGACACCCGCCTCGTCAAACCCGTCAGGGCCGACCTTGGCGTAGGCGACATAGAGCGAGCCGCCGATGGCCTGAATGTTGAAAGGGTGAAAGGTGTTTCCCATCGTCGCCGGGATGGTCGGGTCGGCGAAGGGGAAGCTGGCCGCGGGCTGCAAAGCGAACGAAGTGTTGAAGACATCAATCTTGCCGTTGGCGAAGTCGGCCGCATAAAGGAAGTTGCCCGAGCCGTTGTTGGCGTAGGCCAGACCCGTGTAGACATGACCGGGGTGACTGGCCGCGGTGACGGCGGTTACCGAACTGGCGGCCGGCGCGTTCGGGTCCCAGCCCGTGATATTGCCGGTGATCGAGGCGAAGAGGAAATTCGCCCCGCACGGCGCGCTGGCGCAAGGCCCGGGCAAAACGAACTCTGTAGCGACCGGGTTGGCAACTGTCCCCGTCGGCAGGCCACCGGGGATGGTCACGGTCTGCGGACTTGGGTTGAGCGTTACGGGCGCGCCCGAAGGTTGGTCGCCGCGAATGAGTTGCGTCGTACTCGTCCCGTTGTTGGCGACCCAGAAGGGGCTACTCGCAGTCAGCGAAATGCCCCACGGGTTGACGAGCAACGGGTCGAGGACGGGCGCATAGCCAGGCACGTCCGAGACGAGCGTCGTCAGCCGGTAGGCTGAACCAGGAGCGATAACGGGAATATCTGGCTGTTGCGCAGTCACCCGGCGGTTAAGCCGCGAAGAAGACAGCATTAACGTCAATGAGCCGGCCAGTATTAGGCCGATCAGAATGTAGGGACGACGTGCAGCCCGACGAATTTCGCGCATGGACAGTTCCTCCTGAGTAGTTTGGACGTGACGCAGAAAATGGGGGGATTATTTCTGACAGGAGAGAACTCCCGTCGCTAATTTTACTGAACCTCAATAAAGCCGAATGCGCGAAACTTTATGCTCGAACATTCAACCCTGTCAAGTAATTCCGTCAATTTGTTGAACGGCCTTCTCAAACCTCTGATGTCGAACTGAAAACAGAAAAGCCCGCGCAAGTTTTCATCGCGCGAGCTTTAAGTCGAACCGAGAGTCCATTAACGATTAGGGATTGATCTTCACCAGTGGCGGACTATCACCCGGCGTGGGCCGGCTGGTTGCTGCGCCCACTCGTACAACGACGGGAAGATTATCACCGCGATCGACTGTTGACGGCAGCGTGAACGTTACCAGATCAAAGCCGGGCTGGTCCGTTGGTACGTTCGATGTGGCCACAATCGGGGTGGTCCCAATAATCACACTGATAAGGCTGGCCGTGGTGGCGCGCACTCCGGTCAGATGCAACTCAAGTACTGTCGGCACCGGAGACCCGCTGGCGTTTGGCGAAGTGACGTTGAATGGTTCCATCTGGCATCCGGATACCGCCGGATTTGTAACGTTACAAATCACGGCGCGGCCGTTGGGGCCATTCGTAGTTGTTTCAATGTCAGGCTGCGCGGCGACAATCGCAATGTTGCCCCGAATCACAGTGCCATTGTTGTTGATGACGATCGGATAGACGCCGGCGGGAAGACCGCGCGGCACCACAAACGAAATCGCGGACGAACTCACTGAATAAATTCCGGCGGCGGCGCCCCTGATTGAAACCGACACGCCTTTAAGCTCGACCGGCAAGGCCGGCCCGAAACTCGTCACTGATGCGTTTACCGTTGCCCCGGCTGCAGGCGCGAGGCTCGCACTTGAAGTGATCCGGGCCAACTCGCCCGCGGCCAATCCCGGCGCAACCAGTGGTCCGGCCGCCGGACTTCCAGTGGGGCTGGGACTCGGTGAAGGCGAAGGACTACCGCTGGGACTGGCAGTCGGCGATGGAGAAGCGACGGGAGCGAGACTCGCGCCCGTGAGTACTGAAATCGTCGCCGATGAATCCGTGGTCGCAAGCGGCACCAGATTGTAGTAAACCTCAGCCGAGAAATCTCCGTTACCGCCACCCAATTCAGCGCCGCCGTAGGTGAACGCCACGCGCCGTCGTGAATTGCTCGGCAAAGAGTTCAACGGTGCAAGCACGTTAGTTGAGGTGATGTTGGTTAATCGGGTAAACGGACCGGCTGTCTGCGCCGGCAGTGACGTCGCGAATAGCTGCGTCACGCGTCCGGGATTCATTCCCGTGAGGTCCTGATCGCTTGTCGGGAACGTGCCGTCGCTTTTGAAGTTAAGGGCTGAACTGAACACGACTGTTCCCGGACTGGTGCCGGTATAGTCGGTGAATCCCGGGAAGTGGGTGACGGTTATCTCGAGCGCTGACGTAGAGCGTGGTCCCACCTGCGCAAATGTATCGCTCAGGCTGTCATAGACGAAAGCCGCGAAGAAGTCTTTGTTGGTCGCGCTATTCGCCTTGGGATCATCTGCCAGCGACGCGAAGACAATGTATCGCCCATCGCGACTCAAGCGTCTGCCGAGCGTAAACAAAACCGCACTCGTGTTTCTTGTCTTGGTTACCTGGCGCAGACTGCCGGCGACGATCGCTGCGCCGTTATAAGTGGCGAGGTAGATCTCACTGTTACCTTTACCCCCGCCGTCGTCATTGTTCGCTGTCAAGTTGGCGTTCGATGAAAAAGCGAGCGTAAAAGCGCCGCCACTACCCGCAATGTTCGCGTTCCCGTTGCGGATCGGGGACGCATTATCTGTCGTTATCGTGCTCGTGGCTTGCGTGAAAATACCTGTGCCGCGATTGAAGAGAAAGATTTCAGGATTCGGGATTTGGCCCGTATCGACATTACCGGGCGGCACAAGATCGCGAGTCGAAACGAACGCAATCACATCGCCGGCATCGCTGATTGTGGCGTCGAGGTTATCGTCGGCGTAGAAAGGAGCACATACGCCTAGTGGACAATTCGGATTAGCTGAACCCGGCAGCGGCGCGCGACTGGCAGGCGTATTCGTCACTCGAGTAAACGTTCCCGTGCTCAAGTCCTGAAATGCGAGGTCCGCACCTTCAGCCAAATTCACTGCATCAGGAACGGTGAACTGGTAGGTCCAGATCTCGGTATTCATGTCCGTGTTCGTCGGCGCGCCCGGGTCCGTCCCGTCAAACAGAGCAGGCGTCACGGGTGCATTCGAGCTGAACACAATCGTGTACGTTCGGTTACCCGCCGAGAGCACCGGCTCAGCACTGATCATCGGCCGGCGGTTCGTGATTTCGATCTTAATACTGGTGGGGTCGATCGGAGTTGGCGTCGGACTGGCCGTCGGCGACGGGCTGACGGACGGGCTTGGACTCGGACTAGGAGAAGGCGACGGACTGCCCGCGGGATTCAGCACACTTCGCGTGTTCGTCAGTTGAAAAATTCGCCGCTGAGCGTAGTCATACAGGAAAATCTCGCTGTTCCCGTCGGTGTTAGCCGGGCTCTTGGTGGCCCCAGTCTGTCCCGGCTTAAGTGTCGACGCGTCGGCAACAGATTCAAACACGACAAATCGTCCGTTGGCCGAAATGTCTGTCGCGAACGAATTGCCGTTCGCGCTGGTGACCTGCGCGACAAATGCGTCGGGAGTGGTAGCGGTTGTTTGGGCCGAAGAAAGCGCGCCCGCAACCAGCATGCACGCGGCTGCGGCACACAAAATGGCAAATAGAAGTCTCAGCATGAAGATACCAACGAAATAATCAGTTGCTCACCGGGGATTGAGCCAAAATTAGAAACCGCAGTGTACTAACGGTCAGAGTGCGCCATTGTAATGGTTAGGCCGCGTGACAGCAAGCGAGCCTTGATCCAAGTCCTCACGCTTCGGATGCGCGAAAAACCGCCGCGGTTTACCGGATTTACCTGAATCCCTGGCCAATCTGCTCAGTCCCGAAAGTGCCGAGGCCGTTGAGGCGGAAGGCGAAGACCATGCGGTTCTCGCTCCGCAATGCCAGATTGAAGGTGAAGTACTGCATGGTGACGGCGCAGCACTTCCATGTGTAACCGAGCGTCGCGGTCGAGCTGACCAGCGCGCGCTCGCCGGCGAACGGATGCTTCTGAAAATCGAAGAACAGTGAGAGACCGCCGAATAATCCATTTTCACGATCACCAAAAAATACAGACGGGCTCCATTGTGAGCCCCGCAATGTTCCCGGCTCAGCGCCCTGCGGGTTTGCAAACTGCCTGAGCGACGGCACCAGTTCAACCGCACGCGTGTAGTAGAAAGTTGAAAACGCTTCGATGATAGCCGTGCGATTGAAGCCCACCGTAGCCGCCATCGCCCGCAGCCCGCCGCCGCGCGTGTCGATGTCGCTGCGAAAGTCAGCGAACGTGTGCTGTGTCGGCCGATAACGCACGTCGATGTTCAGGGGCGAGAAGCGCCGCGGCACCGCGCCATAGCTAAAAGCCGAGAATGTGTCGATCGGATAGAACTGATTGCGCTGTCCGGGAATTAGCGCGCCGCCAAAGAACCGATCGAAGAAATACTTTCCGCGTAAGGTGATGGTCAACGCTTCGTAGGGCTGGGTCGCCAGCGAGTCTTTCTTCTCGCGCGCGAGTCGCGCTGCGGTCGGCCCGACACTTTCCGTGGAGCGACGCGTGAAGAAACGATTGGTTAAGCCGAACTCAATCTCGTTCGTGTTAGCGATCGCATCGACATAATCGAAACGAATGATCCGGTGAAAATCATCGATGCCTGCAATGCGACGATAAGTGATGTACGGCTCGATCACGTGACGAAAGCGAACTGAGCCGTCGTCGCGGCGGAAGTTGCGGGCGAGCGCCGGCGGCCGCACGTCTAATTCAAATTCGCCGTAACCGCGCACGACGTCGCGAGGCGTCACCAACTGCGTCACCGGGTCGAATGAATTGGAATAATAAGTGCCGCGCACGCCGGCCGTTGCGGTCACGGACCAGCCCGCAAACGTCAATGGCACCGAAACGACGGGATGAAAATCAAAACGCTGCACAATCGACGGAGTGAAGATTGGATCGCGACCCACCTCATCGCGGAAGAGGGCAAGGTCACCCGCGGTTTCTTTGCGGCTGACGCCTTCGACGCCACTCTCCCACGACAGATATACGGGCAGCTCCTTCAGCCAGCGCACAATCGATGGACGGCGATCGAAATTAAGACTGGGCAGTTGACGAAGACGAATCTGGGAATTCTGAAGCGAGGTTGCTTGCGAATTCATCCGAAAGTTCAGGCTGTACGCGTTGTAGTTCTTGTTGATGAAAACCTGCGAACGCTCTTCCGGTGAAATCGCTTTCTGAATCGTGTCCGAAAACCTCTGCCGGAACGCCAGGTTCGAAGTGATATTCACGTCGGCCGCCGCCAGGAAGCCATTGGGAAAGTAGTGCACCGCGTCGACGTAGAAGCTCGAGCCGCCCTCATCCGGATGATCCGCGTCTTCTTTCGGCCCGAGCACGCGATCTTTAACGATGAAAAATCCGAGGTTCATGAACGAGCGCGAGTTGGCTCGCGTCCGCAGGTCGCCACCGATTCCGTAACCGCGCTTCGAATACAAGTCTCCGCGCAGAGTGAAATCAGCCGACCGGCCGAGCGTCAGGTAGTAAGCCTCAGAAATTCGAAAGCCTTTTTCTCCCGACGCGCTGAAGGTCGGGGTTAAGAATCCGGAAGATCGATCGCGATGCTTGATCGAAATCGACACGTAGGGCATGAAGATCACCGGCAGGCGCTTGATGCGAAACGACGCCGACTTAATCCGCACTCGATCGCCCGTCTTGATCGTGGCTCTCTTTGCGCGAAAGCTCCACTTCGGAACTTCTTCGTCGCAGGCGGTGATTTCGCCGTTAATGACGACAATGGTCGTCAGGTTGACCTTCTCGACACGATCGGCCGTGAAGTACATGCGCGTGCCGTCTTGCGTCTGGTTCGTATAGCCGGTCGAGTTGACGAAGAAGCCTGTCTTCGTCCGGTAATTCCATTCCGCGTGACTGCCGGTGATGCGCTGCTGATCGCCCTGATCGAAAACTACGTTGCCTTCCGCGATTACTTTGTTCGTCGCGTCGTAGACAGTTACTTTGTCGGCTTGCAAGCGATACGTGCCGATGCGGGCGTCAACGTTGCCTTCGCAAATCGACACCCGATTTTCTGCCGGCCCGGAAATGCTTTCCCGGTTACAAACGACGCTGAGCGATTCCGTGCTCTGCGCGCCTGGCTGCTGAGCGGTCACCGTCGGCCGGATCGGTTGATCCTGTTGCAAAGGATTTACGTTCGGCGTGTCGGTAATCGGGTTCTCGACTTTGCGATCGACCGGATTGGGTTGTTGCGCTGCAACGCGCGTGACGACAAAAAGCGCCAGCAAGAGGCATGAGAGAATGGTCAGTACGCGCGAGCTTCGCAGCAGCACATCGCCCTCTCCCTGTGGGAGAGGGTCGGGGTGAGGGCTTAGCGCACCGTTCGTCTCTTGGATCTTTATTCTCAACTAACCGAACCACAAACGATGAAAGAAAGTTTCGTTCTTTGTTTACGGCAGCACTAGCTTCGCCCCTCGCCCTACCCTCTCCCAAAGGGAGAGGGAAACACAATTTTTTGAGAGCCTTGCAAATAGTCAATCGCGCCTTCTGCGAAGCGATGAACCCGCAGCCGGCGCGCCGTTTTCACTAAGCAAGTGCGCCGATGCTAACATGCGCGCGCGATGGGGAACAAGCGAGTTGCTGACGAACCGAAAGCGTGATCATTTGACATTTGGCATTTGAGATTTTTCATCTGGTCATTGCAATCTCGATGTTCCTTGCGATGTCGAACGGCAACCTTCTCTAAACGAGAACGCTCGCGACTTAAATGGCCACGTGACAAATGTCAAATGCCAAATCTCAAATTGATCCCACTTCGCTCCGCTTAATGCTCGTCGCCGGTGAAGCTTCCGGCGATGCCCATGGCGCATCATTGGTGCGTGCCCTGCGCGAAGCGTCATCTCAAACGAACTTCGAATTCTTCGGCGCCACAGGCGCACAGATGCGCGCGGCTGGAGTCGAGTCGATTGTTGATACAGACACGCTGTCCATCATGGGCCTTTGGGAGGTCGGCAGTGTGCTGCCAAAATTTCTGCGCGCGTTCGGCGATCTGAAACACGGCGCAATGGAGCGCCGTCCCGACGCGGTAGTTTTGATCGACTGGCCGGAATTCAATCTGCGACTGGCGCGTTGGCTACATCGGCGCGGCTTCCGTGTCATTTATTACGTGAGTCCTCAGGTATGGGCCTGGCGTTCATATCGCGCGCACAGCATCCGGCGCGACGTCGATCTGCTGCTCTCAATTTTGCCGTTCGAAAAAGACTGGTACGCCGCGCGTGGCATGAATCACGTTGAGTACGTCGGGCATCCGTTGGTTGGGACCGTGAGCCCAACCTTCGATCGTGAAGAATTTTGTCGCCGTCATGATCTCGATCCCGCGCAACCGATCATTACCTTCTTGCCCGGCAGCCGCCACAAAGAACTTATGCGCATCCTGCCATCAATGCTTGATGCCGGAGCGCGAATTTCAAAAACTCGACCAGACATTCAGTTCGTTCTCGTGATTGCACCCAATCGCGCCCTGACAGAGGTGCAACAGATCACTTCCCAAAGGCACGCCGGTTCGCTGCCTGGCACGCTGCGGGTTATTCATCACGAAACGCGTGAAGCGCTGGCCGCATCCGATGCGGCGGCGATCGCCAGCGGCACGGCGACGTTAGAGGCGGCGCTGCTCGGCACGCCGATGGTCATCGTTTACAAAGAATCGCCGATCAACTGGCATTTGCTGGGCCGGCTTATTCAGGTGGATAACTACGGATTAGTGAACCTGGTCGCAGGACGTGAAGTGGTGACGGAACTGATGCAGAACGATTTGAACGGCGAGCAGTTGGCGGGTGAACTGCTCGCCTTGCTTGAGCCTGCCCGTAACCAGGGAGTTCGAAATGAACTGCAGGAGGTTTCAGCGAAGCTTGGCGAGCAAGGAGCCTCGCAACGAGCAGCCGCAAGCATTCTGGAGTTCCTGCGCTCGAGAACCTGAGCCGGCGACCTCGATCGTTTCTGAAGTGGACTCATTTCGTTCACAAACCTGTCACATTGGGTCTTGTACGCGCTCAGTCCGGCGGTTAGAATCACATTTGCTCAGCACCTCACGCATCGAGCAAGCAAGGCCCCACAAAGTTGAATAGGAGTCGATTACTTCCCTTTGAATTTTAGAAAACTGTTCCCCTGTCTGCTGACTGCCGCCTGCGCGCTGTCTCTTTCCGTCACCGCTGTCGCCCAGAAAAGGAATCCTGATGATCGCCCGCGCTATGCGCTGGAGATTCATAATCCGCTTCCGGAAGCACCGACAGAAGAGCTCATCGACGACAGATCGCCAGCGCCTGCAAAGAACGCCTCTGCGGAGGTCCGCTTTCAGACGCAATTGTTCGGCGCGATTGAATCTCATTTGGGAGCCCCATATCGCTTTAACACGACCGGGCCGAACACCTTCGACTGTTCCGGTCTGGTGTGGCGCACGTTTAACGAGATCGGCGTGAACTTCACGCGCGGTCCGGCACGCTCATACTGGGCGGTCTTTGAAGCGCCGCCGGCGAACGAGCGGTTCAAAGCCGGCACCCTGGTTTTCTTCAGTGGCCTGACGCACGTGGGCATCGTCGCCGACGAAAAAGGTTTCTATCACGCCTCGCGCCGGAACGGTGTGATCTATTCCCCGTTTAGTGAATATTGGCTTTCGCGAATTGACGGCTTCCGACGCGTGCCTTTGGAAGGGCTGCAGCCAATCGCGATGAAGCGTCAGCCGAAACCGGCAGTCGTTAACCTTAGCGACGAGGGAACGCCGCGCTAGCTCAGAACCACCTGCGGGACCGGGTGGTTTGTCTCACGGAAAGACTTCTATAAATGAGAAAGCCGTCGCGAGAGATCGCGGCGGCTTTTTTGTCTAAAGTGGCACAGACTTCAGTCTGTGATCTTCGTACTCATCAGCACCACTGAAGTCTGTGCCACTTCTCAGTTCTTGAACACGAAACCCGGGTGGCGGCTCCTGTCTTTCTTCTCCCAAACCGCAACTATCTTATCGACGGCGATGTAAAAAACCTCGCCCTCATCATTTTTCAGCTGCAGCACGCTGTTCTCGACGCCCACACATTCGCCGCGCAGGGCTGAGGTGCCCGCGCAAATAACATCGATTTCGCGTCCGATCAGTTTTGCGAGAAGTTGTTCCATTTTCGGAGCGCCCGCATCCTGCGGGCGGTTCGCAGGCATCCTGCCTGCCACTGCGGATTAGTCTTCGTCACGAAATGTAATCTGCACCAACGGCAGAACCGTCCGGTCGTTCTGCTGGCTACGTTCGAAGGTCAGCAGATCATAGTATGCGCAACGTTTGCGCGCGGGAAACTCGCGACAGGTCAGCGGACGCGCGTCGTAAATCGTGCAGCGGCGCGTTTCCAGATTGAGAAACTTACACGCTTCTCCGAGTACTGGATCTGATTTGCGGCGCAGAATGCGCTCGCCTTGCCAGGTGGTCGTGAAGCGCTTTTCGGCGGTCGCGTAGTCGACGGTGAAGTGCCTCGCCAGCCGCTTAATGTCGCGCGGCGTCACTTGCACGCGCTCGTAGATCGCGCAACAGTACGCCGGGCAACTTGAACAATTGTAGTAGGTGCGATTCGGCACCGTTTCTATTTCGTTCGAAAGCTTTAGCCGTCCGTTGTTTCCCATCGTCCTTTTGAGCCTATCGCAGTCGGTCCTGACCTATCGCCTGGTCGATCGTCTGTACTCAGTTAGCAACAACTCCATGAACTCTTCACGCCGGTCGTACAAGCGTCGTGGTGGCCGCGGCTTGTGCTTCGCCAGAGCGTACGCCGTAATAATCGGAAGGGCCACGGTTGAATCAAGGTAACAAACTACTGCATCGGGCAAGCGATCGGGATCCACTTTGCCCCACGAAACGGCTTCGCCCGGCGTCGCACCGGAAAGGCCGCCCGTGTCCGGCCGCGCGTCAGTGACTTGCAGAAAATAATCGTGGCCGCGCTCATCGATGCCTAAAACTTCCTGGATCTGCGGTTCGGTTTGCAGGGCAAAATTCTTTGGCGAGCCTCCGCCGAGAATGAAGATGGCCGACTTGCCTCCGGATTTCTTCTTATTTGAACCCTTGACCCGATCACGAATCAATCCGCGCTTCGCCGCCAGCACAATCGATGCAGTTTCATTCACGTCCAGCGAAGGATCGAAGGCGAGCTTGTTGCCTTGTAGAGCCTTCGCCGCGACGTTCATGCCAATCGATGAATCGCCAGGCGACGACGTGTAGAGCGGTACCGCATGTTCATGCGCCGCCGCCAGCAACGATTTGTTCTTGATTCCCAGCTTTCGTTCGCGCTCCAGCACGTAACGGCCGGCACGATAGTGAAACTCGGCGGTGGACATCGGCTTTTGAAATTCGTCCGCTTCGATCATGCGGCGAAAGAACGCGTCGGTGTCGAGCAGAACTGAGTAATCAAAGAAGATGTCGTAGATCCTGACCACCTCTTCTTCGCGTAGAACGACGTCCGAGGTCTGCGCGCTGCCTTCGTGCATCGAAAGGCCGAGACCAAAGTGCGTGTCGTGATAAAAGTTGGCGCCGGTTGAAATGATCCAGTCGATAAAGCCTGCTTTGATGAGCGGAATGAGGGCCGACATGCCGAGGCCCGCCGGCGTCAAC
The DNA here is from genome assembly GCA_036277115.1 of Pyrinomonadaceae bacterium. Classification (NCBI taxonomy): domain Bacteria; kingdom Pseudomonadati; phylum Acidobacteriota; class Blastocatellia; order Blastocatellales; family Pyrinomonadaceae; species Pyrinomonadaceae bacterium. Next base: position 86,456 of record DASUNM010000023.1, read on the forward strand.
GCGCCGGTCAACGTCACGCCGACGGTGACGTCGGGCTCGAGCATCTTCTCGGCAAACAATCCGCACGCTTCGCGCAGACGCGCCGCGTTGTAAGCGACGAACGCGTTATCGACCAGATCGACCAGCTTCGTCGTGCGCGTGATGGGCTTCGGATCGATCCGTCGCCCGCGCAGAAATTTACTTTGCTTCTTTGCCAACGCTTCTCAGTTGAGGAGTGAATTTAACCGCGAAGAACGATAGTCAACGAGGAGTGAATTGTTGTCAACGTAAAAAACACGTGCCCGCCGGTAAACAATCAACCCGTCGCCGTCCCGACTGGCCGAGACTCAGGAGCTTGCTTCAATCTCAGTCGCCCGATCCGTTTCTCATCAGCGTTGAGCACTTCGACTTCGAGACCGCGAAGCGTCAGTTGTTCACCTACTCGCGGCACGCTTCCCTTCTCGGCCATGACTAAACCGGCAATAGTCGTAAAGTCGTCCGCTTCGATCTCCATGTCGAACAGCCGCTCGATCTTGCCAATCTCTGTGCTGCCCAGGACCTCGTACACCCCGTCGCCCACGGGAACGATCTCCTCCAGCTCCTGCCTGCTGATATCTTCGTCTTCGATCTCGCCCACGATCTCTTCAAGGATGTCTTCGACGGTCACCAGACCCGCCACGCCGCCGTATTCGTCAATCACGATGGACATGTAGGTGCGCGCCTTCTGCATCTCCTGAAGCTGCTTGTCGACCGGCTTGGTCTCAGGGACAAAGAAAACGGGCCGAATAAACGGTGTGATCGGCGAATCCGATTTGCCCAGAGAGAGCAGCGGCAACAAGTCACGGACGTAGACGATGCCTTCGATATTGTCGATCTGATCGCGATAGACCGGCAGGCGCGAGTGACGCGATTCGATAATGATATCGCGCGCCTGGCGCACGGTCGCGTTGTTCGGCAGCGCCACAATTTCTGTGCGCGGCGTCATCACTTCGCCCACGCGCGTGTCGCCGAATTCGATCGCCGATTGAATCAGTTCGCGCTCTTCCTCTTCGATGATGCCTTCCGCTTCGCCGACATCGATTAGGGCTTCGATGTCGTCCCCGTTGTCTTCTTCATCCTCTTCCGAAACGTCCTCTTCCACATCAACCTTGCGCATCCGATCGAACGAGCGGTGCCAGGGTTCAGCCGCGAAACTCAGCACGCGATAAAACGGCGCGACCCACGGCAACAGGCGCAGAAGTTTTGACTCCGGATTACGCAGGGAGATCAGGCGCGGAATAAATTGACGAAAGATTGCGGCGAGGACCAGCGTCACGGCGAGGGATACAATCAGGCCGACGGCCGCGCGTGAAAACCAGCGCAAAGATACGAATGTGACCAGGACCGTGAAGGCGACCAGCAGGATCTGAATCGCGGCTGAAAGAGTAAAACTGAACCGCGAACGATTCTCGAGAATCTCATTGAGCAGCGGAGCGTAGCGCGCTTTCGGCTGTTCCTCGGCTTCGGCCGCGAGCCGACGCAATCCGACGTCGCTCAACTGGCCGAAAGCCATGTCCACCGTAGCGAGAAATGTCAGCGCCAGCAGCAGGAGAAAACTGACGGCTAAAGCAATTTCCATAGAGGCGACTAAATAGTAAATCGTGAATCGTGAATAGACAAAGACTTGGAGTGCGGCGACTTGTCGCCGCTTTCCCAAAGCGCTGACAGGTCAGCCACTCCAAAAATACTCGAGTGGTTCACCTTCTCCGCATGCGGGGAGGGGCATAGGGGTGGGGTCGAGGCCGTGCCAACCTCTCCCCCTAACCCCCTCTCCGCTGCTGAGAGGGGAACCATCTTCCTCGATCAAATTCCCAATTTCTTCCGTAATTTAAGCTCCAGTCGATTCATCTCACCGTCGTCCGTCTCATGATCGTGGCCGCAGAGATGAAGTAAGCCATGCAGGATTAGCTGTTCGACTTCGTTGACCAGAGTCAATCCGTTTTCTTTCGCCTGGACCTGGGCGCGGTCTAGCGAGATCACGATTTCGCCGAGATTCGCTTCGGCTTCCGCCTCAAAAGACTCAGGCTGCGCCGGAAAGGAAAGCACGTCCGTGGCCGAGTCCTTCCCGCGAAACTGACGATTCAGTTTTCGCATCGCTGCGTCGGAAACAAAAACAATCACCGCGTCGCGCTTGCCGGCGCCGATTGCTTTTGAAGCTCCCGTAGCGAATTCGCGCCAACGCTTCGCCTGTACCTTGTGACGCCGCTGGCGATTGATGATTTCGATCACATCTCGATCTTCTTGGTGTGCGTCTCGTACGCTTTGATAATCATTTGCACGAGCTTGTGACGTACGACGTCTTTGTCGCTGAAGTAGATAAACTCGATGCCCGCAATGTTGGCGAGGACACGTTCCGCTTCGACAAGTCCGCTCCGCTTTCCGGTCGGTAGATCGATTTGCGTGACGTCACCGGTGATTACCGCCTTCGAGCCAAAACCGATACGTGTGAGAAACATCTTCATCTGTTCGCTGGTGGTGTTCTGCGCCTCGTCCAGAATCACGAACGCGTCTGACAATGTGCGTCCGCGCATGAATGCCAGCGGCGCAATTTCGATGACGCGCTTTTCCAAAAGTCGCGTCACGCGCTCGTAATCGACCAGATCGAACAGCGCGTCGTACAGCGGTCGCAGATACGGGTCAACTTTCTCCTGTAAATCCCCGGGCAGAAATCCAAGTTTCTCGCCCGCTTCAACCGCCGGTCGCGCGAGGACAATGCGGTTGACTTGCTTCTGCATCAGCGCCTGCACCGCCATCGCGACGCCGAGATAAGTTTTGCCGGTGCCGGCCGGGCCGATCCCAAACACGATGTCATCTTTCTGGATGGCCTCGACGTAGCGGCGTTGCATGGCCGACTTTGGCGCTACCTGCTTCTTGCCCGCCGGGCTGAATCGCGAACGCGTGAAGTAATCGTGCAGGCTGTAAGCGCGATCCTCGGCAATTTGCGCAAACGCTTCGCGCAACTCTTTGTCGTTGAATTGGCGGCCCTCGGCAAAGAGCGCGGCGAAATCCTGCAAGATTTGCTCGACGGTTTCGACGTCCTTCGGATTGCCGTCAACGGTGACGTTATGGCCACGCCCGTTAATCTGAACGTCGAGCAAAGACTCGAGGTACTTAATATTCTGGTCGTGAACGCCGAAGAGCGTTTCCAGGCCTCTGGGTGGAAGCTCGATTTGCTTCAAATGACTACGACGATCTCCTTACTGGTGAACGTTCTTGCAGAGGTGTTTGAGGAATGAATTGCGAAAGCAATTTGTCGCATAAGTGCGTAACCGCAAACTACTACAGGGCAGTAACAGTGTCAATTATCAAGCCTTCAACATGCCAACGTCCGCCCGACACTGAGCCACAGGAACTCAGTTTGGTACCTCAAGGCCTTGCTAAAGGCGGCGGCCAGATTCTAGGATTACCCGGATCGAGTGGCGTGAAATCGCGCCACGGTTAACTTTAACAATCAGCCGTACTCTTACGTAAATGCGACCCCTTCGGTATGCCATCAACGTCACCCTGGACGGGTGCTGCGACCATCAAGCCGCGACCACGGATGAAGAGTTGCATCGTTACTGGGCCGAGAGACTCGCGCAAGCCGACGCGCTCCTCTTCGGCCGGGTAACCTACGAAATGATGGAGGCCGCGTGGCGACCGCCGGCCACGGGAGTGAGGCCGGATTGGATGGCCGATTGGATGGAGCCCTTCGCCCGGACGATCGACGCGGCAAAGAAGTACGTCGTGTCGAGCACCCTGGACCGGGTCGATTGGAACGCGGAGCTCGTGCGCGGGGATCTGGGGGAGGCCGTGCAGCAGCTCAAGCAGGAGTCGGGCAAGGGACTGTTCCTGGGAGGCGTGACGCTCGCGCTGGCGCTCGCGGAGCTGGGACTGATCGATGAATACGAGTTCGTCGTGCATCCCAGGCTAGCGGGCCATGGGCCGACATTGTTCGCGGGGCTATCGAAGTATATCGACTTGAAGCTCGTCGGCCGGCTGGAGTTCGGCTCGGGAGCCGTGGCGATGCGGTATGAGCCGATAAGATAACCCCGCCTTGGTCTTCACATGTCGTCGCGCCCGGATCGCGGGGATTGCCACCTCTCGATTGAGAGATCGTAGATTAAAAATTCTCGCTTGCCAGTTTGGCGGTGGATGAAAGGTTGGCTAAGCTATAGCTCGCCTGAGCGCCCGTCACGGAGGGGTAGCATAATTGGTAATGCAGCGGTCTTGAAAACCGCCGCCCGCAAGGGCTTGCAGGTTCGAGTCCTGTCCCCTCCGCCACTCTTCCAACCCGCATTTTTCCTCACGAAAACCGCGCGACACAGTCTCGTGTAGAAGTCTTTAAGATTTCCGCAACATCAAATCTTGCCGTCAGGAATAGAATGCGAGGCCAAATTCGGGTTGAGGGGAGGTAGCAGTCGCAGCGGCTTGCTTGAGGGGTTAAGCCCGGGGCCAAAGCGATGCTCATCAGGACATGAATTCTAAATTCGAATATCCGATCAATACCGGCTCATTGGGCGGCCCCCGCCGCGCGAGTACGCCAGTCTCCCCATTTGAACCGCCGACGCCCAATCGTTTTACGTTTGAGCACGCGTGGTTGCCGGCAGTTTTGGCGCAGCAACGGCCTACTGTTTTAGTCGTCGAAGATAATGACGAGACCTCGTTCCTGCTCAGGACCGTTTTGACGCGCAAAGGTTATCGCGTCATCGAGGCCTGGGACGGAAAGCAGGCGATCGAAGTTGCGGAGACGGAAGAGGTGGATCTGATTCTGCTCGATCTGCAATTGCCACGGCTGAACGGTCTGGGCGTGATTCACCGTCTGCGGCAAAATCCAAACTTTGAGACGGTGCCTATCGTGATCGTTACCGGCCAGGATCCGGAGAAGTATCGCACCAGCGCGATCGCCGAAGGCTGCGATGACTTCTTGTTAAAGCCTATCGATTTCGACCGGTTGGATGCACTGTTGGATTACTACGCGCCGACGGGAAAACTAGCAGCGTAAAAATTCGCATATTGACGAAGCGTGGTTTGGAGGAGCATTGATCTGTTCCAGGCAGCCATTCGTGCGCCTGCACGACTTAAGGGCTAATGCTTAGGACACCCGCATTGCTCGTCAAGCCGCGAAACGTGACTGAGACTGACACATTACTGGAAAGCATTGGATCCAGCTTAACGATGATGTAGGAAATTCCTGGCACGCCTGCCAGCGTGCCGACAGCTTCCACTGTGAGCGGAATTCCTCCCGCCGTCACCGACAGATCGCTCGTCGGCTGCTTCAACCCGAGGTTCGAAGTGAAGATCATCACGCGTGTCCTCTGGTCCAAACTGAAATTGTGGGAACCAACAACAGAAATCGGATCGCGGACCAACGTGACCGAATCGACCGCGATAGCATGATTATCGTCGTCTGTGATCAGGCGCGGCGAAGATTGATAGGCGACCAATAAATTCGAAGCCGGCACGACAATCAGTCCGTCACCGGCGCCGAGTCCGGTGTGCGGCCGGGTGACCGGCGACTCGGTCGCCTGAACGGCCGCACCCAGGTTCCCCGTCCAGACGTTCGCCCCAGTATTCCCATCGAGAGCGTAGACCTTTCCGCTGCTCGAACCAATGTAAACGTAGCCGTTAACTACGATTGGCGCGGAAATGAGGGTGCCATCGCCCGTGAAGGACCACCGGATTGCCCCAGAGTAGGCGTCGCGCGCTCTTAGAATAGATCCGGAGAGGAAGAAACCTGTGGAGCCGCTGAATGCCGGAGGTGGACCTGCCGGGAAAGTGCCTAAAACCGCACCAGTGGGCGCATCGAACATCAGCTTTGGTGACAGAGAATCGCCCACATGCAAACGCCCGCCGAAGAAGACTGGTGTACTTCCTCCTCCGCCGGTGCACCCCTCGGCATGTTCCCAGATCAGAGACCCGTCCTGAGGCGAAAAATCGTAAACGTTGTTGCAAGAAAATGCGACAAATACTCCATTTGAGGTTACGGCTGGTGAGCTGTCGTTGCCACTAAAGAGCAGGTTGGACCAATTCACTGTGCCATCCTGCTCATCAACGGCGTACAGTGTCACGCCCGAACCGGCCCCGACCACGTACACCACGCCATCTGACGCGGTCGGCGGTGAGTTGAACGAGTATTGCCCAGGAAGCTGCTTCGACCATAGCAGCGTGCCTGACGCTGCGTCGAAGGCGCGAAGGACGCCGTCGACATTTACCGCGAAGACGCGTCCCGAATCATAGGCGGCGTTGGACCAGCCATAGTTTCCTCCGAGATCGACGGGCCCCCACAACGTGGCGCCATTTGCCTCGTCGAGGGCATATAGTTTTGTGCCAGGGCTGGCTTGGTTCGCAACGGTGACGAAGATCCTGCCGCCGACGATTAGGGGATAAGAGATCTGACCGCCCAAGTCCCTGGACCACCGCTGCACCAGAGGTGGAACAACCGTGTCGAACTGCGCTCCGGTATGGGCGGCGTCGATTTGATAGGCCACTGCGCTCCCCTGCGTCGCCGGGGGTGTCGCCGCGGGAGTCGGCGCCGGGCAGAAGCTGCTCATTGACATCACCTGGAACGTGTAACTCCCTCCAAGTTCCGCTGTGCCGTTGACGGAGAAGACGACAATCGCAAAGCTGGTGTTGCCCGGAACCGTGAACTGGAACGACTTAATGTTAGGTGGGCTGCCACTACTAAGACCGGGATCACCAAGGTAACGGGATGCATTGGTGATGTCAGTCGCGACAAACGGCGCCAGGAAAGCCGCGATTTGATAGTTCGCGTTGGACTGGGAATTTACAGTCAACGCCGCTGATACACAGACTGGCGAGGGTGATGAGTTCGTTAGCGTATAAGCGTCGAATGGAAATGAGCCGGAACCAGTATTCCCGGGGAACGAATTGGTGCTGCAGGTGCCCTGCGCTTCGCCTCGAAACAATCGGGTTGTCATCGTACCGGTCGTTGCGGGTGCCGGCGGGCTGCCGAGGTTCGCTGTAAAACTGCAACTAGCGTTGGCTGGCGGTGTCGGACTCGGGGTCGGACTCGGGGTGGGTGTAGACGGCAACTCGAATGTATAGGCCGCGCCAGTCTTGGAGTTCTTACCCACCGCACCGACCACCACTGTGTCGCCCTCGATCCCTACCGACGAACCAAACTGGTCCTGCGCCGCCGTATCACTCCCGGTGAGTTTCTGCACCTCTCCCCAGCCTTCAACGCCATTCTGATTGCGCTCGAAGATGTAGGCGGCACCACCAGTGGCGAGATTTATGGCCCAAGCTCCGACCACCAAGGTGTCGCCATCGATCGCTACGGAAATACCGAATTCATCCAGTAAATTCGCATCACTCGCAGTCAGTTCCTGCACCTGTCCCCAGCTTCCAACACCATTGTGATTGCGCTTGAAGATATAGACCGCACCACTAGTGGCGCGGTTCCCATGAATAGCTCCGACCGCTAACGTGTCCTCATTGATCGCGACCGAGATACCGAATTGGTCGCCGCCTACACCATCACTCGCGGTTAGTCTTTTCACCTGTCCCCAGTTCCCAACTCCACCGTGATTGCGCTCGAAGATGTAGGCCGTGCCAGGGTTCTTGCCGTAAGCTCCGACCACCACTGTGTCACCGTTGATCGATGCCGAGTAACCGAAATACGCATGATTTGCCGGATCACTGGCGGTCAGTTTCTTTACCTGTCCCCAGTTCTCAGCTCCACCCTGATTGCGCTCGAAGATATAGGCCGCGCCAACGGAGACATAGTCCGAGCTGGGGACAGTGCCGTAAGCTCCGACCACTACTGTGTCGGCGTTGATCGATACCGACGAACCGAAAAGGCCATTTGCGGCGGCATCACTGGCGGTGAGTTTTTTCACCTGTCCCCAGTTCTCAGTTCCGCCCTGATTACGCTTGAAGATATAAGCCGCGCCAGTGTTGGAGTTCTTAAGCCAAGCTCCGACCACTACGGTGTCGACGTCGATCGCTACGGACCAACCGAACCGGTCATTTGCCGCCGCATCAACAGGAGTAACTACCTTCACCTGTCCCCAGTTCTCGGCTCCACCCTGATTGCGCTCGAAGATGTACACCGCGCCAGTGTTGGAGTTTTTACCGTAAGCTCCGACCACTACTGTGTTGCCGCTGGTCGCTACCGAGTAACCGAATCGGTCATTTTCCGCCGCGTCGCTCGCCGTTAATTTCTTACTCTGAGTAATCTGGTACTGTGCCGCCTCGATCAAATTCTGCAGTCGAACATAAAGGCCATGCTCTTTCAGATAATCCTTGGCTGGCTTGCCTTGCAGGTTGAGCAGCGGTTGGGTCGATTGCGTCTGTGAGGCGTGAGCTAAATTATCCGAGGCCAGGCGTGTGGTCAGGCTGGGAACGCTGGTGGATGCGCTGTTTGCCTGAGAGTCGAACCGGCTCGTGGTTAATAGCAGCGCAAGGGCGACTAGAGCGAAGAGCGCCACGGAAACGACTGTGCGAGAGGGCATTCGACGGAATCTCCTAATTGTCGACTACTGTTCAGGCATCCGTTAACGCCAAACGTGGGGCGAAAGGAAGGTACCGCCAGGTGCATGAGAAATCGGCATAAAAAGCCTCAGACTATAGCACGCGCTCGCGAGGTAGGGGTGTGTCCTGAAGCACAATCCACTGCCAAACGTTCTGCGTGCCAAGAATCCTGGCGCAGGTGGAATCAGCGTCGGCGGCTAGCGGCCGCAACCCTCGGATTAAGCTGGCTGCGAGCTTGAGCTGCAACTAGTCTTTCGCTGATGCCCGCATGGTGAAAATGGCAAATGGCCACCGCAAGGGCGTCGGCCGCGTCGTGTGGCTCAGGCACTGAAGGCAGAGACAAAAGCAGCCGCACCATTTCCTGGACCTGTCGCTTCTCGGCATTTCCATAACCCGCCACCGTTTGCTTGATTGAACGCGGTGAGTACTCACCGATCTCTAACGCGGCACTTTCGGCAGCGAGTAAAGCGACGCCGCGCACCTGTCCTAACTTCAAAGTAACTTTCGGATTAGTGGCGAGGAAGGCTTCCTCAATCGCGCAGGCGTCCGGTTTCAGCCGCGAGATGACTTCGTCGAGGGCGCGACTAATTTTTAGCAGTCGTGAAGAAAAAGTCGCCGCGGAGTTGAGTCGCACCACCCCGAATTCGATCAAGCGATAGCTGCGGCCGTTCGTATCACCTTCAACGACGCCCCATCCGGTTACTTGACTGCCTGGATCGATTCCGAGAACACGCACGCCGCGACGTTAGCACGGCACCGATCAAGCTGTCACCAGTTTTCGTAATTAGGAGGATTGGTGGCCGAGAAGCCGCAGCACATCGGGGCGGTCTTTGCCGAGGACGTAGACAGCGCTGCGCAAGCGGGAGATTTCAGCGTCTAAATGCTCGTCTCTGGAAGAGATGCGATGCTCTATCGAGTCGAGCCGAAGATGAATCTGTTCAATGTCGCCACGAACTGCCGTAATAGAAGCGTCAAGATGCTCCTTAGTCACCATTCGCTGCGTGATTAAGTTGAGCCGATCGCTCATCGCCTCGAACCGCTCGTTCAGCGCTTCAAACCGGCCACCGATGAAACCAATTAACTCGCTGTTGTTCGAATCAGCCATCGTGGACCAGGATCGTAACATTGATTCTGAACCTCGATGTCGCAAACAATTGGCAACCTAAGCCGCCGCCATGTCGGCGGCGCTCATATCAAAGTTCGCGGAGACCTTCTGAACGTCGTCGTGATCCTCGAGCGACTCCATCAGCTTGACCATCTGATTTGCTTGCGCACCTTCAAGCTTGATGTAGTTCTGCGGTAGCATCTCGACTTCGGCTACCTGCGGCGTAATTCCCGCTGCCTTGATGGCGTTTTGCACCGCTTCGAAAGTGTCGGGCGCGGTGATAATTTCCCAGTTGTCTTCATCATCGCGGATATCTTCCGCGCCGGCTTCGATCGCAAGATCGAAAAGCTCATCTTCGGCCTTCGCGGTTTTATCAACAACCAGGTAACCCTTTTTTTCGAACATCCAACCGACTGAGCCTGACTCACCAAGGTTGCCGCCGTTCTTCGAAAAGATGTGACGGATCTCAGCGACCGTGCGATTGCGATTGTCAGTCATCGCTTCGATGAGCAGCGCGACACCGCCGGGACCATAGCCCTCGTAAGTGATCTCGTCGTAGTTGACGCCTTCTTCTTCGCCGGTGCCGCGGCGAATCGCGCGGTCGATCGTATCGTTCGGCATGTTGCCGGCTTTCGCGTCGGAGATGGCTTTGCGCAAGCGCGCATTTGCGTCCGGATCGCCGCCGCCGGTGCGCGCCGCGACGGTCAGTTCCTTGATGAACTTGGTGAAGAGTTTGCCGCGCTTGGCATCTGCCGCGCCTTTCTTGTGCTTAATCGAATGCCACTTCGAATGTCCCGACATGGAAAGAGATCCTTATTGAGTTGGATTGATTGAGGCCAGACTATATCACGCGAGCCGCGCGTCGAGGTAGCAGGCGGACTACTTCAACTTGTCGTATTCCTGGCGCGCTTCGGCGACAAAAGGGACCGTCGCATCAGCGTTTTTCCAGAGGTCGAAAAAGTCCTGGTAGGCCTTGCGAGCTTCGGCAGTGTTGCCGCTTTGCGCCGAAGCCCGGGCGTATCCCAGTCGCGCCAAAGCGTAGAGCGGCGACAGCGGGTGCCACCCGCGATGATCGAGGATATATCGGAATTCGTTTGCTGCCTGCAAGCCGTTCCCCTGTTTCGCATACGCCTGAGCGCGCACGTACTGCGGCCAGTAATCGCCGTAGACTTCGTACTTCCGAGTCGCTTCGAGCTGCTGGATCGCTTCCGGGGTGTTACCGCGCGCGAGTTCAAGTTGAGCACGAATCAAAGGAATCCACACATTGTGGAGCAGCGTGTCCCGCGGAAAGGCGTCCTGCATCTCCTTCATCAGCGATTGAGCCGCAGCACCCTGCCCGCAAGCGGCCAGCGCGTGGGCTGAGTGCTCCAGGTACAAGAGGTCGCGCGACAATGACAACGCCTTGCTGGTGAGCGCACTCACTTTTCCACAATCGCGAAACGTCGCGGCGCGCATCGCTTGTTGGGCGAGTAACTGAGGAGCCGCGTCGCTATTGTTATCCACGGCTTTGTCGGTGAACTGATTAGCCTCAGCCAACTTTCCATAAAACTCCGCGGCGTGCGCTTGCCAGACGTTTAGCAGATATCTCGATGACCTGCTGGCAGCCCAGTCCAGTTGGTCCTTGATGCCCCCAGCGTCGTTGTTCACGAACGCGAGATTGTAAAGGTGCTGGTGCATCGAGTCGGTTTCCATCTTCTGAGCCAGCGCGTTCCACAAAACCTGCTTTCCGTCGTCAAATCGATTCAGACCGATAAACGCGTTGGCGCGGTTCGCGTGCACCTTCGGCTCCTTTGGATTCAAGTGCGCCGCTTCGCTGGCTTCCTTAAGCGCTTCATCGAACGGCCCAGTCAGCGTGTACCGAACGGCGAGCAGGTGGTGCGGCTCCCAATCGCGTGGAAAAGTTCGCTTCCACACATCGAGGGATTCTGCGGCTTTGACGATGTCACCAGTAACCGCGCCGTAGTAATTCCACTCTACGTAAAGCTTCTCGCGCTCGCTGGCGCGGTCGCGATATTCGTAGGCCTTTGATGACGCAGCCCGCGCCTGCTCTAACTTCTTCTTGACGTTGTAGCACGTCGCTAACCGCGCGTACGCGATCGCGAATCGCTGATCTACTTCGATCGCGTGCTCATAGAGCGGAATCGCGTCGTCATAGCGACCTCTCGAATGTTGCTGGAAACCCAGCGAGTAGTACCGCAGAGCCTCAAGCTTCGAGGTCGTAACTTGTTCAATCGGAGCGTCGAATTTCTTAATGTCATTAAGCGATTCGCCGAGCTTCTCGCGCAGGCGCGATGCCGCCTGTCCGAGCGCCTTTAGCACCTGTTCCTTGTTGGTCGCCTCAGCCTGATCAGCCGCGATAGTGTCGCCCGTCTCACCGTTCAAAGCCTCCAGCGAAATCACGTAACCACTCCCGACGCTTGAAATCGTTCCGATCAGCATCGCCTTAATACCCTGGCGCTGGCAGATGTCGCGTGCGATTTCGCGCGTTACGCGCTCGTCCGGAGACCGGTCCATGAGCTTCAGCGCGTCACGAACACGATCTTCAGACACGATGTCGAGAAACGGTGACTGCCGCAGTTGCGCCGCCAGTGCCTGTTTCAGGGTCACATCAAAAACCGTATCGTCGGTCGTATTCACAAAGTCGGCCAGCAGAATATGGTCCTTGTCAGTCAATGCGGGGGTTGCACGACGGAAAGCCAGAAGCCAAACTCCACCAACCAGCAGTGCGATTCCGACGGCCACGGCTGCGACCTTGAGCTTGTGACGCTTGATGCCTTCAAAGATGTACTCAACACTCGAGGCCCGCGTTTGTGCGGCACTCTGAACAGTGCTGGTCGAGTGCATCGTCGACGGGAGCGCCGGTTGAAAACTCAAATGCGACGAGTGGTGCGGCACGTCCGTATCACCGAACGTCGTCATCGCGCCGGTGAGACGGTCGGGACCCATCGAGCGTTCCAGCTCTGTTTGAAACACGACTTTCTGTTTCAGCTTTTTGAGATCGGACTCGAGTTCTTTGATTGTCTGGTAGCGCTCGTCGGCGTTCTTGCGAAGCGCTTTCATGACCACCCACTCGAACTCAGGCGGAAGTCCGGGCGCGAAGCGGGCAAGCGGCGAAGGCTCACTTTTGGCAATCGCCACGATGATGTCGGTTTTCGTTTCGCCCATGAAGGGGGCGCGGCCGGCTGCCATCTCGTAGAGGATTACGCCGAGGCTCCAAATGTCGCTGCGCGCATCGACCCCTTTGCCGCGCGCTTGCTCGGGCGACATGTACAGCGAAGTTCCCATCACTACACCCGCGTCGGTTTGTACAAACGCGCGCGTCACGGCTTCCGTATCTGTCTGATCGCCCTCGACTGATCGGTCCAGCAGCTTTGCCAGACCGAAATCCAGAACCTTCACGTGACCATTCTTACGAATCATCACGTTCTCAGGCTTGATGTCGCGGTGAATGATTCCGGCGGCGTGGGCTTCCTCCAACGCGCCGGTAATTTGGATCGCGATGTCGAGAATCTCGGTGAGATCCATCGGTTGTCCGCTCAGCCGCTTGCGCAGAGTGATCCCGTCGATGTATTCGGTGGCGATGTAGTGACGGCCGGCCTCGTCACCCATCTCGTAAATTGTCAGGATGTTGGGATGATTCAGCGCGGAAGCTGCGTAGGCTTCCTGGTCGAACCGGCTCAGGCGATCTCGATTGTGAGTCAGCTCTTCAGATAACAGTTTGAGCGCGACTTTGCGGCCGAGCTTCGTATCCTCAGCGAGATAAACTTCACCCATGCCGCCAGCGCCGAGCTTCTGGAGGATGCGATAACGGGAGATTGAAGTGAGCTCCATCCCGGGAACTGTTACTGCGACTGAATCAAACGTTCGAGCGTGTCGGCGTCCACGCCCTGAACTCTAATAGTTTTGTTTCTTGAACTTGTGCCGGCAATTATCTCGACGGCATTCTGCGACACCTTTAGTGCTCTCGCGATCACCCGGGTCAATTCGCGATTGGCCGCGCCGTCTACCGGTGGCGCGGCTATTCTAACCCGTAAAGCGCCATCGTGCTCACCACTAATTTCGCTGCGGGAAGCTCGGGGCGCCACTCGCACCGCAAAAGTGAGGGTGCGGCCGTGCTGCGAATAACGAATCACTGGCGCGGAGATATTAAATCGCGAATCGTGAATAGTAAACGAAGCGCTAGAGTACCGACTTCAGTCGGGTATTTTCAACGATTGAAAGCCGACTAAAGTTGGCACTCTAACGCTATCTAGAAGAAATGAACCGGCCAGCCCTTCAATAGTGTCGCCGCGACAATGGCTTGCAAAACCCAAAGGATGAGAAAAGCGATGATCGGCGAGATATCAAACATGCCCACGGGGCGGATGTGGCGACGCAGCGGGCCCATCAACGGCTCGGTGATGCGAATAAGAAAACGCATCCACCGATTTCCGTAGCCGAGAGCGCCATAGGAAAGAAAGATCCGCATGAAAATCGCCAACGTGTAAAGTCCCAGCAGCCCGAAGACAAGATAACCAACAATGGCGATGGGAAAACCAGGAACGCCACTGCTCACGGCATAGAGGATGCCCGCGATCGTGTTGAGCACGCTGCTCGCCACTTGAAATACAAAATAACCAACCAGAATGATCAGGAGAACGGCGATGAACGGCGCTATTTTTGGCTCGAGCCGAAACGCGACCAGCAGGCGGCGAATCGGAAGAATCATCGGATCGGTTGCCCGCTTCAAAGAAATCGCTGAGCGCCGAAATGGGTTTACGTCGGCGTAGTTATAAATCGATCGCAAAATGATTAGCGCAATTGCGGCGATCGCTAAGGCCATCACACCCCACGTGATGAACAGATAAAGTGTTTTCAGGATTAGCATTGTTATGCCGTTTCGCGCGCACCGAAGATTGCCGTGCCGACGCGCACCATCGTCGCTCCTTCTTCAATCGCCACTTCGAAATCGTTCGTCATGCCCATTGATAATTCACCCTGCGCGCCGCCGAACACGCCGCGGTCCTGATATTCGTCGCGCAAGCTGCGCAGCTTCGCAAAAAACGGCCGCGTCAATTCCGCATCTTCGAAGAAGGGCGGCAAAGTCATGAATCCGACCAGCTTTAGACGTGCGCTGCCGGTCACCGCGCCGATGAGTCCCGGCAGTTCTGTTTCGTCTGCGCCGGACTTCGTCGTCTCGTGTCCGAGATCGACTTGAATCAGAACCGGCAATTCTTCCCGATCTAGCTCGGCGCACGCACGATCGAGCTTTTCCACCAGTGCTGCAGAATCGATCGAATGAATCATGTCGAAGATCTGAACGGCGCGTCTGGCCTTGTTCGACTGAAGATGCCCGATCAAGTGCCACCTCGCGGCTTCACGTCCCAGTTCGTCGATCTTCGGTTCCGCTTCCTGCACACGGTTCTCGCCGAGATCCGTCATGCCGACCTTGATCGCCGCGCGCAAAACATCAACCGGATGAGTCTTGCTCACCGCAATCAGTTGGATCGCCTCGCGCGGTCTGCCGCTCCGTTTCGCCGCAGCCTCAATGCGCGACCCCACACCAAGCAAGCGCCGGCGCAACTCGTCCTCAATCGAATCCACCGAATTCATTTTCTTAGGCCTTACGCGCACTATAACAACGGTTTTCAAGGACCGGCAAATACGACATCCATCAATATCGACGTCCGATATCGGCCCCAAGCGTCACGATATCGTGCGGCTTAAACCAATAAAATCGCCGCAATTCCCGCAAATGGGTGGCGATCTCCTGCGGCACGGCGGTTGACTTAATAACCATGTACCCCGCGCGACAACCAACTCGCAATAATTTTTGGATTTTCAAATTCGGAGGAACTGATAATGAACTTAACTAAAGGAAGCAAGTTCGCAAAAGCGATCTTGTTGGGACTAATTTTGCTGGTAGCGATGCCGGTCCTGACTTTCGCGCAAGGGCGCGGACGTGGCCGTGGCCAGGACAAGAAGAACGAGAAGTTCGTGAATGGTCACGATGCTCGCGATGGCCGCTGGGACGGACGTGGGCCAAACCGCAGCAACAACATCTATCGCAATCGCCGTTGGCGCGACCGCGATGACGATAATCGCTACGGGCGCAGCCGACGCGTAGACCGAGATGGCGATGGTGATTTCGATCGCAATGACGTGTTCCTTGGAAGACGGAATCGCGTCGACCGTGACGGTGATGGCGACTTTGATCGCAGGGACGTTCGGCTTAGCCGACGCGCGCGACGAACCACAAGCTGGAATCGATAACCGGCGGATTGAGTCTGCTTGACACTTCCAGAGACGCGTCCGTAAGATCACCTTCCGTTCGCGGATGTGGCGGAACTGGCAGACGCGCAGGTCTCAGAAGCCTGTGATGGTGACATCGTGGAGGTTCAAGTCCTCTCATCCGCACCAAAAATCAAAAGGCGAGCTCAGGCTCGCCTTTTTTTCTTCGGTATGCTCGCGATCCGCGTGCATTTGCGCTCATAGCACGCCGGAGGCGTGCGTACCGCTCAAGTCCGCTTCTTTAACTTCCCACCAATCACCGCGCCCAGCGCGCTGACAAACGGAAAAACGAACGGAGCCCAAACCGGCCAGGACGCCTTTTCCATGGCTTCCATCGCCGGAACATCGCCCACGCGAACCATGTCGGCGTTTGCCCTGCTCTTCATGATCGCCGGAATCGCCAGCAGTAACCCGACGACGAGGATTAGGCCCGCCAAAGCCAGGGTCGCTTTGCGTCCACGCGCAATCGCTGCGCAGATGAGCCCGGCGATGATGCCTGACACGATCATGACCGCAAGTGCCATCACGAACCAGCGGTTCGAAGCGACGTACAAGCGCGGTTTGAATGCCTGGCTGGGGCCGACGACGGCGTACAGGCCGATGAAGCCCAATAAGTTCAGCACAAACATGGCGATGTAGCTGACGATTACGGCAATGATTGAACGGACCATTGAGATCCTCCTTCAGATAAGCTTAGTGGTGCGCGTTTATCACACGGCGGCGCCGGCTCGCAAGCTTTGCGCGATCAGCGGAATGATTTTTCGTGGGATGTCGATGGCGGCTTTAATATGTCGCGCATGCGTGAAATGACCGGCAACGTAGAGGCCCGGCACGTTTGTCTCGAACGTTTCCGGATCGTAAACCGGAACTTCAGTGAGCTTGCCGGGCTCAGTCGTCACCCCAAGTTTCTTAATTAGAGTGAGATCGGCGTCGCTGCCCACCAACACGAATACCACATCGTTTGGGATCGACTTCGATTCATCTGTATCTGTCGTCAGGCGCACAGATTGATGAGTTATTTCGTCGATCTGTTTGTAAAGAACGACCCGCAAGCGGCCTTCGGAAATTTCGCGTTCCAGCGGCGAGCGCACCCAATGCTTCATGGCGCCGGCTTTCGGATCGCGATTCTCCCAATCTTCACGCCAAATCGCCATCGTCGTGCGAGCGCCTTCTTCGGATAAGAACAAAGCGGCTTCGGCAGCGCTGTTACCGCCGCCAACTACTAAAACTTCGCGACGCACGTAGGGATAGGGCTCGACGAAACGATGGTGGACTTTCGGCAGGTCTTCACCCGGAACGTTCAGCCGCCGCGGATGCTCCATGGCGCCGATGGCGAACAGAATTGTGCGCGCGTGGTAAGTGTTGTCCTGCTGACCTGCCTGAAAACTGCGGCAGTGCGTGCGTACCTCAAACCCATCCGAAGTCTCGCGCTCGACGTCGACGACTTCTTCACCTGTGTTGATGCGCAAATCGTTATCGAGCACGAAATGGACGTAGTGCGAAAGCAGCTCTTCGCGCGTCGGCTTCTCGCGAATTGGTTTCAGCGATCCTGCGCGCATCTCAAGTTCGTTCGGCGTCGAGAACATTTCGCGACCCACCGGGTACTGCCGAATGGTGTTCGCGATCGTCCCTCTCTCGATGACGAGATAAGACAGACCTTCACGCGCCGCCGCGTCCGCGGCCGACAAGCCTGCCGGGCCAGCGCCGATGATTAAGAGATCGAGAAGGTCGGACATTTTTCTTCTGACTGAATTGGATTGAATCGTCCAGAGTCCAACGTCCAATGTCCAAAGCCTTCACCTTCGGGAAATACCGCCACGGTATTTCCGGTGAACGGCTGATCAGTAAACACGTGGAGTTGTATGAACCGATACTGAAGCAATGCCCGCACCTCTTTTCTAAATAAACATCATCATTGCCGCGTCAGCGGAAGGCGTCAAGCAGAACCAACGTAGTGTCCTGGTTGAGTGGCACGCGCATCTTGCGCGTGATTTCACACTCTTTCAGACTAGGGCACTCCTAACGGATCTTGACGAAGTTGGAGCGACAAGAGTTCGTCGTCGGGGTGACCTACGGACTGCGTGCGGGACTCGTCGGCGAAGGCGTAGCGGTGGGGCCCGCGGCAGGCGAGGAATTTGGCGATGCCGAGGGCTCGAGGGGCTTCGTCACCACGGGCTGGTCAACTAGTAAAACACGAATCGGCTCGGGTGCCGCGGGCGGCCCACCGATTCTCCCGTCCGTCCACTTGTAGATTTTGTGTGAGATTTTTTTCCGGAACCCCGTGTTGGCCAGTTCATCGACACCAACAAAAGCGAAGAACACGATTGCGGCAAAAACCACCGCCGCGCCGACTCCCAGCCATCGGTTTTTGCCGCGCATCAAATCGCGCAAAAGAAAGACGGCGAAATGCGTCGCCAATGTCAGCGCGAGTAAGTTCCACGCAAAGCTCGCCACGCCGGGCGTGGAAAGAACGAACGTCGCCAGAAACAACATGAGGATCTCAAACGCGTAGAGAAGCTTCAGCCAGTGACGGAAGAGCCGCGCGGCTGTGCTTTCCGGCACGGCGACCTCGACCAGGCCCGAAAAGATTTGGCCCGCCCGCGCGATCCATCGAATCGACTTACTATCAACCTGGTTTGACTGCGCGACGTCATCAAAGATTTTTCCCGTCACCTGCGTCGCACGTGCTATTGATCGCAACAACGGCTTTGGTTCAAGCTTGCGATTCACTTCGTAATGCTTTTTGACGAAATCCAAGAGTTTTTTGTCCTCGAGGCACGACCGCATCGCGATCTCCATCCGCTTTTTGACCTTGGGACCTTTTAAAGGCCCCATCACTTTGACTAACGCATCCTCAAACGTTTCGCCGGAACTGGCGCGAATCAAAGCTTCCGACAACAGGCGACCTAGTTGCTCCTGTGACGCTGGCGGCATCTCTTCCTGAAGGATGGCAACATGGGCGTCGCTGATTAACTTGTCTCTGACCGTCTTGTGCTCGGGGTCCGGCATCAGCGCGGTGATCAGCCGTTCGGCACCGTCCAGGCGCCCCCACATGATGTCGTTTTCGCGCCACATGCGATCGAGAAAAGCCCCGAAGTGAAATAGAGAAATGCCCGCGAGTTTCCGGCGGCGGTCAGCGCCCGGCCCGGCTTCACGAATTAGACTCGGGGCGTCTTGCGGGCTGATCCGGAAAATCTCGACCAGGTCGGACTCGCCGACGTCGCTGCCGTAGAGGATCGGAAATCGCACTTGATCGTAATCATCGAACTGGCTGAAATAACGCCAGAGAAACTCGCGAATGCTATCCGCGTGCTTCAGGGAGATTCCTTCGAGTAAAGCACTACACGTTCGAATTGGTTCCGGAAGAGGATGGAGTTCGACGGTTCCATCTTCCTTGAGCGACCCAGTTTTCAGCAGTGAACGGCCGCGAGTCCATACCGGGTCAACCACTTCTTTGTGCAACTCGCTGCTCAAGGCTCGCGCTGCTTCTTCGATAGCTGCGGCCGGATTCGGAACATCAGCGGGCCCTTTACCGGAGAAAAGATCCTTTGCCCGCGCGACACACTCGTCTTCGTTAAGCTTGCCCAAATCGAGGTCGCCATGCGAAGAGTGGACGTCCAGAATGTAATCGAGCAGTTTTGGTCCAATCTTAACGTTCTGAAGTTTTGCCGCGAAACTGTTCGGGTCGGCGGCGCTGGACACACGTTGCAGCACCCGGCCGGCAACGCGCAACTCTCGATAGAGCTCACTGAATTCGCACTTCAAGTACGCCACAACCGCTTGGAACTGTCCGCGTTCCTCCTCCGAAAGGCTTTCGTATTCCAGCGGGTTGAATTTCAACGCAGCCAGTCTCTCGATGGCGGCCGCCCGCCGCCCAGTGGCGTCTGTGCCGCTCGTCGTTCCGGCCTCGTTCAACCTAAGCAGATCGTCAATCTTCGAGCGAATGAAAGTCAGGCGGCGCAACCAGTACTTGAAATCGAAATCGATCAGAAACTGATTTGCCGTTCGCTGGCTGGTTGGGGTCTCTCCATCCTTTGCGTGGTAATCAGGGTAATTCAATTCGCGCCAGGCTCGAATCATCAGTCGCACGGCGGCGAAGTGCGCCGAGTTCTCTTCTAATCCGGCCACGCTCGATACCAACTTCGCCAGTTCATCAGTGGCTGATGCAATCCGCAGACGCCGGTAAGGCAGGTAATAGCTCCCAAACTTCCTGACCATGCCGGCGAGATCCAACGTCTCCCACTCATCCTCTTTAATCGGCGGCCTTTTCCACTCCGCGTGGCTCAAGTCCCGTTCGATTGCATCGCCGATTCGGTTGACGCGGTTGAGCAGTCTATTCCGTTCGTTAACGCGCTCAATATCCTGTCGAATGGTTTCGTAGCCGGGCAGGTCGAGCAGTGCCGCCTTGGCGTTTCCAATCGCACTCGGAGTCTGGTTCTTCTCACGAGCATTTAGTTGTTCCGGAGAGGGTTCGATGTAAACGAGTTTTCGATCTACGGGGACGTACCCGCCGCGTCTGCTCAGCGTTTCCGTCGGATAAGAAAACGGCTTATTGTCCAGGTAGCCACCATCACCAAATGCTCGTGTTTTGGTATCGGTAATAGGCTTCCCGGTATCGGGATCAACATACGATGAGAAGAACTTCTTCCATGTCGGGCTTTCCGATCGCGAGTCCTCATAGCCCTCAAAGTTATCAACCACTTCGTCGATGTCTTCCAGTTTCATCGGCTCGAAAGCGAACGGAAACGAAGAAGTACAGCGCGCCGCAAACGCGAGGAAAGGGTTATGGCTCCGCTTCAAATCATTACAGTGCGCGCCAAATACAGATTCTTGCTTCGCATACTTGAAACGAAATACGTGGCGATGGCGGCGTTCGAGGACCTTCATATCGGACAGCCTGATAGACAGCGGCAAGCCCTGAATATCAGTGGCGGTTACGAACAAGTCCAACTCATCCACACAAGGCGAGATGTACGTTTCATCCCTTGGTGTCTGTCGATCCATTTCATGAAATGCATCGAGCAGTTTGAGATACATTCTGCGGCTGTTGAGCAATGACTGGGGAGGGTCCTGATTATCCAACGGCAAGCCGGCTACTGATTTTTTGTCGTTAATGAGCAACTCGATGTCCCCTTCTTGAACCCACAGTTGCTTGAGCCGCTCGATCGATTGATTATTCGCCAGGGCCTTCGCGAGGAAGATCGCATTAATGCCGCCCGCTGAAGTTCCTGACAATATGTCGATGACGAATCCGACGGGGATTGGTGGCGGACCGCCGCCAGCTGTCTTCTTAACCAGATAGTCGTCCATGAAATCGGACGGTGGAGCATCACTATCATTTTGATTACCAGGATTAAGTATTGACCTCTCGTATTTATCCAGCAGCGCGTCGTCGCCTAATAAGTAACTGAGTTTCCGGTAGACTCGTTCGGTCCCGCTGAGCTTCCTTGCCTTGTGCGGATCGTTGTCAGTTATCCGTTCTGCGGAAAGCGTTGTGTCCCCGTCAGCGTTTTCGGATACGAGCGCCGTAGACCGCACCAGCCGGAGCAATTCCTGGGCAATTCCGTTGATATAAATCGCCAGCGAGACTCCGCCATACATCACAACGGCAAAACGAACCTCTTTTTTGTAGTCAAGATTGGGGGTCGGCAGATCGGCCATGGGAAACCTCCGTGAGAATTGGGTCGCGACAGTTAAGCGGGTACGCTTTGGCAGAAAAGGCGGGCCGACACCCTGCTGCTTAAGGGAGCTTGCGGCCTGCGTCTGCACTCAACGGGAAAAGCGCGGGCAAGATATTAGCGACGCGGTGAAATGTCAACAGAGAGCCGGGTTTGCGGAACGGGCCGTATGGCAATCAACTGAGTTTAGCTTTCAGCCAGTCCGCAATGTGATTCATCGCGAGGTCGTACACATCCTGCTGAGAAACACCGGCCGCCTTAGGCACTTTGAGAGAGTGGTCGCCACCTTCAATCGGAAAGAGGTCGGCAGGCAATTTGAGTTTCTTAATGATGCCCGCGATCTCCACTTTTGTTCCGAACGCGTCGCGGGAGCCCTGCATGAACAGCATGGGCGCCTTTATCTTCGGCAAATGTTCCGAACGCATTTTGTCGGGCCTTCCGGGCGGATGCAGCGGATAGCCAAGGAAGACAAGGGCGGCGATGTTTTCGCCATTCTGAGCTGCGACTTGCGAGGCGATCCGTCCGCCCATCGATTTGCCGCCAATCACCAGCTGATTGCCTTTCAACTTTTTGTGCTTGAGCGCGGCATCGATGATCGCGCGATAACAGCCTTCGAGTCGCGGGGCGGGATCAGGAATCTTTCGTCCTTGTTCAGTGTAGAGGAAGTTAAAAGTCACAACGTCTACTCCGCGTTCCGCTAAGCCCCGGGCGAACAGGCGCATGAATCCGCTCAGCTGATTCGCGCCCGCGCCGTGACCGAGGACGAGTGTTACGCCGGCACGCTTCTGCCTCGCTGCCGAATACAACACCGCCGTGACGCTTTCGGCGTCAGTCACTTTAACTTTGATTTGAGCTTCTGACATCTTGCGTTTTTAGACCCCGTTATCCCGGTAAACTCTCGGCACGCGGCCGCTAATGCCGCACGTGATTTCATAGGAAATTGTTCCGGCAAGCTCGCCGAGGTCTTCGGCCGTGATAGAGCAGTCACCGTCGTTCCCCAGCAAGGTTACCGGATCGTCATGCGCCACATCCCTTACGTCCGTCACGTCGATGATCGTCAAGTCCATTGAGATGCGACCGACAACCGGCGCAAACTGGCCGCGCACAATCACACGCGCGCGATTGCTGAACGCCCGACGGTAACCGTCATCGTAGCCAATCGGAATTGTGGCGATGACGGAATCTCGCGTCGTTTCGAATGTGCCGCCATAGCCGAGCTTCGCGCCTTTCGGCACCTGCTTTAAAAGCATGATGCGCGAATACAGCGACATCACGGGACGCAAAGGGGGCGTGACTGAAGTTGCCGGCAGCACATCACGGGTGAATCCGTAGAGCGTGCCGCCGGGACGAACCATGTTGGCTCGCGATTCAGCGAACGTGAACAGGCCAGCTGAATTGGCCGCATGAATGTAAGTTGGTTCGAAGCCGTGATCGCGAAACGCGGCAAGGGCTTGCTCGAATCGTTGCAGCTGCGAGACTGTAAATTCTGTCTGCTCTTCATCATCAGCCGAAGCCAAATGCGTCATAAGCCCGTCAACGCGAATGTTTGTGAATCGCTTCAGCGCGGCGCAGAAATCCCGAACCTCATCGGCTCGTACGCCCAGCCGACCCATTCCGGTGTCAATTTTCAGATGAACCTTAACAGTTGTTCCCGCAGCTTTCGCGGCCCGATCTAACGCCTCGACCACGTCGAGACGGTAAACAACCGGGGTGAGATGCTGCTGAATACACGCGTCTTCCTGCCCGGCCCAAATCCCGCCCATGCACAGGATCGGCTTTGCGATACCGGCATTGCGCAACTCAATCCCCTCCTCCGGCAGAGCAACGCCAAACCAATCCACCCCTTCCCGATCCAGGCGCGTCGAGCATTCAACTGCGCCGTGACCATAAGCGTCGGCTTTGACTGCGGCGAGAATTTTGACGGCGGGACCGACGCGCTCACGAATCACACCAAAGTTGTGCGCCAGCGCGTCGAGATCGATCTCAGCCCAGGTTGGACGACCGGCCGATTGATTCATTGATCCATCGCTCCATTGATTCATTGAATTGAATTATTGAGTCAATCAGTAAATGAATCAACGAATCAATGAATCAGAACTCGCCGCCACCGCGACCGATGCGGGGCGAGCCTTTCGAGCGATCAAAGCGGCTGAGGTATTGGCCGAGTGCTTCCCGTTCCAGATCGGTGAACTTGGCGAATTGATTGAGGAAGGCGAGATAGACTGTGTCGGTGGGGCCGTTGCGCTGCTTGGCCACGATTAATTCGGCGATATTCTTGTTTTCGTCGCTGCGGTTATAGACCTCTTCGCGGTAAATAAAGGCCACGAGGTCGGCATCCTGTTCGATCGCGCCCGACTCGCGGAGGTCGGCAAGTTGCGGTCGGTGATCGGTGCGGTTCTCCGGCGCGCGGGACAACTGTGACAACGCGATCAAAGGAACATTGAGCTCTTTCGCCAGCGCCTTCAGCTCGCGCGAGATTTGCGAGACTTCTTGCTGCCGCGATTCAGTCCGCCGCGACGAGCCCGACATCAACTGAAGATAGTCGACCATGATCAGGTCGAGCTGCTTTTGCTCAGTGGCCAGCCGCCGTGCTTTCGCGCGCATTTCGAGTACCGATATCGCCGCCGTGTCATCGATGAAGATGCGCGCGTCCGCCAACTTGCCGAGCGCTTTCCCAAGGCGCGCCCATTCTTCATTCGAAAGAAAGCCGCTGCGAAACTTCTGCGCATCGACGTTAGCTTCAGAACACAACATGCGCATCGCCAAAGCTTCCGCGGACATTTCCAGGCTGAATATGCCGACGACAGCGTTGCTTTCGATAGCCGCATGCTGCGCCAGCGCGAGCGCGAGGCTCGTTTTACCCATCGAGGGCCGCGCGGCGATCACGACGAGATCCTGCTTTTGCAGACCCGAAGTCAGCGTATCAAGCCCGCGAAACCCGGTGGCAACGCCGGTCACAACCAGATCGCGATGCTCCACGGATTCGGCCTTTTCCAGCACGCGCTCAGCCGGATGTTTGATGTGCTCAAAACCCTGGCGAATCCGTTCGTCAGCCAGCGCGAAAATGGCGTGCTCGGCATGGTCGAGAATGTTCTGCGGCTCGTCTTCTTCTTCCAGCGCCTCAGCGGTAATTTTGTTCGCGACCCTGACGAGCTGTCGCAAAAGCGATTTCCCCCGAACGACCTTCGCATAAGCAGCTAAGCTGGTTACGTGAGGAAGACCAAATGCCAGGTTGCTGAGAAAGAGCATGCCTCCTGAAGATTCAAGTGAACCGTCGCGTCGAAGTTCCTCAGCTAAAAGAATTGAATTAATCTCGGATCCGCGTTCGAACAACGCAATCATCGCGGTGAAGATCCGGCGGTGCGAGGGCACGTAAAAATCCGACGGCTTCAACATCTCGATCGCCTGGGCAATGAGAGTATTGTCCAGAAGAATTGAGCCAAGTAGCGCTCGCTCCGTATCAGAGCTACTGGGCAGCGAACGTTCAAGAACTGGATCGCGAACAGGATCTGGGGTTGCCATCGTTAAGAGTATGAGGAAACAAAAGGGTATCCGTTAGCGAGCATGTGCGCCACTTTTTTTGCCCGTTGAGCTGTTTTTTTTGAGAGGACCGACCTAATTGGCTACTGCCAGTCAGCTCCGGACTCTATTTTCTCCAGCACCTGTCCTTTTGCATCAATTCTGATCCAGTCTGCGCTCAGCGGGCAAGCACCCTTAGAATGTAACACGTAGAATTCACTCACTGGCCTGTTCTCCGTAGCGGTCACATGCAGCAAAACTCCGCACTCACGACACACAAGATTGGGCACTGGGAGATAATCATTCTGATCCACCACTCCTCCTTAAGCTGATCGAGTGGTCTAATACCGCCCCTTCCGATCATTACCGCTCTTCGCGCGCAAAGTAAGTCTTTTGCCCCCAAACCATGTATTCAGGGTGATTGCGGATCTCAATGTGGACTTTTCTGCGCTTACCGTCGCGCGCACGATTCGTCGGGTAATAACCAATGACGTAACGACGATCAATATCCGTGAGGATGCGGGTGTAGATTTCGTCGGCCTGGCTCGGTTCTTCCAAAAACTCGGTCCACGCCCCGGTAAATCTCGCCACTGCTGCCAGAGCTGTGTGACGGCGCAGCCATGTGTTTGCCTGCCGTTGGAGAATCTCATCCGGCAGCTTCGTCGGCTCGGCACGCCCGGACGAATTGTTTAAGGTCCGTTGCAGTTGCCCGTTGGCTTTGTTGCGGTTTCTCAAATCGGCCTCAGCACGCTGAAGCAACTCCGCTTGCGGGACACCGAAAAACCGGACGCCCGAAATCACCGAATAGACGGTGACGCGAGACCTCTCCGTCGCCGACAAAATATCTTCAAGGCCGAACTTGCGCGGAAGCGAATATGCATTATATGGCTGAGGCGAGCCGCCTTTGAGCGATTCGAGTTCATCGCCGTCTGTCTGAAAAATAATAATTGGCCGAGCGTCTTCCGGGCTGAAGAGCTCAGTCATTGTCGCGAGCAACGCGTCGTATTGGTCGCTCGCGCCGAGTGCGCCCGACAGAGCGCTCTCTTTGAGAGTTTCCAGACGCTTTTTCAGCAAGTCTTTGTCGCTAGTGAAATCAACCAGAAGGTTCACGTCATCCGTTACCACTGCCATCCGGTCTTTCGGATTTAGCTTGTCCACCAGCATCTGGGCGGCTTCGATACTGGTCTTGATATAAGGCAATTGGCTGCCGCTGTAGTCAATGACGAGGACAATTGACCGCGGCACATCCTGGCTGTCGCCCATAGAAACACTGGCCACCTGCTGCAACCCGTCATCCTCTTTCACGATGAAGTCTTCTTTGCTCAAGCCCCTCACAATCTTGCCCTCGGCGTCCAGCACCAGCACCGCCGCCACTACCAAATCCGTGTCCACGCGAACCACATCGTCTTCGTCGGCGGCCTTTTTCTCAGAACGGAAGGCGCGTTCACCTGGGCTTAGAACGAGGCTCGATCCGAACCTTCGGCCGGCCGGCGGCGCCAGGGTTGGCACAATCGAATGTGATGACGTCGCCGTACTACCTGGCAAGGGAGCTATCGCGCGGTGCTCTGGCATCTTGAGCTGCAGACTCTCAGGCGAAAGATCGGGATTGAGTTTTGGTTTGAAGAGAACGGTTGATTCAACTTCGGAATCTCCGAAGGACACTTTGCGGGATAGCTTAACGATTACGTACTGGGTCTTATCAATCCAGAGTTTGATCGGTTGCGTTCGCCACACCATTCCTTCGAGGCGAAATGTTTCGCGGCCGTCGACCTTGTCCAGTCCAGCCAGCCGGACGTCAGACATCGATGAGAGCAGATCACTTGTGCGGAATAAATCAGGAAGCAGCAACGGCGAAATAGTGAGCGACCCACCCGCAGATGGAAACGCGATTCGTTCAAGCGCCAGATCCAGCGGCGCTTCGCGTCGGTTGCTAAAGCCGGGTTGAATATATCGGGGCAGCCAACTATTGACCGCGTCCCCGTTCTTCCACACCACCCAGCCCCGTCCGCTCTCCTTATCCTCACGACTCAACCATAATTCAAACGCTAAGTGATTGGGCCTTACAAATGTGGTGCGAAAATATCCGCTGCCAAATGCCTTCGACCCCGATTTAATCGTTCCCTCATCGTAATAGCTGCGACAGGACGCGTAAGTGGCTGCCACTTTATTCAGTATTTCGTTCGCATTGGGTTCTTGTGCCCACGACGGCGCAGACGCAGAGGTCAGGGCCAGCAGCGTGAAAAGGACTCTCGGTATGAAATTTCCTGGGAACACTCGAGCCTGAGAATCGATTCGGCCAAACCTCAATCGATTGTCGGCCTCACTGTGTAGCAGGATCTGGCCAGAGAGACAAGGGGTAATCAAAGCAAGAAGAGCCCTGCGCATTTAACGCAGGGCCCTAATTACTCGCAGTTATGAAAATGGGGACCGAAGATCAGCTGGCGTCTTCGTTCGCAGACTCGTTCGCAGACTCGTTCGTGAGTTCGTTCGCAGGTTCCGGAGCTGCGTCGCCCGCGGTCCCCGCTTCGGCCTGTAGCGCCTCAACGTTCACTTCGACGCCGCCCTCGCCAACCACGCTGACGGGCAGTTCCACCGTGACTTCACGATGCAGACGAACCGGAACTGTGTAATTGCCGAACCGCTTGAGCGGCTCACGGAGAGCGATCTTGCGACGATCGATCTTGTAACCCTGCTCTTCCAGCGAGTGCGCAATGTCCATCGACGTGACTGAGCCGTACAGGACGCCCGCTTCGCCAACTTTGCGTTCGAACTTGAGCGCCAGATTGCGCAACTGATCGGCCTGCCCTTCAGCCGACGAGCGCTCTTTCGCTTCGCGCTTCATCAGCGCCGCGCGCTCGCCTTCAATTTGCTTAACGTTACTGGCAGTCGCTTCGACCGCGAGATTTCGCGGCAGCAGATAGTTGCGCGCATAGCCGGCTTTGACGCGCACGATTTCGCCGCGCGCGCCGAGGTTATCGATGTCTTCGCGTAAAAGAACTTGTTTGTTTCCCATGAAAACTCCTCATCGAAGTGGCCAGTTTCCGTCTTGATTCCCAATCGGATTCTCAGACTGAAGTCTGTGCCACAAAACTGTTAATCAGCCGCGTACGGCAGCAGCGCGATATTGCGCGCGCGCTTGATGGCTTCGGCCAGCATACGTTGATGCGTCGCGCACACGCCGGAAATCCGCCGGGGCAGAATCTTGCCGCGTTCCGGCGTGTAGGACTGCAAGAGCTTCACGTCCTTAAAGTCGATGTAATCGACCTTGTCGATGCAAAACCGGCAAATCTTTCGCCGCTGCATGCGGCGTGGACCACGGCCGGGCATGCCGGCTCGTTCGTATTCCCGTTCAAAACCAAACGGGCTGTCGCGCTCTTCAAAGTTTGATGACATATCTTCGTTCCTTATAAGTTCGCTTCCAATGCCGCCCCTACCCGGCGGTCGTGACTTCACGCTACGCGGCCGCTTCGACTCCCGACTCTGCGTCGTCATCGTTCGCGTTTACTTCCGCCTTGGCCTTGCCGCCCGTCGGACGCCGCTCAGCCTTGCGCGCGCGACGGTCTTTCAACTTCTGCGCGCGGCGCCGATATTCGTCAACGCGCACAGTCATGTAACGCAGGACCCGATCGTTCACGCGCATACGGCGCTCAAACTCGGCGATCTCGCGGCCCGAACCTTCAACCTCAAGCAGCACGTAAACGCCATCGCGCTGATGATTGATCTCGTAAGCGAGACGGCGTTTGCCCATCATTTCGGTCTTGACGATGCTGCCGCCCTGGTCGGTGATGATCTTCTGCGCGGCTTCAGTCAGCCGCATCACTTCAGCATCTTCCGCGTCAGGGTTGATGATAAAAACTATTTCGTAACTTCTTTGTTCTGCCACGCTAATCCTCCAAAACTGGTAAATCGTGAATGGTAAATGGTGAATAGAACGACGGTCCTAATTCACACATCCATTCACCATTTACGATTTACCATTCACTAGTTAAAAAGCGACATCGCTTTCCGGATGCCGTCCCGCAAAACCGAATGCACGGCTTCAGCGGCCTTGTCTAAAATCTTTTCAACTTCAGCCCGCTGCGGCTTTCGAAAATTCTCAAGCACGAAAGCTTTCGAGTCACTAACCGGATGATCCGGCTGGATTCCAATCCGCAGCCGGATGAACTCGTTTGTGCCAATTGCCCCGATAATCGACTTCAGTCCGTTGTGCCCGCCGGCGCTGCCACGCTCGCGCAAACGAATCGTGCCGAACGGCAAGGCCAAATCATCACTGATGACGATCAAGTCCCGCGATGTGTCGTCAACATTTTCTTTCGCGAGCAAACCTGCGACCGCTTCGCCGCTCAAGTTCATGAACGTTTGCGGCTTCACCAGCCGGACACGTTCACCCTCAATCACCGCCGACCCAATCAGGGACCGACATTCGCGCCGCTTGACGGTCACATCTGCTGCCGCAGCCAACTTGTCAATCAACATGAAACCCAGGTTGTGGCGCGTCCACGTGTACTCTTCGCCCGGGTTTCCTAATCCAACGATTAACCGCATTGCCAATTGCGTGCGTTCAGAGTACCGACTTTAGTCGGGCTTTTCGCAAGTAAGAGCCCAACTGAAGTTGGTACTCTAACCGGATCGGCAATGTCACGACTTGGCGTCTTCGCCCTCGCCTTCGTCTTCCTTCTTGCCCTTGCCGATGACTTCGGGTTCGGCCGGCGCCTCGCCTTCCACCGGCGCAGCTTCGACGACTTCTTCCTTCACCAGTCCGACCGTAGCGATTACGGTTTCGGGAGATTCGAGAATTTCTATCCCCGCCGCGACCGGAATGTCGGAAACGTGCAGCACGTCGTGCACCCCGAGATTCGTCACGTCGACGTCTATGTGTTCAGGAATCTCGCGCGGCTCACAACGAATGTCGATGTTGCGCACGATCTGCTCGAGCACGCCCGACTCCTCGCGCACGCCAAGCGGCTCGCCAACCAGTCGCAGCGGAACTGTCGCTTCGATCTTCTCGCCCTTGACCAGTCGTTTGAAATCCGCATGAACCAGCCGCATGCGCACCGGATCAATCTGGCGATCCGCGAACATGACTTCGCTCGCACCCACGCCCTCGACATCCACCGTGAAAATCGTGTTGCGTCCGGTGTCCGAGCGAAGGATCGCGGCCAGTTCGCTGAGCTGCGCCAACGCCGCTACGCTTTCGCCCTCGCCGCCGTAGATGACCACGGGGACTTGTCCGTTGCGACGCGCGCGGCGCGAATCATTCTTCCCACGTCCTTCACGCGCCTGCGCTTTGATTACAATGTCTTTCTTCTCTGCCATGATTGCTCTCCAAAAATAAAGCTGTCAGTTTTCAGCGTTCAGCTATCAGCAAGCGAGAACACGAAACTAGTCGATGTTCCGCTCGCGACTATCTCAAATTGTTTTACTGAAAGCTGAGAGCTGACGGCTAAAAGCTGTTCAGTTTTTGCCCTTCATACGAAGAGCGAAGAAACCGAAGTCTCTTCATGGATCGACTTAATTGCCTTCGCCAAAAGAGGCGCAATACTAAGAACCGTAATGTTCTTGAGCTCGGCTGCCTTAGAGTTTAGCGGAATTGTGTTCGTAACTACAATCTGCTCGATGTCCGAAGCCTCCAGGTGCATGGCCGCGCGGCCCGAAAGTACCGGGTGCGTGAAGCATGCGTGGACGCGTTCCGCACCTGCTTTTTTCAATGCTTTTGCGACCTTCGTGATCGACCCGCCGGTGTCGCACATGTCATCGACAATCAAGCAGTTACGGCCTTGCACGTCGCCGACAACGTTCATGATTTCGGCCTCGTTCGGCTTGTCCCGGCGCTTATCGCACAGGGCCAGTTCCGCATCCAGCCGTTTCGCGTAAGCCCGGGCACGTTCGGCCCCACCTGTATCCGGCGCTACAACCGTCAGATTCGGCATCCGATTCTCGAGATAGTGCCGAATCATCACCGGCGCTGCGTACAAGTGATCCACTGGAATATCAAAGAACCCCTGGATCTGCGCGGCGTGCAAATCCATCGTCACAATGCGATCGGCGCCGGCGGTGCGAATCAAATTCGCGACCATCTTTGCCGCGATTGGCACGCGCGGCCGATCCTTTTTGTCAGAGCGCGCGTACCCGTAATAGGGCAGCACCGCCGTCAGCCGCTCAGCCGATGAACGCCTGAACGCATCCAGCATCACCAGCAACTCCATCAAATGAGAGTCAGTCGGCGGGCACGTCGGCTGCACAATGAAAACGTCCGCACCGCGAACGTTCTCTTCAATCTGAAAATTGAACTCGCCGTCCGAAAAGCGCGCGGTTTGGGCGCTGCCCAAATCGCAGTGCAGCTCGTGGCAAATCTCTTTTGCCAGAGCGCGATTCGCATTACCGGAAAAGACTTTTATGCCGCCGGTGGTGCTCATTAACTAGTGGCACAGACTTCAGTCTGTGAGTTTTAATCCTCACGCTTGGATCCACAGACTGAAGTCTGTGCTACGTGGAAAAATTGGCTGGGGCGGAAGGATTCGAACCTACGAATGCCGGATCCAAAGACCGGTGCCTTACCACTTGGCGACGCCCCAACATTATCGGTCTAGTACAAGACCAAATCACGAGATTTCGCCCGCCGCGCCCATCGCGCTTCGATAGCGGTTGCGCCCAACCGTCTTACAAGGAAACGCGCGCCAACCAGTTTCGAGTTCGATCGCCTGAATGGCGCGCTCCTGAGCGTCCTGATTTTCAAAAATCCCGAATACCGCTGAGCCGCTGCCGCTGAGCATGGCCGCGCCTGCTCCGGATTTCAGCAAGGCGACTTTCGCACGTTCGATCTCCGGTTCAAGCTGAAAAACTACCGGCTCGAAATCGTTGTGCAGCGAATTCAAATCGATTGAAGCGGAAGAGTCGCTCGCCTGCGAACGAAGTAGAATAGGTTTCGAGTCAGAGGATGTCAAGGCTGCCCGATTCAGCATACCGTACGCTTTTGCAGTGGAAATACTCGCGTTCGGTTTGATGACAAGAAGGTGCTTCGGCAAATCTTCGAGTGATTCAACTAGATTGCCACGACCTGTCGCGCGCGCGGTGCCTCCGTGAAGAAAGAAGGGCACGTCCGAACCGAGACCTTCGGCTACCAGGGCAAGATCGTCTGCTGAAATTTCGATTTTCCACAGTAATGCCAGGGCGAGCAGCGTTGCGGCCGCGTCAGACGATCCACCACCCAGACCAGCTTCCGCTGGAATGCGTTTTTCGAGACAAACCCTGACTCCCCGTCTGATCGAATAGCGTTCGCGCAGCGCCGCTGCGGCCCGCCAGACGAGATTGGTTTTATCAGCAGGAACCGACTGATCGTCGCACCACAACCGTATGACGTCGTCATTGGTTTCTTCGAAAGTTAGTGTGTCGTGAAGGCTGATGGTCTGCAGGACCGTGTCGATTTCGTGGTAACCGTCTGCCCGCTTGCCGGGAACGCGCAAGCTCCAATTGATTTTCGCGAACGCCGGGATTGTGATCGATCTTAAACCCATAGATGGTTTTAGAGGCGGGCTACCGCCCGCCAGCTTCTTGCGCATCACGGGCGGGCAATAGCCCGCCTCTAAACGGATGTAGGTAGGTTTGCTCGCTCAGACAACGACTTCGCTTCGCGATTGGCGTCGGCGATCACTTCGGCTTCGTTCATTGTCTGCAACTCGCCGTCGCGCATGACGATGCGGCCGTCAATAATCGTGGTCCGCACGTCGCTCGACTGCGCTGAGTAAACTACGGAAGAGACGACATCGGTTTCGGGCGCTGCATGCAGGCGATTCAGATTAACTATGATCACGTCAGCGCGTTTACCGGCTTCGATGCTGCCGATTTCGTCACCCACACCCAGCGCCCGCGCGCCGTCGATCGTTGCTATGCGCAACGCGCGCCCCGCCGGCAGCACCTCGGGTCCGTGTAGAACTTTTTGCAGCAGCGCCGCGGTTCGCATCTCGGTAAACATATCGAGGCGGTTGTTGCAGGGCGCTCCGTCAGCACCCAGCGAGACTGAAATCCCGCGTTCGAGCATCGCCGTCACTGGCGCGACTCCGGAACCAAGCTTCAAGTTCGACGAAGGACAATGCGCCACGTTCGTTTGCGTTTTTTGCAGCGTTTCGAATTCACGATCACTGACGTGGACGCAGTGCGCCAACAAAACGTGCCGGCCTGAAACGCCTAACGAATCCAGATATACGATATTCCGCAAACCGGTTTCGTTCTCGACCATTTCACACTCGGCCATGTTTTCGGATGCGTGCGTGTGAATCATCACGCCTCGCTCGCGTGCCAGCTTCGCCACTTCTGTAAGCAGCTCGCGCGTGCAACTGACTGCGAATCGCGGCGCGAAGCAAACGCGAATGCGACCGTCCGCCTTACCGTGCCACTGATCGATCAGCTGGAGCGATTCATCGATCGAGTCCTGAGTTCTTTCAGCCAGTGCCGGTGGAGTGTCCTCTCCCTTGTCCATCATGCACTTGCCGACGGTGGCCCGGAATCCCGTTTCTTCAACCACGCGAAAGACTTCTTCGGTGTGGCTTACAGTTTCCATTGTCAGCGCGCACGTTGTTCCGCCTTTGATTAGTTCTGCTATTCCCAGACGCGCCGATGCGCGAATTGACTGCGGAGTGTGCGCCGCTTCCATCGGCCAGATGCGCTTTTTCAGCCAATCGATGAGCGACAAATCGTCGGCCGCTCCGCGAAAGAGAGTCTGACAAAGATGAATATGCGTCTGAATAAATCCAGGCAGGACGGCGCAACCTTCAGCATCGATAACTTCATCAGCGCTGCTTGTATTCTGCTCTCCGACCGCCGCAATTCGTCCCTCGCGAATCAACAGATCGCCGCGCACGATGGAATTTTCAGAATCCATCGTCACAATCGTGCCGTTCTTAATCAGAATTGATTCGCTCATGAAATCGCCGCGCGGATTATGCGGAGATTATGGGAGGACTGTAAAGGTGAGGTCAGTACCAGGAGCGGTAACGACCGGGTCTTTGCATAACGCCGAAGATGCCTGCCGTGACCCGGTCGCTACCACCACCCCACGCCGGCTGCCCGCGCGGGGACCCCGGTCCGCTCCCGGTACTGACTCCATTGTCGCCCTACTTCTTCTCGCCTGCTGCCGCAGCTTTCTTTTGCTCGCCACCGTTCGGCGCAGCGGCTTCTTCACGCACCGGAAATCCCAAGGCACGCTTCACATCGTTCTCAATCTTGCGCAGCAATTCCGGATGATCTTTCAGAGTCTGTTTTGAATTCTCACGGCCCTGGCCCAGGCGGTCGCCTTTGTAAGAGAACCACGCGCCACTTTTTTCGACCACGCGATTCGCAGTAGCGAGATCGAGCAAATCGCCCTCGCGCGAAATTCCCTCGCCGTACATGATGTCGAATTCGCATTCGCGGAATGGCGGTGCGACTTTGTTCTTTGCGACTTTGACCTTGGTGCGGTTGCCGACCACGCGGTCGCCGTCTTTGATGGCGCCAATGCGACGAATGTCCAGACGCAGAGACGAATAGAACTTCAGCGCGCGTCCGCCGGTAGTCGTTTCGGGACTGCCGAACATCACGCCGATCTTTTCACGGATCTGATTGATGAAGATGAAGCAGGTGTTTGACTGGGAGACAATCGCGGTCAGCTTGCGCAATGCCTGAGACATCAGGCGCGCCTGCAGACCGGGAAGCGAATCGCCCATCTCGCCGTCGAGCTCCGCGCGCGGCACGAGCGCGGCCACAGAATCCACGACGATGACATCGACGCCATTCGATCGCACGAGCGCCTCGGCGATTTCCAGGGCCTGTTCGCCTGAGTCGGGCTGTGAAATCAGCATGTCATCGACATTCACGCCGAGTTTCTCAGCATATTGGGCGTCCATGGCGTGTTCAGCGTCAATGTAAGCGGCGACGCCTCCGGCCAATTGCGCTTGCGCCACGATATGCATCGCCAGCGTGGATTTACCCGAACTCTCCGGCCCATAAATCTCAACGATGCGTCCGCGTGGCACTCCACCAATCCCAATCGCCGCGTCCAGCGACAGCGACGTCGTCGAAATCGCCGGCACGTCCGAAACGTCACGCTCGCCTAGACGCATGATCGATCCTTTGCCGAAACGCTTTTCAATGTTGAGCAGCGCGGCTTCAATGGCGCGACTGCGATCTGCAATTCTGTCTTCTGACATGGGCATCTCTTTCTTCTGCTCCTCTTCGTTAGCTCAATTTGTGTTTTCACGTCCACGACCGCTCAAGACCGTCGCTATCCCGACTTGTCGGGATCCTGACACGAGCGGAGGATAACACAACTCAAGCGGGAATGGAACAGAGTTTCATGTGTGCAACACGGATTATTTCGGGAGGGTGGAAGCGTTTAGACTGCGCGTCTCGGCAGCCCTCTCTGCGCCTCCCGATGGGGAGTGAGAGCGCGCGTCGAATCATCAAGAATCCAACAGTGCCGCGCCAGCATACTCCAGTAGCGCCGCTTTGGTCGATGCCTAGATTTTAGCTACCAACGATCCGGCAAACTGACCAACTTTACCGACCATGTTGGGCTCACCGGCATGCTGCTCAATGACCTGGACAATCGCTGATCCGACGACCGCGGCATCAGCATAACGCCAAACATCCTGGACATGTTCGGGCCTTGAGATGCCGAAGCCGACGGCGACCGGCAGGTCAGAAAATCCACGCAGGCGAACGACTAGTTTCTCCGCCTCCGCGCTCATTTTTTCGCGAGCGCCCGTAACTCCCGCACGCGACACAGCGTAGACGAACCCGCTGGCGCGTTCGGCAATCATCTGCAAACGAGCATCGGTCGAAGTGGGCGCCGCCAGAAAGATTAGGTCAATATCATGAGCGCGCAGCATCGCCGAGAAGCGGCCGGCCTCCTCCGGAATCAGATCGGTCACGAGAATGCCGTCGATTTCCGCGTGTTCAGCTTCGCGAGCAAGTTTCTCCAGGCCGAATTGCAGAAGCGGGTTGAAATAGCTGAACAGAACGATGGGCACTGTCGTCTGCTTTCGGACAGCGCGCACCACGTCCAGGATAGCGGCCAAACCAAAGCCATGTCGCAAGGCGCGCTCAGAAGCTCTTTGAATCACCGGCCCATCAGCCATCGGATCGCTGAACGGGACGCCGAGCTCGATGACGCTGGCACCAGCGCGTGCGAGTTCGAGAATTAACTCTTCCGTAGTGCCGAGATCAGGGTCGCCGGCGGTGATGAAAGGAATGAAGCCCTTCTTGTCGTTGCGTTTGAGAGCCTCAAATGTGGCAGCGATCCGTGACATTCATGGCTCCGTAGGAGCCTGATGTTTATAGCTCCCGTCCAACCCAACAACACAGCCCCGTAGGAGCCGCAGAATTACGCCCCTCACGAGGCTGCCTCAAATTCAGAGCAGCCTTTTGACTGTAAACATTTTGTGGCTAACGGGACGGCAGAGCATCGCGAACACTGTCGACGTCTTTATCACCGCGACCAGAAAGATTCACAATCAGAATTTCTTCGGATTTCAATTCACGCGCGACGTTCATCGCGTGCGCGACGGCGTGCGCCGATTCCAGCGCCGGAATGATTCCTTCCAAACGCGATAACGTTTTGAAGGCCGCCAGCGCTTCATCGTCAGTCACCGAAGTGTATTCGACGCGATGCTGGTCATGAAGATACGCATGCTCCGGCCCAATCGATGGATAATCGAGTCCCGCCGAGACTGAATGCGTCGTCGCGATTTGTCCGCGCTCATCCTGCAAAACGTAACTCATGGTGCCCTGGAGAACTCCTGGTCGACCACCGCCATTCGCATTGAATCGCGCCGCGTGTTGCCCGATTTCGCCCCCCATGCCGCCGGCCTCGACGCCAATCATACGCACCGATTCATCAGATAAGAACGGGTGGAACATGCCGATTGAATTCGACCCGCCACCCACGCAGGCGACCAGGCAATCCGGCAGGCGTCCTTCCTT
Organism: Pyrinomonadaceae bacterium; assembly: GCA_036277115.1. Classification (NCBI taxonomy): domain Bacteria; kingdom Pseudomonadati; phylum Acidobacteriota; class Blastocatellia; order Blastocatellales; family Pyrinomonadaceae; species Pyrinomonadaceae bacterium. The sequence goes on from DASUNM010000023.1 coordinate 123,476, forward strand.
TTCGAGAATTTGTTCACGCGTTTCACGTCCGATGACACTTTGAAAGTCGCGCACCATCAAAGGATATGGATGTGGCCCCAGCGCGCTTCCCAGCAGGTAGTAACTATCCTCAACATTCGTCACCCAATCGCGCAGAGCTTCGTTGATGGCGTCTTTCAAAGTGCGTGAGCCGCCATCGACTTCACGAACTTCGGCGCCCATGAGCTGCATGCGGAAAACATTCAACGCCTGACGCTTCATGTCTTCGGCGCCCATGTAAACGACGCATTGCAGTCCGAACAAGGCACAGACTGTCGCAGTGGCGACGCCGTGCTGACCGGCGCCAGTCTCCGCGATGATGCGGCGTTTGCCCATGCGCCCCGCCAGCAGAATCTGGCCCAGCGTATTGTTAATTTTGTGAGCGCCGGTGTGAAGAAGATCTTCGCGCTTGAGATAAATGCGGGCGCCGCCCGAACGCTCAGTCAAACGTTGCGCAAAGAAAAGCGGAGTAGGCCGGCCAGCGTAGTCGCATAACAGCTTGTTGAGTTCGTTTTGAAAATTCTCGTCCGCGCGCGCAGATTCATAGGCCGCCGTTAGTTCTTCCAGCGGCGCCATCAGCGTTTCAGGCACGAACCGCCCGCCGTAGGGACCCCAGTGGCCGAGCGAATCAGGTTGTGTAATTGGCTTCACAAAAAACCAAATCGTTTAGCGGGGCTACTACCCCAAATTCGGCAAGCGGTGGCCCGCCCTAAACGACTTCTGGAGCGGTTAAGGAGTTTTCTTAATCGGATGCGTCGAGCGCACCCGCCCCGGCGATTGCGAGCCACCCGGGTCGTCAACGACGACGCGATTCTCGCGCCGGTACATGGTCAAACGATTGCCGTCGGTTGATCCTTGTTCGGCATCTTCGACGTGGGCCGGCTTCCCCTTCAAAACCGCAACTTCATCAACGGCCGTGTATTGACACCAATCACCTGTCCCTCGCTTGCCGGGTTGAATCAACACCACGTTGCGTTGCGCGATCACTCTCTCAAGTTCGTTAACTTCCTTTTGCAGGTAAACGTCGGCAACGCCCGCTGTCATGCGGTCAGTTCCCTGCTTAATGTCGACGTTGGTTTCGTAGTGCACCACGCGCTCGGCATCCGAGTAACGCATGTACTCCGACGTCACGAACACCGGCACCACATTGATGGTGCTGCCCGTTTTTTGCTTTGCCTGATAGAGCGCGGTCTGGACGTGTCCGCGCGCATCCATCTGCTTTTGTTCTCGATAAAGATTGATGACATCGCCGCGGACGAAGTTATCGTCCTGCCACATCCGTCCGTTGCCGGTGTATGTCGCGTTGCCGGAATCATGGGTAATCTCGGCGCGATCGGCGAGCAGATACACGGGACTCTTCACCTTGCGGAAAGGCGCAGCCCCGTTTGTTTGTTCCTGGCTGTAGTAGGTCGTCTGGACTTTTCCGCGACAGTAAGAGACGCGGGTCGAGTTATTCGAATCGATCTCGACGGCTTGAGTGCGCGCGCGCGAATCCCAAACGGTGGGTTCACCGCCGCGCAAACGAATAGTTTCATCTGCCGCCGTGTAGACGGCCGCGTCAGCAGTTCCATTGCGATCCAGCTCGTTAAACTTCGCTTCGCCCGTCGCATCGACCTTCTCTACGTCCTGTGTTTCGCGGACGAAGTCAGCATTCATTTTCTGCGACGTGATAGTTCTCGTCCCACGTTTGTCACTCGTTTGATAAGGCTGAATGACCGCTTTGGCTCCCCCGGTCGCGACGCAATTTCGCGTGATGTTGCCCACCTCAAAGAAATCACAGTCGAACCGCGTCGCGGTCAAAGTCTTCGCGTCGGCCTTCGCCGTTTTCTGCACCGGCTCAACGTACAACTCGGCATTGCCGGCCGCTTCGGCCTTTTCCAGGTCTTTGCCTTTCAGTCGCCAGATCATTTTGATCGAGTCCGCAGTCAAACGCTTGCTCGCGGCGCGCGGATCGCTTGCTCGCGTTTTCGGGGCCGACAGATTCACGACTGAGCGTCCCTCGCTCTTCATCTCTTTTATGACGCTGCGGTCACCCTGCGCCTGAAAGTTGATGTCCAAAATGTTCGCGCCGGAAAGCTGCACGTCCGAATCCGCATTCAGCGTTTGCGCGCGAATGTCGCGAACTGCGTAAGCGCGCTGCAATTGCTGATTTGCGTCAAGATAAAAGTCGATGTCGATTGCGTGAGCTTCCGCCGCATGTCCTTCAGTCAGCGAACGCAAATACGAGTTGCCGCGCATCTCGAGCTTCTGAAGCTTTTTCTCAGCATTGAGATTCGCGGTTAACGTTTCTCCGCTCATGATGTCCTGTTCCTGCTCGGCCGTGGCGCCGCCTGAGAAAATCAGACGCATTGACCCCTGCTCGAAAACGGCTTGCTTTGAACGGATCGTTACCGGCTTTGCCCGCGCGCCTTTTAAATTCGCGTTGTTCGTGGCTTCCGGTGCGACGGTGATTTCAACATCGTTCTTCAATTCGAGTCGTTTGTTCCTATCGTCGACGACTGCGCCCGTAGATTTACCTGAAATATTTTCGCGCTCAAACGTAATCGGCGAAGACGTTTCACCCATCTCTTGTTTCTGATGGTAGAGCAGTGCATCCGTCTTCACCTTCAGGGCTTCGTGCGTTTCAATCTGCACGTTGCCGTTGAACTGAATCAATTCGTTCGCTTGATCGTAGAGCGCTCGGTCGGCAGTGATGAGATCCGGCTTCGCACTGTTCGCGGGAAAGACCTGGAGATTGACCTGTTCCAGCTCGTGATGACCATCAGCGTAGGTTACATCGCGCGCGGCCCGCAGCCAGATATAGAGCCGGTTGTCTTTGGTGACGCGCTGCTCGTATCCGTTGATGATGCCGGTGATTTCTTTTGAGAGGGCGGGCGCTTCCGATCGCAAGCGAAACGGAGTGTTGTTGCGCATCTTGTAATAAGACACGCCGACGAAAATTGAGCCCGCGATTAACAGAAACAGCGCCAGCGCGCGGGCGATGGCCGGCACGCGCGCGCGCAAGTCAACGGCACTGATTCGTCTTTTGCGGTTAACGGCTTCCATTTAAGATCGAGTCGATTGTTTCGCCGCGGGCTACTGCCCGCCGGGCCTGGTTCATAAACGGCGGGCGGTAGCCCGCCGCTAAACAATCTCAGTTGTTGCTGCCTTCATGTCACGAACATTTAACTGCAATCTGATATCGCCCATCCACGATTGCGCCTCGAACTCGTAAGCAAGATCGATGCGCTGACCGGGCTGTGGCGTTGCTGCCGAGTCTTCAACTCCTCGCCACCAAATCGCTTCCACCGGCCGATTGTTCTCGCCGGCGACGCGGAACTTGAGATGCTGCGCCTTTATTACCTTTGGATCGCCAAGCACGCGCAGCCCGCGCGTCAGGAACACCGGACGCGGATTTCCGGCGCCAAACGGCTCCATCTGCCGCAAATCCTGCGACAGCGCGAAGGTCAAATCGTTCGCGCCTACTTCCGCATCAATTGTGATCGCCGGCGTCAAGTCATCTTCAGTCAAACACGACGCCGCATGTTCATTCAAGCGGCGTCGAAATTCCGCCACACATTCGCGACGAATCGAAAGCCCGGCCGCATGCGAATGCCCGCCGAATTTCTCAAACAGGTCGCTGCAGGCCGTCAGGCCATTGAACAGATGGTACGCCTCGATGCTGCGCGCGGATCCGTGGCCCATGTCGTCCTCGAACGAAATAACGACGCAGGGGCGATGCAATCGCTCGGCAATTTTGGACGCCGCCAGACCGATAACGCCGCGATGCCACCCGTCACCGGCAATCACCGCCACGTGCGTCTGCGAGGCGCGATCACTGCCGGTTTCGAACTCTTCGACCGCGCGATTGAAAATCTCGCGCTGCATCTCCATGCGCTCGCGGTTGCGCGTGTCTAGATGTTCAGCCAATCGACGCGCTTCCTCTCGATCTGTCGCATTGAACAAATCGACGACCGCGCTGGCTGCATCCATGCGACCGGCGGCGTTTATACGCGGGCCGATGCGAAAGCCAAGGTCGTATGCGTTCACTTCTGCGCCATCGCCGCAACCGGCAATCTCGATCAGCGCGCGCAAGCCGCAGTTCACAGCTTTCGGCAAATCCGAAAGGCCGAGCGCGACAATCGCGCGATTCTCGCCAACGAGTTTCGCGACGTCGGCAACTGTGCCGATCGCAACCATCTTCAGGAAGCCCGGCACAACTGATTCGCGCCCCCGCTCGCGAAACAACGCGTGCACCAGCTTGAAAGCGACGCCCACACCGGCGAGGTTCTTGTCGGGATAACTGCAATCGTGCTGATTCGGATTCAGCACCGCGAACGCGGGCGGCGCGCCTTCATCTTCGTCGGGCAGATGATGATCGGTAATGATGACGTCGAGCCCATGCTCGCGCGCCCAAACCAGCGGTTCATGCGCGCGAATACCACAGTCGACGCTGACCACCAGCTTGTAACCTTCGCTCGCCGCCTTCTCCAGCGCAGGTTGTTGAATGCCGTACCCTTCGGTAAAGCGATGCGGCACGTGATAGCCGCACGTCGCGCCGAGCATCCGCAACGCGCGCAGCAACACCGCCGTGCCCGTTGTGCCGTCCACATCGTAATCGCCGTAAATCAGAATCGGTTCTTGATGATCGATGGCCTTGAGTACGCGGGCGACGGCTTCCGTCATTCCTCGCATACGCATCGGATCGTGAAGCTGTTCAAGAGCGGGTTTTAAGAAGCGTTCCGCGGCCGCTAAGTTTCCATAACCGCGTGACAAGAGCAGGCCGGCGACTATCGGCGAGACGCCCAGTTCCCTGGCGAATTCGCGGACTTCAGCAGCGTCGCGCGAGCGCAGAATCCACTTCTTCGGCCGCTTCTCAATCGCGCGCGCGGGGGTCATGGCGGGAGTTTACTTGTTGTTTTGCGGAAGGGCTAATTATTTGGAGTGCTGCGGCTTGCGGCCTCTTTAGCTTCCTACCCTAAGCCTACTACTACAAAGCCGCGTCAAGCCGGACCAGTCCAAATCAGAGCCCCGTCAACCGGCCCGTCAGCAGCATGACCAGGATCGCTCCCCCAACCAGAATGCGATATCCGATGAAAACTCCGGTCGAGTGCGTCCGCAGAAAACGAAGCAGAAACCAGATCGAAAGGTAACCGACAATCGCGCTCACCACGGTGCCGGCCGCGAGATTAACCAGGCTTCCCGGCGGCAGCGTGTTTATCGCCTCAAATAATTCCAACACGCCGCTGGCGGCGATTGCCGGAATTGACAGGAGAAAGGAGAACCGCGCGGCCGTCTCGCGTGTTTGGCCGACAAATAGTCCCGCCATCATCGTCGAACCCGACCGGCTCGATCCCGGAATCAAAGCAAGGCATTGAGCCAAACCGACGGCCAGCGCGTCACCAAGACCGAGATCCTGAAGTCGCCTTTTTCTTTTGCCCACCACCTCAGCCACGATCAATAGCAGCGCGACGAGGATCATCATCGTCGCGATGATCCAAAGATTCTTTGTAAACGACCCTTCTATCTGTTTCTTAAAAGTGAGGCCGACAATAACGACCGGAATTGTGCCGATGATAATCAGCCAGCCGAGCCACGCATCGGTTGAAAGGCGCGCATGTTCATTCTCGCGGTTGAACTGATCGCGCCGGCCGTCTTTCAGAATCACCAGATGGTCGTGGATGAACGCGCGCGTGATTCGCCAGATATCGCCGGCAAAATAAACCAGCACCGCCAGCAACGTGCCGAGTTGAATCACCGCCATCGACGCCGTGGCTTGTTCCGGCGTCAGAGCCAAATCCATCGCGCGCATCGCCAGCACGAGGTGCGCCGTCGAGCTGATGGGAATGAATTCAGTTAAGCCCTGGACAATGCCGAGAAGGATCGCCTGGAACAAGGTCATGTCTGGTTTAAGCTTTGGACCTGACTAATCTGGATTTGAAGAGCTGGATGTGCCATGCGAGACGGCAGAGTATAAACTAACTTTGCCGTGAGTTGCATGCTTAGTTTGATGACGCGGAGTCAACCGCCGCCCATCTATGTCTCGGCAGCGGCAGATAATTTATCAAATACACAGGAGGCTTTTCGGCAATGGAGGTCATCCGAAAAATATTTACCGTTGGCTACTCTGGCATTATTGTCCTGTTCGTTTGCTGCGCCGTGGCCTTAATTTCCTTTGCCGCATTGGAACTATGGCACGGAATCAACCCGGGCGCGGTTTTGCCGCTGCGCGACCGGTTTAATTCTGTTCTGGAGAGCATCGGGTTGTTGACCATCGCCGTGGTCGCGCTCGAACTCGGCCAAACAATCATTGAAGAGGAGGTGCAACGGAAGGTACAGGCCAGTAGTCCCACGCGCGCGCGCCGCTTCGTTTCGCGCTTTCTGGTGGTCGTGGTCGTGGCGCTTTCTATTGAATCGTTGGTGGCCGTATTTAAACTCGCTCACGAAGATCCCTCACGGTTACCCCAGGCCGCGATGGTTGGCATTGCCGCCGGCGTGCTGCTCGCTAGTTGGGGAGTCTTTGTTCGTTTGAACCGGAGCGCTGAAGAGCTGGAGCCGGAAGCGATGGAGGAGACCAAGAGCGAGGATCGAAAGGTTAAATAGTCACGCAATTCCCCTACTCTCGGAACGAGTTTCTCCGCGAGATCCAATCGTACATCGCATTTGGCATGATCATGCCGGCGCGCACAATGCTCGCGAGCTGCCACGGAAAGGCGTAGGACTTTTTGCGTTTCTCGATCGCCGTTACGATCTTCTTTACCGCGGGGCCGAGCTCCTGAAGCCAGGGGAGTTTCGCTTGCCGTCCGGCGGTCAACGGCGTCTTGATGAATCCCGGATGAATGATCGTCACGTCGATCCCGTGCGGTTCCAGATCGAGACGCAAACTTTCGAACATCGCCGAGACGGCTGCCTTGCTCGCGCAGTACGCCGCTGACTTCGGCAATCCGCGATACGCCGCGAGGCTCGAAATCACCACCAAGTGGCCGCTGCGGCGCTTGACCATATCAGGAACAACCGCGGCAACACTGTTCGCCGCGCCCAGCACATTCACGTTGATTACGTTTGCGAGGCTGGCGGCATCCAGCTCGGCGGCATCGTTTGACGCCCCGATGCCTGCGTTGGCAATCAGCACGTCGACACGGCCGAATTCGGACTGCAATCGCGCGGCGGCGGCACGCATCGATTCGGCATCCTTAACGTCTCCTGGAATCGCAAGCACGTTCCCGGATTGTTGGTTGCCGTTCTTACCTGTTCCAATCTCAAGAACGATTTCGTCGAGAATGTTTTTGCGACGCGCGACCAGGCCGAGCTTCGCGCCGCGCGGTGCCAGATCAACGGCGAGTCCACGTCCAATTCCGGAAGAGGCTCCGGTTATGAGAACAACTTTATCGGTCCAGAATGACATCGGTGTGAAGTTCCGGAGGAACGGAATGTTTATAGCACACGCGCCGACAACCCAAAATGACTCCGCCTGAGCGATTCATCGCTCAGGCGGAGAAGAATTTGGAAATGAACGAGTTCTAAACATCAGGCTCCTTACGGAGCCCGGAATTGCAGAACTCGAAACCTGAAACCTGAAACTTGAAACTTAGACTTGCTGAATCACCGGCACAATCACAGGTCTCGCGCCCGTTTCTTTCTGAATGAAGCGCTTCAATTCCACCCGCACGTGCTCTTTTAGAAGCGATGCGTCCTGGAATGTTTGTTTCGACGCGCCGGCCAGCGCCGCCGTCACTACGCGCTGCGCATCTTCGGTCATTCCGTTCGACGATTCGAAACCGCGCACGCCCTGCGCGATGATCTGCGGCGGTGACCGCAATTCTCCGGTTTCGCGATTGATGACCACGACAAGCGTGATCATGCCTTCGTACGCCAGCTTCTTCCGCTCGCGCACCGTATCGTATTCAATTTCTTCAAAGCCCGAATCATCGATGAATGTCCGCCGGATCTCTTTCTTGTCGGTGATCACCGCGCGCTCGCCATCCAGCTCGAGCACATCGCCGTTTTCAATAAGCACGATGTTCTCTTCGGCATAACCGAGATGGTTCTTGACGAACTCTTTGTGGCGAAACAGCATGCGATATTCGCCGTGAATCGGCACGACAAATTTCGGCCGCACTGCTTCAGTCATGATGCGGATGTCGTCCTGCGAAGCGTGGCCGCTGACGTGAATCAGACGCCGCTTCTCTTCAATGATGTTCGCGCCGCGCTTGTAGATGTGACCGATCAGTTTCGAAATCGCGCGTTCGTTTCCGGGAATGATGCGCGCCGAAAGCACCACCGTATCGCCCTCTTCAATGGTGATGCCTTTGTAAAGCTGCGTGGCCATTTGATAGAGGGCCGCCCGCGGTTCAGCTTGCGAGCCGGTCACGAGCAAAACAATTTCATTGTCTGGAAGATTCTTGGCATCGTTGAGGCTGATGAGCATGCCGTCGTGAAGATCCAGGTAACCGAGCCGCTCGGCGATCTCCACGTTCTTCTGCATCGAGCGTCCAAGCACGCATACCTTGCGATCGAACTGCTGCGCCACATCGAACACGATCTGAAGCCGATGAATCGACGAGGCGAAGGCGGCCACAATGATGCGCCCCTGGGCTTCGGCGAAAATCTCTTCAAAGGCCGGAATTACCGCGCGTTCAGAAGGAGTCCTGCCGGGCACGGTCGCGTTCGTCGAATCGGAAAGCAGCGCGAGCACGCCTTCCTGACCATATCGCCGGAGGGTTCGTAGATCTATCGGTTCGCCGATGACCGGCGTCTCGTCAACTTTGTAATCACCCGTGTGAATGATGGTGCCGACGGGCGTTTTGATGGCGAGATGAAAACAATCGATAAGCGAATGCGAAGCGCGAATGAATTCAATCGTGAACGATCCAATCGTGACTACGTCGCGCGGTTCGACGCGATGCAGCAGCACGTCGTTGAGCAGGCCGTGCTCGTGCAGCTTGCTTTCGGCTAACCCGAGGGTGAAGTGCGAAGCGTAAACCGGAACGTTGATCTTCTTCAGGACATAAGGCAGCGCGCCCAGGTGATCTTCGTGACCGTGCGTGAGGATGACGGCCGTGATCTCCTGCCGGTACTGCTCAAGGATTTCGAAATCGGGAATGCAGATATCGACGCCGTAGACGCTCTCTTCGGGAAAACCCATACCTGCGTCAAGCACGAGCATCTCGTCGCCGTAACGCAGCAGAGTACAGTTCATCCCGAACTCGCCGATACCGCCGAGGGGAATGATTTCAAGGACGTTAGCCACTTATTGGATTTTGCTCGACTCTCTGGACGGGGATGAAATGAGTATAGCATGATGTGATCGCCATGCCCGACATGTTGGTAAATCTGCTGAAGCTGCCGCCGCTTCAGCCGTTACTCGATGAGATGAGCGCAGCCGGCGTCAACATTCGTCGTGCGCAACCTTTCGAGCTCACCCTGGTTCGCCAATTTATCGAACAGAATTTTTCGGTGGGCTGGGCTGATGAAGTGTCCGTCGGCTTCGCGCACAAGCCTGTCACGGTTTACGTTGCCACGCGCGACGCGGCCGTGATTGGTTTTGCCGGATACGAGTGCACCCGCAAGGCGTTCTTCGGGCCGACGGGCGTGGATGCGCGGGAACGCGGCCGCGGCGTTGGCCAGGCTTTGTTGGTTGCCGCGCTGTGGGGCCTGCGCGAACTGGGTTACGTTTACGGAATCATCGGTCATGCGGGTCCGATTAATTTTTACCAGGACGCCGTCGGCGCAGTTGTAATTCCCGACAGCGATCCCGGAATCTATACCGATCTGTTGAAGCAAGTTTTATAGCAATGCGTCTTCGCCGCTCCGCGTGGTATGTTGTGGCCAGAATGGGACTCGTTAGCGGCCATGTAACCCTCAAAAACCCAAGGCTGCCGGATCTCGCTCCGCTCGAAGTCGAGGCTCTGGTAGACTCAGGAGCAACACATCTTTGCATTTCCGAACATGTGCAGCTTCAACTTGAGCTGCAGCCAATCGATACAAAAGAAGTGACACTGGCTAATGGCTCGAGAACGTGCGTGCCTTACGTCGGGCCGATTGAATTGCGCTTTAAGAATCGGGTGGGTTTTGCTGGCGCATTAGTAATGGGCGATCAGGTTTTGCTCGGGGCGATACCGATGGAGGATATGGACTTGGTCGTTATTCCCAGAACGCGGACGCTCGACATAAACCCAGACAGCCCCAACTTCGCATCGTCGATCGCAAAATCGGGCCAGCTCGGTTCCGCAAGCTGGCGAACAGCAGCCCGCGTCTGAACGGTAATCCGATCACACTATTTACATTCACCTGGTTGAATGATCGCATTCACCAGCACCGCCCATTCTTCAATAGCCAATGTTTCCGCGCGACGCAGCGGTGGAATGCCGGCGTCGCACAGAACGATGCTCGCGCCGCCGCGTTTTGTAAGCAACTCCTGAATCGGCGCAGGCGCCTCGCGCAGATTATTGAGAATGGTCTTGCGTGGATGCGCGAACCCGGCACTGACCACTTGCCACAATAACGATTCGTCTTTTACGTCCGCGGCGATCCGTTCGCGAACCCGAAGACGAACCACCGTGCTCACTACCTTCGGGACAGGCCGAAAAGCGCGTGCCGGCACGTCGAAGAATTTTTCCGCGTGGCAATAGGCTTCAACAAAAACTGAAAGATAGCCGCGCTCAGACGAATCAGTTGTCGCCGTAATGCGATCGGCGACTTCGCGTTGCAGCATCAGAAACATTTCCGTGATGCAGGCGCGTTGTTCGATTAGTCTCTGGAGAATCGCCGTGCCGATGTTGTAGGGAAGGTTCGCTACTACGCGCGCTGCTCGTGCGGGTTGGATAAGCCGGCAGAAGTCTACCGTCAGCGCGTCTGCTTCGATCAGGGTGAAATTCGCATAGTCTTTGAACTGCTCACGGAGCTGCGGAATCAGACTTCGATCAAATTCGATCGCTAGAACGCGCGCGCCGCTTTCGAGTAAGCGATCGGTCAGCGCGCCCCGACCCGGACCGATCTCAATAATGGTTTCGTCGGATTTCGGTTGCACCGCGTCGATGATGCGGCTGACGACATTCTTGTCAACGAGGAAGTTTTGTCCGAAACGGCGCTTGGGAGAAGGATTTGTTTGTTGCATCAGGATGCTCCCTCCCTCACGGTCGGGCTACTGCCCGTGTTTTGGATAACCGGTGATTTCGACGTCGTCGCCATGTGGCCGAACCTCAACGTCCTGCAGCCGCATCGCGTCAGCAATACTCTCGGCTCCCGCGCCGGCGATCGCTGACGGCGCGTCCTGCCCCCCGATCAACATCGGCGCGACGAAGAACGTCACTTTGTTAACCAGGTTCGCTTCGAGAAGTAACGCCGCGAGTGACGGGCCACCCTCAACCAGTACGCTTTGAATCGATCGCGCGCCGAGTTCCGTCATGATGCGCTCGAGGTCGAGCACAGATCCTCCGGCAACGACTTCTACGCCGTGCGACTGAAGCGCCGTAAGTGAATCCTCTTTCGCTTCCCCGCTGGCAAAAACGATGACCGGCGCTTCATTACTCGTCTGCGCCAGCCGCGATTCGGGAGAGACGCGCAGGAACTGTTCGACCACCACCCGGACGATCGGCCGTCGCCTTTTCTTTCCTGAACGATCCGTGAGCAGCGGATCGTCGGTGCGCGCGGTGCGTCCGCCGACCATGATCGCGTCTGACTGATGACGCAACTCATGCACGCGCGCCCGCGCAACCTCGCCGGTAATCCAACGCGAATCGCCCGTCGCGGTCGCGACTTTTCCATCCAGTGACACGGCCATTTTCAGGTGCACGAACGGCCGGCCGGTGCGCATGAAATGAATATAGGCTTCATTGAGCCGCGTGGCTCCTTCCGCCAGCAGCCCCGTTTTGACTTCAATGCCGGCTTCGCGCAAATGAGCAAAGCCGCGCCCCGAAACTTTTGGATTCGGATCGTCGATGGGCGCGACGACGCGTCTGATGCCGGCTTTGATCAAAGCATCAGTGCACGGCGGCGTACGGCCCTGATGGGCATGCGGCTCTAAAGAAATGTAAGCCGTCGCCCCACGACCGCGTTCACCAGCTTGTTCGAGCGCGATTGTCTCAGCATGTTTGACATCGTCGAACGCGTAGAAGCCTTCGCCGATGATTTGCTGGCGGTCGTCGGCGATGACGCAACCAACCAGGGGTCCCGGACTAACCAGTCCAGTTCCCTGCGCGGCGAGCTCAAGCGCGCGCTGCATCATGCGTCGGTCGAAATCGATGGATTGGAGTCTGGAGTCTGGCGACAAAGCGACGTGATTGTGCCGCGTCGGCGGGAGCTTTGCCAAGCAGAGCTGAGATCTCAGATTTCAAATCTGAAATCCCAGACAGCTAGCCGCGTTTACGCGCCGGTTTACCTTCAGTCTGACTGAACTGCGCGTACGCGACGCGGAATAGCTCCGAAAGAGCTTTTGCCGTTTGCGGTGTCAGTTGCCGATCCGCGCGCAGGTGCGCCTCAACGATCTCAGGCGTCGATTCGTGCGGATAGTAGACGACCGGGTTCGGATCGCTGGCGGCACGATGGCCGTGGTGCATGACGCGTTCAATTGGCATGTCCAGCCACGCGGCGAGCCGGGCGATGTTATCGGCGTCGGGTTTGCCTGTGCCGTTTTCAATCCGCGACAGAGTAGAAGCCGAAACGCCCGTTTCATCAGCGACATCGCGCAGACTGAGTCCGTGCTGTTCCCGACGGCGCCGGATGGCACTGCCCAGTTCGGCGGTGTTGACTCGGGTCTTATTAGTCATGCGCGAAGCTTACCACGCAGCGGGTTTTAGCCGCAAGACTCTGTTTTACGGCCGCAACACGCGGGCAAAAAGAAAGGCGGGCCGTGACCCGCCTTCTGTTGCGACTGAGTGTGTGAAATTAAGGTTGCGTGGTGCGCGCTCGCATCGCGGCCATGGCCAGGTCGCGTGCTCGCGGCAGAACCTCGACGGCTTTCGCCACCTGACTGTCATGTCTCATCAGAACTTGCGTCGCGGTGACCGTTCCGTAGGAAGCCATCGCCAGGTTGTAACGCAACTGACTCTCGACAAACTGCCGGTTCCGATCGACGGTGGGAAGCAACGCTTTGAAGTTCTCGTCTTTCGCGACGTAGTTCCGGAACGCCTGGTAGAACTCGTTCGAAGACGGAAAATCATCTGCGTCGATCACGTGGTCGTAATCGATCGCGCGATCGACTTTGAATTTCTCAAAGCCCGCCACGCGGCCGCTCGCGACTTCGCGCGCGAAAAAGAATATCGGGCTGCGCAAACGGTTTTGAGCCGCGTTCACCAGGTCGGGATTCACCTTTTCGTCCGGCGTAATTCCACCGCCACCGTACACGGTGCGGCCCGTGTCGGTGCGCATGGCCGGGCCGGTCGGCTGAATCGGGGCGTTGTCGCGCGCAATGCCACCCCGATAGATGTAGTTGTACCAGCTGCCGTCCGAGAAATCGCGTTGAATCAGGCGCCCGGAAGGTGTGTAGTAATACGCTGAAGTGAGCGTCATTCCCGCGCCATGATCCAGCCGAATAATCGTCTGCACCAGCCCCTTGCCAAAGCTGGTCTGGCCCACGATCAATCCACGATCGTGATCCTGAACCGCGCCGGCCACGATCTCGGACGCTGACGCGCTGTACTCGTTGATGAGAATCACCAGCGGCACGCGATCCGGATTCGTTTTGTTTGAAGTGTAGATGCGATCGTTCATGCCGTGGCGGCCTTTCTGCGACATGATGATCTGTCCGGCCGGCAGGAATGTACGCGCAACGTAGATTGCCTGATCGAGCAAGCCACCCGGATTGTTTCGCAGATCCAGCACCAGCGACGTCATACCCTGCGAATGGAGGTACTCGAGGGCTGCTTGCAAGCCGTCATCGGTGTCCGAGTTGAACCCGCGCGTCATGTCGATGTAGCCCACACCCGGTCGAATGAAGTAAGCATCAGGCACGGAAGGCTGTGGCACCGCGTTGCGAATAATTTCGACGCCTTCCTGCTTTCCGCTTGACGCGCGTGTGACCGTCAGCACCACGCGAGTGCCGCGCGGGCCGCGAATCTTGTCGCGCACTTCGGCGGATCCCTTGCCGTGCATCGTGACCCCATCAACCGCGTCAATCCGATCACCGTAACGCAGTCCCGCGCGGGACGCCGGCGAATCCTTGAAAGTCGCACTGATGTACGTGTCTACCGAATTGCCGATCGCGTAGTTCAAGATTGAGGCGCCGATGCCGTAGTACTCGCTGCGCTGATCGCTCAACATGTCTTCGAATTCCTGGCGGTCGAAATAATTTGAGTGCGGGTCAAGCGACCTCAGCATGCCAAAGATCGAAGACTTGTAGACGTCGTTGTAGTCCAGCTTATTGCCGTCAATATAGTTTTGCCGGATGACTGCGAGTGCTTCCTGAAAATCCTGGGTAATCGCAGTTGGGTTGGAGCCGGGCGTGTTGACGCGCCGGCTGCGCGCGGCTGGGGGCGCCACGGTCTTGCCGGTTGTGTTACCGGAAGAGCGAGGCTGCGCCAGCACGAAGCCTGGCATAATGACCGCCAACAGAATTAGGGTTGCGAGTGCTACAGAAATCTTGTGCTTCACTGAGAACCTCATGTCGCTACCTTGAAAATCGAAGCGAAGACCTGAATGTGGGGAGATGCCACACCGAACACCGACGCGTGCTCGCTTACAATCTTAACGGATGCGAAAAAAGCGAGCAAGGTTGCGTTTTAGGAAAAGGCGGTCTTTGGACTTAGGACTTTGGATTTTTGTTTTAGGTTTTGGGTCTTGGGTCTTTGGGTTGGTCACTCCGACGGCAAAACAAGGCCAAAGCCCTAAGACCTAAGACCTTCTTAGGCCACATGCATCAGGGCCGTCCGCATAGCCGCGGCGGATTGCCAGCGATGAGCAGGATCTTTTGCCAAAGCGCGCTCGATCACTTCGGCCGCCCGTTCCGGGACTTCGGGCGCGCGGCGGCGCAAAGGCACTATCTGGCCTTCAAAAATAGCGCGGACCATCGCGGCCATGTCGCCTGAAGGGCCGACGTCCAGGGCAGTGTCGCCGGCGAGCAGGCTATACGCCGTCATGCCGAGGGCATAGATATCCGAGGTTGGTTTGACGTTACGGAAGTCTTTGATTTGCTCCGGCGGCATGTAGGCGAAAGTCCCCGCCATGTCTCCGGCCATTGTGATTCCGCTCATGCCGGTGTTGGTGAAGCTCTTCGCGAGACCAAAGTCCGTCAACTTGGCGATATAGTTTGGGGCCGCGCCCGTCAGGAGAATGTTCGACTCTTTGATGTCACGATGGATGTAACCCTGGCCGTGCGCGTAGGCCAGGGCGTCCAGCGACTGGGTGATGACATTGATGGCCTCTTTGTACGGCATGCGTCCGCCCCGCGAATCGGCCAGTCGCGCGGCGTCAGAGCCTTCGACATATTCCGTGACCAGATACACCGCGCCATTGTGAGTTCCGCTCTCGATGTAACGCACGATGTTGGGATGGTCGAGCGCCGCGGCCACGTCAATCTCGCGCATGAAGCGACGCAGGGCTTGATCAGTGACGGCAACCTCCGGCAGCAAAGTTTTGATGGCGACCGCTCCGCCCGTCTGTTCATTCCGCGCCAGCATCACGCATCCCATGCCACCGCGCCCAAGCATCTTGATCATCTCGTAGCCGGGAACGGGTTGTGGCTGACGCTTCAGCTCTTCACGGCACTCTTCACAGATAAAAGTCATCGGCTCGTTCGTGGCTGAGCCCTGGACACATTCGCGCCGGCCGCAATTGACGCATTCAATAGTGATTTCGAGAGGCTTGGTGAGCGTGGGCGCCTCAGCATCCAGCGCTTGCTTCTCGACTTGCACATCGACTTCGAGAACGGTCTGGCCGCCTTGAAGCCGATCACCGCTTTTCAGAAAAACTTCCTGGACCCGGTCGCCGTTGACGAACGTTCCGTTGGTCGAGCCGAGGTCGCGCAGGAAGCAACGTGGTGGCGCGATTTCGAGCAAGCAATGATGGCGGGAAAAGAAGCGATCTTCCGGAAGATAAAGGTGGGCGTTTTCGCTGCGCCCGATCAGAAACGTATCGTGCTGATCGAAAACAAACTCCTGCCCGTTGTACGGGCCGGCCAGAACTCGAAGCGTGACACGCATCAGCGAATTATCATTTGCTGATTTCGAGATCGTCGAACGCAACTTCGTTGGTGTCGCTGCTGTAGAAGCCGACGCGCCCGCGCAGAAAATCTTCGGAATCAGTTATCGAGGTTACAAATTGTCCGTTGATGTAAAAGTCGAGCCGTCGATCGCGAATTCGCACCTCGAGCTGATTCGGAGTTGTGCCGGTGCGAATCGTGCTGGTGGCGGTCCAGGTCACCAGTTTGGTCTCGGTGCTGTTCTTGTGCTGCACAATCGCGTACTTGGGATTGTCGCCGCTGTAGATCAGAAAACCGTAGTCGCGGAACTGATTGTTTTCCCGGGCGCCGTGGACCAGCAACCCGTACCCGGAATCCGGCGATTCGCCTTCGATACTGCGAACCGTGGCGCGCACCGTCGCATTGTCATCGTAAAATTCCGGCTTATCAGGCGCATACATCACGATGTAACCGTTGGTGCTCGCCTTAATATGATACTCGTCATCCTCGTACCAGGTGCGGCCGTACTGGGATGAGCCCGTGTACCAGGTCTCGGTCGAGAAATCGTCCGTGTGAGAAGCCAACGTCGAACGCGTATTTGCATTCGCATTCGAGCCGTTCGAATTGCGAGTCGTCCGATTCGAATTCGTGTTTGTGTTCGTATTCGTGTTGCCGTTGTTATTGTTGTTTCCCCCCATGCTCGCCAGCACGAGGACCAGAACTACGACGCCGATTCCCATGAATGCGAGCACGGCTCCAATGCCCAGAACCCATGGCCAAACACTGCGTTTCTGCGGGGTCATCGGAGGCATCGGCGACCACTGCGGTGGTGGCGGCGTCGAGGGTGGCGGCATCGATGGCGGCGGCTGTCCCGGCCCGTAAGCAATCGTCGGCTGCGGCGTGGTGTCCCGCGACTGCGGATACTGGATGGTGGCGCTCGGGTCGAAAGAAGACGGCGCGCTTGCGCTCACTAACGGTGAACCGTCATCCAGGCAAAAGCTTAGAGCATCGTCGGTATAAGTACGGTTACATTGCGGACAGCGCTTCATCTTCGGGCCTCGATTCGTGGAATTCCGTTAGCGACGCGATAACGTGGAAGCATCGTGAATCGCGCCGAGAGTCTATACGAGAAGGTTAAGATCGCTCAAGTGATGGGCTTCAAAGTGTCCGTCCGCAGCGGCCGCAGAATTTTGTGCCGGAAGGATAGGTGACGCCGCAACCCGGGCACAGCACTTCCACCGGTCGCGGCGCCGCTGACCACGCGATTTGTGCGCCGCCAAGTGACGCGCCGCATTTGCCGCAGAACTTTGTACCGGCAGGTTGATCGACGCCGCAGCGCGTGCAACGAATGCTGCTGCTCGGGCCAGGTGGGATGGGACGGTTCAGACTCGGGCTTGGAGTGATGCGTCGGGGCGGAGACGGCCGTCCGCTACTCTCGGCCGTCACTACATCGAACGACGTGCTGCCGCAACGTCCGCAGAATTTTGCTCCCGCCGCGAATCGCGAGCCGCATTTTGTGCACGACACAATTTGCGGCGCCTTGATGTCCACACCCGATACGCTGCCGAGACTCCCACCTTTTGATGGGGACAGTCCGCTGGACGCGGCGGACTTAAACTGGGCCTGAATGATTTGCTCCTCGGCGTCCCGGCGAATCTCGATTACGCGTTCGTCGTCTTTGTCCCCCGCGTGCGCAATGCGCAGCACGTGCTGTCCCGGCGGTATTGAACTGAGAATCAAGCGCCCCGAACGACCGACGCTGCCGTGGCGCTCGTCATCCACGTAAACCTCCGCACCCGCCGGCGCCATGACCACAACGCGCGTTTCTCCTTCTTCCTCTTCCTGAATCGAGGCGCTGCCGACGGCCTGATCGAATTCGTGAAACCATTCGGCAACAGTGGCCGAGCGCGCATCAGCGTCCTTAGTTAGCGCGTGCATGACGGCTTTTTCGACCGCGCTCGGAATGTCCGAACGCAGAGTACTCAGCGCCGGCGTTTCCTGCGTCAGCTTCTGCGCGAAGATCTGCATGATCTCGCCGGTGAATGGCGGACGGCCGCCCAGCATGTGATAGGCGATCGCGCCGAGTGCATAAACATCAGCGCGCGCGTCGAGCACGGCGCCCGCATGCATCTGTTCGGGGGCCATGTATTCAGGCGTGCCGAGAATTCCGCGCGAAGCCGGCCCTGAACCCGAAGTGATTCCGGCGAGACTCTGACTAATAATTTTAGCGAGGCCGAAATCCCCAACTTTGACGATGTCATCGCCCGCGAGCGTGCTGCCGTCTTTCTTTTTCTTTTGCACGATGAAGATGTTTGCGGGTTTAAGGTCGCGATGGAGAATGCCTTCGTCGTGGGCTGCTTCAACTCCGGCACAGGTCTGCCGCAAAAACGTCAGCGCGCGCTGCACCGGAATCGTGCCTTCGCGCCGCAGCAGTTGATAGAGAGACTCGCCTTCAACGTATTCCATCACGAGAAAGAAGACGCCTTCCTCGCTTTTGCCAAAGTCCGTGACGCCGATCACATTCGGATGCTGTACGGACGCGGCGGTGCGCGCTTCACGTTCAAAACGCGCGATCGCTTCGCCTTCCTGCAAGTCTTCATCAGACAGAACGTCCGGCCGAATTGTTTTGACCGCTACGCGGCGCGTGATCAGGTTCTCATCACGCGCGACGTACACCTGGCCCATCGCGCCGCGGCCCAGACGCTTCTCCAATCGATACCGCGCATTCAGCAGCGTGGTGCCTGGAAGAGTGAGCTTGGTTTTCGCTTGATCGTCAGGACAGAGGAGTACTTCGTCGTCGTAACAGCGTTCGCAGCGGGGACATTCGCGCATGTAGAGGTAAATCGGTCGCTAAAGCTGAACCGCCAGAATAAGTCGTCGCGCCTAAGCGGTCAATCGCAAGTTGTTTGACTGGAGCGCAAGCGTCCTCGCTTGCTGTGTTGTTTAGTCAGCATGCAAGCGGAACGCTTGCGCCCCAGTCTACGCAACAACATATTGCGGCCCGGGCCCGGCGACCCACTGGAAACTGGGCCAGAATAAATGTCTTTACTTGGTGGCCCAAGTGGTCTCATAATTTCGGCCCCTCGTGAATCATTTTGAGGGCTGGGTCGATGGCCCAGAGGAATGCGGGCGTCAGGCCCGCGTTTGTGTCTAGTGGCCCAGACTTTTGTCTGTGAGCGCTTCACGAATCACAGAGTGAAGTCTGGGCGACCCAACGGAGGATCCTCGATGCGTTCGATTTGGAAAGGTCACATACGATTTCTGCTCGTCGCGATTCCGATTCGCGTCTACAACGCGCTCGAAGCGTCTGAGCGAATTCAGTTCAATCAACTGCACCGTGACGATTTTGGTCCCATCGGTTACGACAAGCGCTGCAAGAAGTGCGGCGAGGTTGTCACGAACGATCAGATCACAAAGGGTTATCAGTACGAACCCGATCGTTACGCGATCGTCGAGCCGGAAGAGATCGCTAAGATCAAGATTAAGACGACGCGCGCTGTGGACATTCTCGGCTTTGTCGAGAGTGCCGAAGTCGCGCCGATGTTCTTTGACTCGCCTTATTACATTGGGCCCGACGGCCCGGTCGCGGAAAAGCCCTTCGCCCTACTGCGTCAGGTTTTGAAAGACACGGGCAAGATCGGCCTGGCAAAAGTTGTCCTTCGCGATCGCGAAGACCTCGTGGCGGTCTTTCCGCACGATGACGGCATCGTGTTGCAGAAACTGCGGTATCCAGCCGAAGTACGCAAGGTTGAAGACGTGCCGGAGATCGATGCGGCGCCGAAACTCGACAAGAAAGAGTTGGCGCTGGCGACCAGCCTGGTCGAACAGATGATCACAACCTTCGCTGACATCGACACCGTCGATCATTATCACGAAGCGCTGCGCAAGCTGATCGATTCGAAGATCAAAGGCAAGAAGGTTACGGAGTTTGAGAAGTACGAAGAGCCGCCCAGCATGGACATCATGACAGCGCTCAAGAAGAGCCTGCAGGCATCATCGCGCAAGCCCATGGTCAAAGCTGCGCCGGTCGCTTCGAAGAAGGCGCTTACTCTCGTCAAATCAAAACCCGCGACGGCGAAGAAACGGAAGGTTGGGTAGAGGGGTTTTACGTAGCCCTGCCGTTTACACCTCGCAAAAACCTCTCGTAGCCCAGCTTCGGATTTACGCCTTGTACCCAGCCGTAAACGGCTGGGCTACAGAAAGGCGGTAATCCGTTAATGAACAGTCCTCACACCGGCCGCACGGCTTTTTGAAACGCTTTCACTCCCAAAGCGTTCAGCACTTCCCCTTTTCGAACCCAGCCGCGGCGCGCGATGCCAACGCCGTACTTCACGTTATGCAGCGCGTTCATTGAATGCGCGTCAACGGAAATTACGAACTTGATTTTGCGTTTGCGAGCTTCGCGCACCCAGCGCGGCTCCATGTCCAGCCTGTACGGATCACCGTTGATCTCAACCGCCGCGCGTGATTCGGCAATCACATCGAGAATCCTTTCGACATCGCAATCAAAGGGCGGACGTCGCTGAATCAGACGCCCGAGCGCGTGTCCCCAAATCTTGAACACCGGCTGGCGCATGGCCGTGACCACCCGCTTCGTCATCTGTTCAGAGTTCATCTTGTAACGCGAATGGATGCTCGCGACGATTACGTCGAACTGCTCCAAAATCCAATCCGGATAATCGAGCGATCCGTCCTGAAGAATGTCTGACTCAGTGCCTTTCAAAATCTTAATCTTCGTTTGCTCCTGAACGCGGTCGATTTCTTCCCACTGTTGCTGCAGGCGATCGATCTTCACGCCACCGGCGTAGAACGCGGTCGGTGAATGATCTGTGATCGTTATGTACTTCATGCCCAGCGCTTCGGCGGTGCCCACCATCTGTTCGACGCTGTGCTTACCGTCGGAATACATCGTATGACAGTGCACCATCCCCCGAATGTCTTCGGTCGTGATCAAATCTTCAGGCAGCTTGCCTTTCAGTGCCGCTTCGATCTCGCCCGCGTCTTCGCGCATTTCGGGTGGCACGTATTGCAGTCCCAGTCGTTTATAGATCTCGCTTTCTGAGTGTGGAAGAGCCTTAAACGTCGATTGAGACACTCGGGCACTTTCCCCTCTCCGCACGCGGAGAGGGGTTAGGGGAGAGGATGGCAAGCGTGCCGAACCCCGCCCCAACCCCTCCCCGCTTGCGGGGAGGGGCAAAGCGAGCTTTTTCTTCGCGGCAATGGGCTGAAGCTTGTTTAAGTGCGCTTCGGAACCGGTGGCGCGCCACAGTGTGATCGCGAACTCCTCGGGCTTAACCGCGAAGAGCGTTGCCTTATAGCCTTCGCTCAGCACCACGGAGCAATATTCTTTGGTTTTTGATTCAGTTCGAATGACGAGGGGGAAACGCAGAAAATGTTCAACGACCGTCTGAGGTTTCTTTGCCGACGCGACGATCACAATCTGCGAGACCGTCTCTTGCCAGCGTCGCGTTGCGCCTGCCGCTTCAGCCTTCAACACACCGCGCGCCGTCGCGAGATATTCGAGAATCCGCTCGCTCAAGCGCCAGGCGTGATGAATGTGAATGAACTGCTCGCGCTTTTCATGACCGGCGATTGCATCAAGAATCGCAGCTTCAGTCTTCGCGCCAAAGCCTTTGACATCGCGCACCTTGCCGGCCTCGCACGCGGCGCGTAACTCTTCGACGCTGGAAATCCCCAGCGCTTCCTGAAGACGTCCGACTTTCTGAACGGACAAACCGGGTATGTGCGACAGCTCGATGATGCCGGCCGGGAGTTGACCGCGCAGCTCGTTCAGCATCGAAGACTCGCCGGTCGTATAAAGCTGATCGATTTGCCTCGCCAGTGCATGGCCGATTCCCTTCACGAAAGTCAGACGGTTCTGCTTGATCAGCTTGCCGACGTCTTCGCCTAGTTCGGCCACCGCGCGCGCGCCTGCTTTATACGCGCGAGCTTTGAAGTACTGCCCGCCTTTCAGTTCGAGCAATGCGCCGATCTCCTGCAGCGCGGCCGCGATCGCAAATTTGTCTTTCAGTGGTTTAGCCAACGTTTTTAGTTGTACTCGTTGAAATGTGAACGATGGACCCCGTCTATATGGCATAGCGAGTGCCTATTTCCAAATACACAGACTAGCTCGGCCTTTCGCAACACGAACTCCAGACGCGCGTGAGGATTCTGTAAGAATGGCGGACGAACTGCGCACCGAAGTCGAACAGGTGATCGAGCGTGAAGATGTTAAGCAAGCGCTCAAACAAGCCAGTCCGACTGAACCTGAAGACAAACCGAAAGCCGAAGCCAAGGACAAACTTTGGCTCGGCACTCATTTCGTTGTCCTCGTCGCGTTGGCGGCGGCGCGTTTGTTGATGCAGCTCAGCTTGTTTGGCTACGCGGAAAGATATCCGCGGGTCATCGAGTTGGCCCAACGACTCACACTGAGTGCGATGGGGGTTGTGCTACTGCTCGCACTGGCAAAGCTGGTCGACGTCTATTGGATCGGAAGAATCGACAGCACAGTTTCTCGTTACAACCTGCGGCGGGTCGCGAAGCTGGCACTGGGGCTGTTTCTGGTGCTGGTTGTCGTCTCCGGCCTATTTCAAAACTGGTACACGACGGTCGTATCGATTGGCCTGCTGTCGTTGATTCTCGGTTTGGCGGTCCAGACGCCGGTCACGAGTTTCCTCGGTTGGATTTATATCCTGGCCCGCTCGCCGTATCGCGTTGGCGACCGGATTAAGATTGGCGATGCCACTGGCGATGTGATCGACGTCAGTTACCTGGACACGACGTTGTGGGAATTCGGCGGCGGCGACTTGCTCTCGACCGATCACCCGACGGGGCGCATCATCAGGTTTCCTAATTCCAAGATTCTCGACTCGACGATCTACAACTACACCTGGCCGCTGTTTCCTTACGTCTGGAACGAAATCAAATTCAGTGTGGCCTATGAAAGCGATCTCGAGTTTGTAGCCGAGACGATGCAGCGCATCGCCGCCGAAGAAGTCGGTGAGCACATGATGAAACAAGTGCGGGTCTTTCGCGAGATTCTGGCGCAGACCCCGGTCGATCAATTGGAAGTGCGCGAATATCCGGCGGTGCTGTTTCGCCCCAATACGAACACGTGGATCGATGCGATCGTGCGTTACCTCGTGCATCCGAAGGAAGCCGGCCGCACCAAGACACGTTTGATTAAGAAGTTACTGGTGGAGCTCAACGCTGCTCCCGATCGGGTGATGTTCCCGAAGAGCAATGCGAGATAAGGGTCTGTACGGTACGCACGCCTGGGGCGTGCTAAACCGTCCTCGAGGCACGCCGGAGGCGGCTTACCGATATGAAAGACTTATTTAGAAAATTCGCGCATGCAGTCTCGCTTGCCACTGGATCGCCGTGGGCCTTTATTATTGCCGCCCTCATCATTGTGGTCTGGGCGGCGACCGGGCCTTTGTTTGGCTATTCAGACACCTGGCAACTCGTCATTAACACGGGCACCACGATCATTACTTTTCTGATGGTCTTCCTAATTCAGAACACGCAGAACCGCGACGCGAAGGCCATTCACCTCAAGCTTGACGAACTTCTCAAAGGCGTCACCGGCGCGCGCACCGGCATGGTTGATTTGGAAGACATGTCTGATGAGGAACTGGAAAAGTTGCAAGAGGAATTCAGACGTCTTCACAAGCGTCTGGAGGGCAAGAAGGACAAGCCAAAGAGCGAGAAGAAGGCACGCCGCTGATGGTTGATTGCACGTTTCCGACCGTGCTAGGCTGCATCGCCCTCGGGCAGAAAAACTTAAGGAGAAGTAAATGAACAAGTTGGCTTCGAAGACAAAACTATTAGTCGCCTTCAGTGTGCTGGCGATGATTGTGACCGCCACTGCCATGGCGCGCTCAGGCAAGCAGGACTTCGTACTTCACAACGAAACCGGCGTCGAAATTCATGAGCTGTATGTTTCCCCGACCACTACAGACGATTGGGAAGAAGACGT
Source organism: Pyrinomonadaceae bacterium (assembly GCA_036277115.1). Taxonomy (NCBI): domain Bacteria; kingdom Pseudomonadati; phylum Acidobacteriota; class Blastocatellia; order Blastocatellales; family Pyrinomonadaceae; species Pyrinomonadaceae bacterium. Next base: position 147,565 of record DASUNM010000023.1, read on the forward strand.
GCTGGGCGTGGATACCTTGCCCGCGGGTGACAGCGTTAAGGTCACTTTTGAGGACCGCGAGCACCGCGCGAAATGGGACTTGAAGGTCGTGGACAGCAAAGGCAACAGCATTGAGTGGGAGAGTCTGAATTTGATTGAGATTTCAGACGTTACCCTGCACTACAAAGACGGCAAAGCCTGGGCTGAGATTAAGTAGTGGTTTACCAACCGCGCGGGCGGTTGAATTTAATAGCCGTGGGCGACGCCCACGGTCACGCGACGAGCACAACCCGACCCTGGAAGGGTCGAACCTTTAAAGCGATTCGAGCCCTTCCAGGGTCGCCGTGCGTCTATCGTCCATACCGGTGGAGATTAGAGCGCGTCTCGACGAGGGGCATTAGCGCGACCGTCAGGGAGGGCTCCAAATTTCGCGACTTAATGAGCCCTCCCTAACGGTCGGGCTAATGCCCCGAACCAGCCCCACGCACTAACACCGATACTTCATCTTGTAATACCTCGCACTTTCAGTAGAATACGCGCGCCGTTTCCAGCTTCTCTGCGGAAGGAATTTCGTCCATGCGCCTGCGTCTGGTCTTGCTCTCCGTCACGGTTGTATTTGTTGTCTGCCCGGCTCTCGGGCAAAAGCGAAACATCACTGAAAGGGATCTGTTCAGCTTCAATTGGATAGCCGATCCGCAGGTGTCGCCGGACGGGTCGCGCATCGCGTTCGTTAAAGTCACCGTCAACGACCGGAAAGACGGATACAACACGGCGATCTGGATTGTCTCAACGGCGAACGGAGAGACGAAGCAACTGACAGGTGGGACGCGCGACACTTCCCCGCGCTGGTCGCCGGACGGAAAGCACCTGGCGTTCGTGCGCGTACCCGAGAAAGACGGCCGGCCTGAGTCGCCACAGTTGTTCATGATTTCGCTTGAGGGCGGCGAAGCGTGGCAGTTCACCACCCTTCCGCGCGGGGCCGGCAATCCGCAGTGGTCGCCCGATGGGAAGATGATCGCGTTCGCAAACGGCGCGACAGCCGAGGAACTCGCGAAGCAAAAGGAAACTTCGCCGGTGCCGCCTCCAACATCGAGTGTGCAGCCCGTGGCCTCGCCGACACCGACGCCGACTTCGTCACCGAAAGCCAGTCCGGAGCGCGAGAGCGACGTGCGCGTAATCACACGCGCCGTTTATCGATCTGATTCCAGCGGCTACCTCGACTTCAAACATCCGTCGCACATTTGGATCGTCAACGCGCCGCGCACTGGAGCCGACAAAGTCACTCCTAAGCAACTCACCTTCGGGAAATACAGCGACGGCAACGTGGCTTGGGCGCGCGACAGTCTGTCGATCTACTTCGTGTCTGATCACCGTGACGAGCCTTACTACGAGGTACCCAGTACCACTCTGTATTTGGTTTCAATCTCGGGGGGCGAGCCACGAAAGCTGACCTCATTCGAGATGGGCGCCGGCGCGTTAGCGGTGAGCCCCGACGGTAAGCGGGTCGCGTTCTATTCTTCCACGACCAAGCCCGTCCGCTCGTATTCGCAACCGGATCTCTGGGTGATGGATCTCAGCGCTAATGCGCAGCCGCGCAACCTCACGACGACTTTCGATTGGGATGTGGGTGCGGGCGTGGGCGGCGACAATGCAGCGCCGCGAGGCGGCAGCGGCAACCCGCCGATTTGGAGCGCCGATGGCCGGACGATCTACGCCCCGTTTGCGAAAGAAGGTCGAGCGAACATCGGCGCGTTCGATGCCGCCAATGGCCGGCAGACAAATGTGACCACCGGAGATCATGCCGTCATGAACTTTCGCGCGACGGCCGATCGTTCGCGCTTCGCGTTGTTGATTTCGACGCCGACCCGAATTGGCGATTTGTTCTGGCTTGAGAAAGCAGGCGCGGCGCCAAAACAGTTGACGCGCATCAATGATGAGTTGTTCTCAAAACTGAATCTGACTGAACCGGAAGATGTTTGGTACACGAGCTTTGACGGCAAGAAGATTCAGACCTGGGTGCAGAAGCCGCCGGATTTTGATCCGAACAAGAAGTATCCGCTGATCCTGAACATTCACGGCGGCCCGCACGCCGCGTATGGCTATATCTTTGACCATGAATTTCAGTGGATGGCGGCGAAAGGTTACGTCGTGTTGTATCCGAATCCGCGCGGCAGTACGACCTACGGGCAGGATTTCGGCAACATTATCCAGCATAAATATCCCGGCGATGACCACAAAGATTTAATGGCCGGGGTCGATGAACTGCTCCGGCGTGGCTACATCGACGAAACGAAACTCGGTGTTACAGGTGGCAGCGGCGGCGGGCTTTTGACGAACTGGGCCGTCGGTCATACGGATCGATTCAAAGCCGCCGTGTCCCAGCGCGACATCTCAAGCTGGACCGATTGGTGGTACACGGCGGACTTCACCCTGTTTCAGCCAAGCTGGTTCAAAGCACCCCCGTTTGAAGATCCGGAAGATTTCAAAGCCCGTTCGCCGATCACGTACGTCAACAACATTAAGACGCCGATGATGTTCATCCTTGGCGAAACCGACTGGCGCACGCCAACCTATTCGGGCGGCGAACAACTATTTCGCGCGTTGAAGTACCGAAGGATCCCGACGGTGATGGTGCGCTTCCCGAACGAGACTCACGAATTGTCGCGTTCCGGCCAGCCGTGGCATCGCATTGAGCGGCTGCACCACATCGTCGGCTGGTTCGATAAGTGGCTGATGGGAGCGAAGAAGCCGGAGTATGAAGTGGCGCAATGAACGGGTCGGTTGGTAGAGAAGGTTTTCCCCGTGTCTCTGTGTGTCCTCTGTGCCTCTGTGGTTAAAACATACAAACCCCACCACAGAGACACGGAGGTTTTCACTGAGGCACAGAGCGAATGAGGACACTTACTGCACAACGAGACACATTGTTTCCTTAAACTTCACTCTTCTGTAAAATACCGACTCCCGGTAATCATCAGATAGAAAGTTAGACTCAAACAATGATCAGGAAATCTCTGGCATTTATTTTCTTGTTGTTGGTAGTCACGGTCTCGACCGCGGCGCAAACTCAAACAACGCCTTCGCCGACACCAACACCTTCGGCCTCACCTACCGCGACGCCCGCGCCTTCGCCGAAATCTTCCTCGAAAGAAAACCAGAAGTACGAGTCATTACTGGAAAAGGTGAAGAAGGGCGACCGCACCGTCAATTTTACCGAGCTGCGATTCGCGTTCTTTGAATCGTCTTACTACAACCCTTATGCGCCAATGCTTACCTACCGGCCTCTGTGGGGCGCCGTAGCGCAGAAAAACTACGCCGAAGCCATCAAGATCGCCCAGTCCGTTTTCGAGAAGAACTTTATCGAGGTTAACGCCAACATGGTCGCGCACATTGCCTTTCGCGAGACGGGCGATACCGAGCGGGCGGCGTTTCACCGATTCATGGCGGATGGATTACTTACTTCGATCAAGTCCACGAAGGATGGCAAAACCCCCGAAACGGCTTTTGAAGTTATTTCAGTAAGCGAAGAGTACGGCCTCATGCGCTCGATGGCGCTGCGGCCCATCAGACAGTCGCTGATTCAAGACAAGGGACACTTTCTTGACGCGCTCGTCGTCCTGGACAACGCGAACCAGGAAAGCACGGTCTACTTTAATGTTGATAAGCCGTTCACCTGGAAGAAGTAGGAACCAAAGGAACTGTCAGTAGTCAGTTGTCCGTGGTCAGTCGGTCATTGTCACTTGCAACAATCAACGTAACGAATCGAGTTGACTAAGCGAAACAACTGACAACCGACAACTGACCGTTCAGGACCACGGACTACTGACCACTGACTACGGACTTCATACTTGATGTCGCACACCACTCGACTCTTCAGAGCATTCCTGACCGGCTTTGTCGTAAGCATTCTATTCGCCGCGGCGGCGGCGGGCATTGCTGCTCAACCTGCCGGCGGCAAGACTACGACCACCGGCACAACGTCGAGCACAAACTCGAACAGCAGCACTCGCAGCGGTCCGGCTAAGACTACAAAGCCGGCAAAGCCACCGGCGTCGCCACGTAAACGCACGAACACTGCACCAGCATCGATTGACGGCAAGTGGTGGACCAGCGGTAACGACTTTGGCGCATCCGAAGTTGTCTTCACGCAGAGTGGCGCGAGCGTTACCGGCACGATTCAGTATTCCGGCGGAGGAAGCGGAACAGTTACCGGAACGATGGTTGGCAAGCGACTGCAATTCACGTTTGCCGATACGAGCGGGAGAACTGGTTCAGGTTGGCTGGAATTGAGCTGGAACAATTTTCTCGGCGGGCCTTGGCGGAATGCACGTGTTCGTGACGGCTCGTGGACAATGATGCGCGTCGAAGGCAAGTGGTGTTTCGGCGGCAGTCGCAACCGCATCCGAACGGTCACGCACAATCAACGCGGCGATATGTTCTCAACCGCCGAAGACGGCACGCAAAGTACCGGTCGCCTGGAAGGACCGTGGATCTATCTGACTTCTGACGACGGGATCACGATCAAGGGCGACTACGATTTCCGCGCGAACCGGGTCACATGGTCGACGGGATTTTTCTGGACCTGGTGTGGGCGGAACTAGGGAGACCCAAGTCTTAACTTAACGTCTCCCGTGACCTCGCCGCTGCTTCGCCACTTACTCCCGTGCATTCTTACTGATCGCTCACGTGGGCAGGTTGTTTTTCCATACATTGAGTTTCGCCGTCGGATCAATAAGATCTCTGCGCCGCCTGAAAGGCACGTTATCAGCTCTGACCGCGCCTCCCGCGCCCAGCACATTCAGATCACCGGTCGCGCTCTTGTCGTAAAGCTCCAGGTGCAACATGGAAGCCGTAATGTCGGTAAGGTCGCCAATCTTTGCGACCGGCTGCCCCGCAGTGACTTGATCACCCTCATTAACAAGTGTCGTCCGTTCTATCTCCCCGTAACGAGCTATAAATGTGCCGTGATCGATTTCCAGCGCAAAGGTACCCTGATAAAACTCATAGGGTCCGCGAACGACTCTTCCGGCAGTGATGGCGTGGATCACCGTCCCAGGCGGGGAATACAAATCGCAGCCGGCATGCGCGCGCCTACTACCGCTTGAGCTTGTGCGGTTCGCCCCAAAGCGGCGTATTCCCCCGGTCCAATTCTCAGCAGGCAACTGTTTCAAGGGAAAGAAAAACTCGCCGGGTTCGGTGACGGGTCCTGCGAGCGCGGCCACCAGTTCTTGCCAGGTCCGTTTGCCGACTTCGATCAGACCGTCCGGCGTCGTGACAAAGCGTCTCTGAAACGCTTCAATGGCCTTGACCGTATCCGAGTCCTGCTCGTCCTGATTTATCGTTCCGTCAACGCCCTGCGGGTCGTAGCGCGAATCTGCCAGGATCGTCGCAACTTCGGTAAGCATAGACTGGATGGTCCTGACATCAGCCTCGTTGTTTACTGCGCCTTTGCTCCAGCGTCCAACCGATGCACTAATTTCATTGTCGGGCATAATTTCCTCCTTAGGGGGTAGTGAATCTTTTCCACTTGTTGAGCTTAATTCCACGCCGGGACGCGACGTTCGAATCAGATCAAGCCTTACTATTCCGAGAGAAACCGCTGAAACTCAGCCACCGCGTCCTTGCGCAACCACGGGTTGATCTCTTTTCTTTTGACCGGCCCGTGATGGTTAACGGTAAACCGAAGCAATCGAGCACAAAATTCGAAGGCGAACGGATGATTCTGCTTGGTCAGGACGATGAATTTGCCGCAGTCGGTTGTGCCCCCGGAAACGCTCCGCATCAAATCTTTCAAACTCGCGTCAAAGTCCATCGCGTTTCCCGAGCACTGGAAGACTCCGGCTTCTTCGGTGCACGGAGTGTTTGACGTTGGGTTGGTGATGTCTCGCCCCGCGTTGAAGTCCCATGAACTCTCAAACCCTCCGAGCACCCGCAATGCTTCCAACATTACGGCCTTGCGGTGCAGGAGATCCGAGAACGGACCCAGCTCCGGCTTCACGTTGGTGTACACATCGTGAAGGTTGTTTCTCTCAAAGATCGCGTCCGGCGCCTGTTTCGCCCAATCGATTAGCTCGTTCAGAAATGCATCGGATGGCTTTCCCCGATTGAGGACTTTCTTCTTACACGCCACAAAGTCTCTGGCCATGGTTGCACCTTTCTGTTGGCGCGCGGCGCGGCATTCTCGCTACGTCGCGTGCTTCATTACCGTCGTCAGCGGCTATTCGCCGAATCGCTCTTTCATGATTCGATCGATGTCGGTAAGCGACATAAGGTCGTCCGGGCTTCCCTGAGGCTTGAGCTGCACGTGCGGCCAATCCTTGAAGCCCGGCCACAGTCCGCCGGCAGCGAGGCCCATTTGTTTCGCCTCTTCGGCGTAGACGCGATACCCATTAAGGCCATTTACCTTTTTGCTGGAGGACCATTCAGCGTCGCCGTTCACGAGCCAGAAACAATCCATGGCTTCGCCCCACTGGTGCCAGGACAGGCCCGGAATAGCCTTCGTAACCTCGTCGCCCGTTGGTTGCGGTCCGACGCTCTCGAGGCAGAACGCCAGAAAATCTGCGCCCAAACTCCGCAATTGCGCAATCTTTGCGTGTACCGTCTGCTTGGTTCGCGATTGCCGCCATAGCCTGGCTTGTTCAAACGGCGAGCGCAGGGTGTCATAGGGTCGCATTTCGATTCCTCGTGCCCGGCATTTCGCAAGCAGTGTTCTTGCTTGCGGTTGAAACTCAGGAATCAAATCCTCTATGCGGCGTGAAGGCATCTGAGAATCCTCTCTAAGGGGCCAGCTTCTGTGGCGGGCCGGTATTTACCACTCATCAAATATGTTCCCCAACGCCATTTCATTTCACCGAATGGTTGCGACCAGTCGCGACTGTTCATTTTCCATTCTCAGGCGGCCGGAGCTGGTTGCGGCTGGAAAGAATTCTTTTGTGCTAATAAGATGGGCGAGAATCTTGCCGGCGAGCGGCTAAGGAGCCTCACGCAAGGCGAAGTACTTTCAAAACTGCAGCTAACTCAGATGACAACTGTTGGCATCATCGGCGGCATCGGGCCCGAGTCAACCGTCGAATACTACCAATACATCATCGCCGGTTATCGCGAGCGAACGAACGACGGCAGCTATCCCTCGATCGTAATTAACAGCGTGGACCTCGATCGGCTGGTCAAATGGATCAATGCCGATGAGATGGAGCCGTTTACCGATTACCTGGTTGCAGAGGTCGAACGGCTCGAGCGCGCAAACGTTGATCTCGCGGTGCTGGCCGCGAACACCGCCCACATTGTTTTCGATCAGATTAGCGCGCGGACGTCGTTGCCGCTGGTCAGTATTGTCGAGGCGACGCGCGACAAAGTTCAGACACTCGGACTGAAGCGCCCGGGACTGTTCGGGACAGGATTCACGATGGGGGCGCGATTCTATCCGGACGCATTCGCGAGAGCAGGTCTGCCGATTGTTACGCCAAACGATGAAGAGAAAGCCTTTATCCACGAAAAGTATTTTGGCGAGTTGCTAAAGAGCGTCTTTCTGCCCGAGACACGAACGCGCTTGCTAGAGATCGTCGATCGAATGCGCGAGCGAGATAACATCGATGGCCTGATTCTCGCCGGCACAGAACTTCCGCTGATCCTGCGCGCATCGGAACACAATGGTATTCCCTTGCTCGATACGACGAAGATTCACGTCGAGCGCATTGTCGATCGTCTGTTGTCATAGCGTTCTGGCTATAGTTTCTTGAAATTGCGCTACACCGTAGGCGTATCTGGATTTAATTCAATGCAATTCAGCTTCATGGTCGGCATCACGGAACCACACCGGGTTGATTTCTCGTTCGATCAGTTCGCGGGCCGTTTGGAAATCAAGGTTGACGGAATTTCCGTCGTCGACGAAATACGCACGCTTTCAACGAGTCTTACCAAACGATACGATTTCGTCGTCGGCCTCGCAGAACAACATCACGTGACGATCGAAAAAGAGAGAAAGCTTCTGCTCGCCGGTCTTCAGCCCCAGCAATATCGCATCTTCATCGACGGTCAACTGGTGCAGACTTACGAAGGCTGAAAATCTCGGTACGCACGCCTCCAGCGTGCTCAGATAGTTTAGAGGCGGGCTACCGCCCGCCAACGATGAAAAAAAGGGCGGGCAGTAGCCCGCCTCTAAACGATTTCAATTTAATGAGAACAAAGGCGCAGGAGCCACGCGGCCCCTGCGCCTTTTTCGTAATAGTCGGAACCGCCAGTTGTCAGAACACAAACTTAACAGCCAACTGCAATTGTCGCGGGTCGCCGACGCCCTGACGAAGGAAGCCGTCAAAGTTAAAGAGACTGGGCGCGGTGAGTGAGTTCTGATTTCCAGCGCCAACCAGCGAATTGATTCGGTTCTTTGAGTTGAAGGTATTGAACATCTCAACCGTAGGAATCAGCGCGTATCGCTCGCCAAACTTGAACCGCCGCGACAGCCGCCAATCAAACGAGAAAAATTCGTTGTCCTTGCGCAGCGTGTTGCGATTTGTCGCCGTCCGCGGCGCCGGGGTCGCAGGTTGGGCGGTACGGCCCTGCAGGCGCGGAACGAATTCAAACCCCCAGGGCAGCTCAGCGAACATGTAGAAATTGAACTTGTGCCGAATATCTCGATCCGAGAGCGCATAGTCCAAACTCAAGTTGAAGATGTCGAACGAGCGATCGAGGAATGGATCACGTTCATTCGAATCGTCATCCTTGTCCCTCGCCAAAGTGTAGTTCCACTCTAACTGGTAACCTTTGCTAAGCCGCTTTCTCATGCCGGCCGTGAAGCCCTGGTAAGACGCCTTCCCTACCGCGCTGGCGACCATAGTCTCGCCCAGGAAGGGAGCAAAGAAACCAGTGCGGGCATAGTCGAGAAAGCGTGTCAGATGGACGCCCTTCGAGTGCGTGAAATCAAAGTACAAGGAAAGATCGCTTAGCAGTTCCTGTTCGAAGGCTGCATTGAATGTGTAGATACGCGGGTTGGCGTAATCGCGGCTGAACACGCGCACGCCGGAGAAGCACGGGAAAGGATTAGTGCGTCCCCCGGCCGTACAGGTGCTGGCCGTCGGCGTCACCAGCCCGGGCCACGTTGGACGAACAGTGGGATTCGCGAAAAGGCCTCCGGCGATCGTCTGCTGCTGCACGCCATTGGTCGTGATCGACCCTACCTGCGTGAGCATGTTTTGCCTGCCGTAGTAGATTCCATAACTGGCGCGGAGGACAGATTTTCCGTTGCTGCCAATGTCCCAGGCAAACCCCACGCGCGGCTGGAACTCCTTCTTCGGGCTATGCAGGGTTCCATCGGAAGGAAATCGCGGGTCACTCAAAAACATTCCATAAGCAGTCGCGGACGGCGCGACTGTCGGTTCGGGAAAGATTTGGGCTTCCCAGCGGAGACCTAGATTGAGCGTGAAGTTGGGCCGCACCTGCCATTTGTCCTGGACGAAGAGCGCGAAGTCTTCGTTCTTAATGGAAGAAGCGCCGGCGGCGTCGGTCGCGGGACCGTTGGGACCTGCGCCCTGGAGGAAGAGCAACAATGGCGTGGTCGCCCCGGTGCATGGTGGCATGGCTAAAGTTAAGTCCGTCCAGGCGCCATTCGTGCAGCGACCGGCATTCGGCCCAAAGCCGGAGCCGGGGGCACCCGGTGTCGCATAGTGTAAAAAGCCCGACACGCTATCAAAGATGTAGCGCCCTTCGAAGAACCCGCGGAAGACTTGATCGTTGAACGAATGCACCCACTCCCCGCCGAACTTCAGGTTATGGTTGCCCGAAACGATCGAGAAGTTATCTTTAACGTGAGTACGCCAAAACAACTCGTCAACTGTCGGGCCCAGAAAGAATGGATGGCCAAAGCGGAACGTGTTGACGAATCCCCCCATGGCTGTATCCGCGGGCACATTGGACGTGACCGCCGAGCGCGGCCGCTCCTCGCGCGTGTAGGAAAAATGAGCCTCGTTCAGCTTGGTGGTTGAGACAGTGCTGAAGAGATTCAAGTTGAAGTTGTTGATCTTTGACGGGCCTTCAATGCCGTTCGCCGAGTTTCCGTACGTGGGCACATCAAAAGTTTGGTTCTCGTTCCTCGAGTAATCAAAGTTATAAGAAGCTGCGAGCCTGTGCGCGGAGCTAAGTTCCCAATCCAGTTTGCCAAGAAACGCGTTGTTGGTGATGTCGTGTTCGATCGGCAGACCCTCTTCCTGATTACGAGCCGTGCGGAAGAAATTCAGTAAGGCCACGCGCTGACATTCCGCGCTGGCGTTGATGGCCGTTTCATGCGCCGGATTGGTAATCACCGGGGTCGTCACTGAGCACGGCGCCCCCAGAGGCACGCTCAGGTTTTCGCGGGTGAGCTTTTCGCGGACACCTTCGAACGAAAGGAAGAAGAAAGCCTTGTCCCTTTGGATAGGACCGCCGATGGTCCCGCCGAATTGGGAGCGCATGAAGTCCTGCAGAGGCTTTCCATCCTCGGTGTTAGCGCTCAGATTCTCGTGTCGCAGAAAATAGAAGGCACTTCCGTGGACGTCGTTGGTTCCTGACTTTGAAATGACATTGATAATCCCGCCGGCGGTGCGGCCAAACTCGGCGGAAGCGCCGGTTGCCACGACCTGAAATTCTTTAACCGCGTCGAGAGGCACGTCGATGGCCGCGCGCTGGCCGCCGAGCTGCTCTCCAAAAAAGCCATTATTGTAATCGCCGCCATCAAGGCTCACGTTGTTGAAAACGCCTCGCTGGCCGTTGAAGTTAATCTCATCGCCGTCCGGGCCCTGGGTGATGCTCACCCCCGGGGTCAGGGTCAGCAGGTCCTCAAATTTCCTTCCCAGAATCGGAGTGTTGTTGACCGCGGTCTCATTCAGAGTCGTACTTGACTCAGTTTTCACGGTGTCCACGGTTGGCGTTTCAGTGATGATTACTTTGGCTTCGACACCGGCAACCGGCATCTTCACCGGAAGACTGAACGCCTGACCAACGGTTACCCCAACTCTCTCTGCGACAGAAGTCGCGAAACCTTGCTTGGTGACGGTCACCGAATACGTGCCGGGCTGAAGCGCCAACGCCACATAGCGGCCATCTTCGTCGGTGATCAGTGTTCGCGTCGCGTTCGTCGCCAGATTCTTAATCTCGACAGTCGCGCCCGGGATCGCGGCGTCCTTATCGTCGGTGACCACGCCCTGGATCGTTCCGGTGGTGATTTGTGTTTGCGCGTAGCCGCCAATCGCTGTGGCCATTACGAACAGACCGATGACGAAGGCTTTTGCCAAGCGGGCAAAGCCAGGGGTAACTGATTTGTGCATGTTCTTCTCCGTTTCCGAGTTTAGGTTGGAACTGACATCGCGATGACTTCTGCTGGGTCTGCGAGGAAAGGCTCAGCGGTTAAATTTCAAATGACGAAGCATGTTAGTTAATGCGAGTTGAAAGTGTCAATTTTTTTTGTAAACAGCGTTGCCTATTAACGCAACTCTCCAAGAGGAGGTGTAACCGACCATGGTCCTGATAATGATGAGATTTCCCCCTCCGCACACGGAGAGGGGGGTTGGGGAGAGAGGTTGGGCGCCCCAACCCCACCCCTTTATCCCTCCCCGCTTGCGGGAGGGGAAAGTCCATTTTGCATGAACCTCTCAGGTATTCCTCCGGCCAAAGCGGCTTTCAGCCCGCAAGTTTTGAAATTCGGGCCGTTCTTCTATCGGTTGTAAATGATTACGCACTCGCAAGGAGAATTCGCACCGATGAAGACGCACATCCGACCCGTCCGGACATTCGCAATTTCCGCGACGTCATTTCTATTCACTTTGGCCGCGACGCTGCTCGTAATTACGGCGCTGGCCGCTTGTGCCGGCACGCCGACCAACACCGCCGCCGCCGGCAATGCGAAGAAAACCGACAAAAAGACGATGCGCGCCTTCACGTCGGAAGAAGAGCTGAAGGCTTACTTTCGAAAACTCGCCGAAGAGCGAAAGCAGGCCGCGCGCCGCTATCGCGCCGAGTCCAGCGGTCTCGCAAACGCGTCACCACCGCCCGCGCCTGTGGCCCAGGCAAACGACGCGGCGAAGGCAGGCGCGAAGGATGACGAGTCGGTCACAAACACGCAGCACGCCGGCGTCGATGAGGGCGGCATCGTCAAGCTGCACGGCGATCACCTGGTTGTGCTGCGACGCGGCCGTTTGTTCACAGTCGCAGTCGGCGATAACGCGCTGAAGCCGATCTCGGCAGTTGACGCTTTTGGTCCGGAGATCAATCCGCGCTCGACCTGGTACGACGAGATGCTCGTATCGGATGACACCGTGGTCGTAATTGGTTACAGCTACGAACGCGGCGGCACGGAAGTCGGCCTCTTCAACATCGACGGAGCGGGAAATCTTTCGTATCGATCGACTTATCACCTGCGCTCGAACGATTACTATTCGTCTCGCAACTACGCGAGCCGCTTAATCGGCAGCAAGTTGATCTTCTACACGCCGCTGTACATGAATCCTTATGCGGACGATCCGACCGTCACGTTTCCGGCCGTGCGCAAGTGGCACAAGGGCGCGACGCCTCAGGAATTCCAGCGCATCGTTTCCGCCACGCGCGTCTATCGTCCCGAACGTGAGATCAATCCGAATTCCGGGCTCGCGCTGCACACGGTAACGGTTTGTGATCTCGCGAGCGACTTCAAATGCGATGCGACGGCCGTGCTTGGACCTCCGGGACGCGTGTTCTACGTCTCGCCTGAATCCGTTTACGTGTGGACGACTGAGTGGTCTTACAACCGGCAACGCAATGTCGAGCGTTCGATGGTTTATCGCATGCCGCTCGACGGCACCGGACCGAGTGCGCTCGGTGTTTCCGGCAGTCCCGTCGATCAGTTCTCGTTTCTGGAAAGCAGCGACAAGCACCTGAACGTGCTGGTGCGCTCAAACGGCTCAGGAGACGGCATGTGGGGTGCGGAGCGAACTGCGGGCGAAGTTGCCCTGCTGCGCGTGCCCGTGTCGCATTTCAATGACGGCAGTGACAGCGCGTCGTCCTGGGACTATCACGGATTGCCAAAGCCCGCCGGCTACACTTTCCAGAATCGCTTCGTCGGCGATTACCTCTTGTACGGCACGGGCAGCGGCTGGGGCGCGCCGCAGAACAAACCGCAATCGAACCTCTACGCAGTGCGTTGGGCGGATGGCGATCTGAGCGAATTGAAAGTTAATCACGGCGTCGATCGGATCGAGGCACTCGGCTCAGACGCGATCGTCGTCGGCACGGACGGCAGCAACCTGCGCTTCTCAGCGATTCGCCTCGGCGGATCTCCGGAAGTTGCCGACGAGTACATTCGCAAAGGCGCTTCGCAAGGCGAGCTTCGCAGTCATGGTTTCTTCTACAAGCCTGATGGACCGAATTCGGGCGTGCTCGGTCTGCCCATCAGTGTGCCGGGACGTTCAGGTTACAAGCATCTGTTCCAGGACTCGGCGGCGATTCTCTTCCTGCGCAACAACGGTCTGCACTTCGAGGAGATCGGTGAGCTCGGTGCGCAGTCTGAGAAAGCCGTGGATGATGCGTGCCGCGCTTCGTGCGTCGACTGGTACGGCAACTCGCGGCCGCTGTTTGTGCGTGGCCGAATCATCGCGATGCTCGGATACGAACTCGTCGAAGGCACCGTGAAAGATGGCCGCATGCGCGAGTTGCGCCGGGTGAACTATTCACCGCAAGCGGTGAAGATCACTCAACGGTAAGTTTAGTGGCACAGACTTCAGTCTGTGGTTACTAACAAACGAAGTCACAGACTAAAGTCTGTGTCACTTCAACAAGGCTCGTCTCGGTTTTCCGCGACGAGCCTTCTTGTTGTAACCTTCCGCGACCCGACTTCAGTCATGCAAACATTCGATTGTCCCAAGTGCGGCGCGCCCGTTTCGTACGAACCAAATGCTTTTCGCGCCGGCAGCGCCAAGTGTTCGTACTGTCAAAGCCAGCTTGCCGTTCCCTATCACGGTCAACCGGCACACGTTATCGACATCAAATTAAGTCCGGAGGTCACGGCCGGCGCGAAGAAGGCAGTCGGCGTCATGGTCCTGATTCCCGTTTTGATCGTCTTGATCGTCGTCGGGGGAATAGCGATTGCGATCTTTGGCGTGTTCGCTTCGGTGTTTAAAACGACCCGGCCTTCTTCAGGGGTACCGATCAGTGCGCCCCGTAGCGGGCCCGCCGGTTCGAAGGCTTCCGATCCGGCCAACGCATTCGCGCGCGAAGTCTTAAAGTTTGGCAGCGAAGGCATCGGGCCCGGCATGATGACCGACGCGCGCAGCATCGGCGTTGACGGGAACGGAAACATCTACGTTGGCGAATATCTCGGCGGACGCGTGCAGGTCTTTGACGCGAACGGAACTTTCGTCACGCAGTGGATGGTCGATCGAAAGATGCCGCTACGCGGTATGGCCGTCGATCGCAAAGGGACTGTCTACATCGCGCAGCGCGGGACCATTACGCGCTACGAAGGCCAAACCGGCAACTCGCTCGGAGATGTGCAGGCCGACAGCGCCGGGTTTGACGATGTGAACGCGACACCGGATGGCGGGCTAATTGCCGCCTCGTATCGCGGAGGCAACGACAACATTACGCGATTCAACAGCAGCGGCAACGTCACCCTGACGATTCCCAAAGCTATCAGCACGGTGGCGGATCGATCTGAGCTGGATACGAGCGTCGCCGTTGACGGCCTCGGAAACATCTACGCACTGGGCAGTTTCACCAGTGCTGTTTTCAAGTTCAGCCCTGAAGGTAAATTTCTGAACCGCTTTGGCGGCTCGGGCGACCAATCGGGACAATTCAGGGCCGCGCACGCGATTGCGGTTGACGGCAAAGGCCGCGTGTTTGTCAGCGACATAAAAGGAATTCAGGTATTTGATTCCGACGGCCGCTATCTCACCGTCTTTAAAACCGACGGCTCTGCCTTTGGAATGGTTTTAAATGACAAGAACGAACTGGTCGTCGCGGCGCGGACTAAAGTCATCAAACTCGCGTTGAATCAGTGAGGGCTTTGTCCGCAGGTTAAGCAGACTCCGCAGAGTTAAGAATCCACGTTTAAACGGCTTACCCGTTCCCGAAACTGTGGAATCGGCGTAATCTGGGATTGAATCTCCCGGTTAGTCATAATTCTTCTCAACGTTTCTCTCCCAACCCAGGTATATGAAACCAGGAAGGCGAATAATTCTGAATGTGCCGAACGGAACTGCTGACATGGCTTTGGCTTTAGAAATGCCGTTGCTGGTGAATGGGCCGACTTCAGATCAGTCTTCGCTTTCATTTTTGATTGAACGCGCGGCCAGCGGTGACAAGGCCGCTTTTGAACAGGTGATGATTAATTCCGAACAGCGAGTGATGGCGATGACTTGGCGCATGTTAGGCAACGAAGCCGACGCGCGCGACGCTTCCCAGGAAGTTTTTCTGCGCGTTTATAAGTACCTGGGACGTTTCCGCCGGGATCAGGACTTCTTCGCGTGGCTGTACGGCATCACGGTCAATGTCTGCCGGGACTTCCTGAAAAAGCGACAAAACCATACGAGCCGATTCGTATCGTTCGGCGAAGATTCAAGCGTGGCCTACGAAGTTGCTGACGAACACGCCAACGCCGAACAAATGCTCGTCCAGACCCAACAACAAGACTTGATCGCGAAAGCGATGGGCACGCTACCCTTTAAAGAGCGCGCCTCGATTGTGCTGAGAGACATCGAAGGGCTGTCGACCGATGAAGTCGCCCGAATAATGAAGTCGAGTGCGACGACTGTACGTTCGCAGATTAGCTCCGCACGAAAGAAGATCAGAATCTACTGTCAGCAGCATCAACCGGGATTTGGCGAGGGGAGGGCGCGATGAATTGCAAGCAGCTTGATGAATTACTGCCGCTGTACGCCGGACGCGACCTTGATGAGAAACGCGCGCGGCTGGTGAGCGAGCATATCCAAATTTGTTCAGCTTGCGCGCGCGTCGCCGGCGAATACCGGGACGCAGTTGAGCTGACGCAACATTTCGCGCCGCCCGTCTTCTCTGACCCTGTGTATGCGAGTGTGCGCCGCCAAGTGATGCAGCAGATTGATGAGCCAACCACGCCGCTGCTGCCGCAATTGTTTGCCAGTTGGTTCCGGCCTCGGGTGGCTTGGGCCGTCGCCGGCGCGCTGATAATCGCTTTTGGCTTCTTCGCCCTTTATGTAGTCGTCAACCGGACGACTGACGTTCAGCCAGTTGCGGAAACTCATCCTAAAATAATTGAACATCCAGGGTCGACGGCGACTCCGGGAACAACTAACCCCGCCAACGCCGGCACCACGTGGAAGCCCACGGAAGACAAGGGCAAGGTCATCCGCCGATTTGTGAATCGAACGCCCAAAGCAAGGGATTCTTCATTGCGGACGGCGAGTGTCTCGCGAAGGTTGCGCGACCCTGAGGCGACGAACAGCTTGCCGGCCCGCGATGCAGCCCCGGGCGAATCACCTCTGCGCGTCGAGATTCAGACGCAGAACCCAAACATTCGCATCATCTGGTTTTCTCAACAGAGCACTAAACCAGCATTACCAAACTCGAAAGGAATCTAGGTTTCATGAAAGTCTTCAAACACCTGCCAGTGACCCTGGCGCTCTTACTGTCGATTGCATCGGTATCGTTTGCCCAGCAGCCAACGGCGAGTGCGTCCCCCACTCAACCCGACACGATTACCGAAAGGAATTTTAAGAACAAGGTTTTTCAAGTTAAGTACCGCGATCCGAACAACCTCGCGAACGCGCTGCACGCGCTCGGAAGTGGATTCACCGGTTCAATGATCACGCATAACGCTGAGTTCAGGACCATCACTGTGCGCGACTTCCCCGAGAACCTGGCCATCATGGAAGAGGCGATCAAGCGCCTGGACACGCCCGCCGCACCGCGTCCTAACATTGAACTGCGTCTTCATGTACTGATCGCCTCCAACGCCGGCCCTGGCACGCCGGATATGCCGGCCGAGCTCAAAGAGGTCCTGACACAGTTGCGGGGAACGTTGAATTATCGGAATTATGAGCTGGTATCGTCGATAGTTCAGCGCCTGACCGAAACCCGGGAGATCCTGCAGGGATCGGGGATCGCCGAAGTCCCGGCCATCAACGCAGGCACGGCGAACATTGCGACGCCCTACGAGTACTACCTCCGTAATGTCTCGCTGGTAGCGAATCCGGCGGGCGCTCCAACTGTGCAGATTAACGAATTCACATTCAAGACCCACACCGCGACGGAACAGTCGAGAATCCAAACGGCGCTCAATCTCAAAGACGGGGAAAAGGTCGTGGTCGGGACGGCGACGCTTAGGAACCGCGCGCTGGTGCTCGTGTTGACGGCGAACGTCTTGAAGTAAAGATGGAAACTTTCGTTTAGTCCTGGCTCGGCAGGAGCCAAATGAAGTCTTGATTCAAAACAACGCCGGCAGAAGCGAAATTGCCTCTGCCGGCGTTAACATTTGGGGTTGAGGTTAGGCACGCGCGCTCATCAACGACGCGAATCGCTCCGGCGGAATATTGCCGCCCGTTAGAATCCCGACAACTTTCTTACCTCTTAAGCCAGCCCTAACGGTCGGGCTACTGCCCCGAGTTTTGTCACGCAGCTTGAGCGCGCCGGCGAGTGATGCCGCACCCGAACCTTCCGCAATCTGCTTTGCGTTGACGGCCAGCAAACGAATCGCTTCGTTGATCTCGCCATCGGTAACCAGCAGAAAATCGTCGAGCAGTTCCCATAGGATGCGGCTCGGCATCTCGAACGGGACGCGCGTGGCCAGTCCTTCGTGCTCAGTCTTCATCGTCGGATATTCGTCGAGCGATCGGTTCTTCCAGGCATGCCACATCGCGGGCGCGGCTTCGGATTGAACGGCGATCACTTGCACGTTCGGCTTCAGCTGTTTTGCCACGATGCAGTTTCCCGAAGCACAACTGCCGCCGCCCGCCGGCGCCAGAATGACGTCAACATCGGGCAAGTCTTCAAATATCTCCAGCCCGATCGTGCCGACACCGGCGATCAACTTTGGCTCATTCGCTGAGTGGACGTAGAGATACCCTTCGCGCTCCGCTGCGCGTTCGGTTTCCAGGCGAGTTTCGTCAAAGTCGCGACCGTGCAGACGCACTTCGGCGCCCAGCGCGCGCATCGCCTCCATTTTCGTTTCGTTAACATTCTCAGCCGGCGCGTAGACGATCACAGGCACGCCGAACAAACGACCCGCGTATGCGATCGACTGGCCGTGATTGCCGGTGCTGGCGGTGACTATGCCGGCGCGCTTTTTCTCATCAGGTGTCGTGCCGACCAGATTTACTCCGCCACGCACTTTAAACGCGCCGATGGGTTGCACGTTCTCGCACTTCAAGTAGTAATCACAGTCGAGCAGCGCCGAAAGTTTTTCGCTGCGTACGAGCGGCGTTTTCGGCAGATACGGCGCGATGAATTCGCGCGCGGCCAGTACATCATCAAGGCTAACGGGCAGAGTTGATTCGGTCTTTGCTGCAGGTGTCATGATTTTTCAGGATGGTATCGTCGATTTTAGGTTATCGCTTCGGTTCGCCTCTTCGGTGAGACGTTTCAGTCTCGCCGCATGTTCAGCAGTCAAATTACCATCGGCAGAGTCGGTACGCACGTCTCCGGCGTGCTCTGCAGGCCAGCGGCCTGCGTACCGCCAACGCCAATTGCCGTTCGTCGTATTCGGCGTGTTCATGCGCGCTTCGGAGCCAAGCCCGAGCACATCCTGGAGCGGGATAATTGCGATGGCGGCAACTGAAGCCATCACCGCGCGAATAAAATCCCAGTTGATCTCACGACCCTCGCTCTCCAGGTAATTGAGACAAAACTCTCGCACTTTTTCGGTGTCCGGGTTGTTCGTCTCGCTCAACTGGTTGAACCAGCCGACAGTCGTGTCGTTGTCATGTGTTCCCGTATACGCCACCACATCCGGCTCGAAGTTCTCTGGCAAATTAACGTCGTCTTTCTCTCCGCCGAACGCAAATTGAAGCACGCGCATTCCCGGAAAGCCGAATTCTTTTCTCAACTCAACAACGTCGGGCGTAATTAGTCCTAAGTCTTCGGCGATGATGGCGACCTCGCCCAGCGTATTTCGAACTGCGGTGAACAATTCCCTTCCCGGCGTCTCGACCCATTCGCCATTTTGCGCCGTCGTCTCCCCCGCCGGAATTTCCCAACATGCTGAAAAACCTCGAAAGTGATCCAGCCTCACCAGGTCGAATAGCTGAAAGCTCGAGCGCAGTCGTTGAATCCACCACGCGAAACCGTCTTCGCGCATGCGGTCCCAATCGTAAAGCGGGTTCCCCCAGAACTGTCCCGTGTCGCTGAAGTAATCCGGTGGCACGCCCGCGACAACCGTAGGGCGTCCAAGCTCGCCGAGCTTGAACTGATCGCGGTTCGTCCAAACATCGGCTGAGTCATGCGCGACGAAGATCGGCACGTCGCCAATGATTCGAATTCCACGCTGATTACAAACCGCTTTCAGCGCATGCCACTGTTTGAAGAACAGATACTGAAAGAACTTCTGGGCTTCGATCTCGTCGCGCAGCTCCATACGCGCGCGCGACAATGCTTCGGGTTCACGGCTGGCGAGTGGTCGATCCCATTCGACCCAGGCCTTGCCGCCGTTCGCTTTCTTCAGCGCCTGAAACAGCACGTAATCATCGAGCCAGAACGCGTTCTCCTGACCGAAAGATGCAAACGAGTCGCGCAAGGCTTTGCGGTTTGCCTGAAATCGTTCGAATGCTTTCTTTAAAAATGCGTCTTTTGTTTTTTTGGCCTCGTGAAAATCAACGCGCTCCGACTCGCCGATCTCATCCAGATCGCTTCTCTCGAGGAACCCATCTTCAACTAACTTTTCCGGGCTAATTAAGAGAGGGTTACAGGCAAACGCCGAGTAGGAGGAATAAGGCGAGCCGCCTTCATCAGTCGGCCCAAGGGGCAGAACCTGCCACAGACTCTGACCGCTCGCAACAAGAAAGTCGGCGAAGCGATAGGCCTCGTTACCGAGATCACCAATGCCAAAGCGCCCCGGCAGTGAGGTGGGATGCAGCAGAATGCCGCTGGCTCTGGAAAAGTACACTCGTCGTTGCCTCGGGCGAAAGAATAGGGTGTCTGTCGCTTGGGTAGCAACAACGAAGGGTTACATCCGTGTTTAGTTGCGGTCCAAAAAAACTATATAAGCAGGCAAGCAATCTTCCGATTCGCCGATCTCACCGGTTCGATATTTTGCGAACCAAGCTTAACTCCGGCGGCCTCACCAGGCGCCGTTCTTATCGACCCATCGGATGGCAAGAAGGTACCAGAGAGTCGCCAGGTAGATGATCGCGCCCGTCCAACTCCAGTACATCATCCACCCCGTGGCCACAAGAATGCTCAGCACTACAAACGCCCAAGCGGCAGCGCGGGTTTTGAGTCCCCATAATCCAAGGGCAACCCAGATCGGACGTTCCGCTGCAGACTCTCCCGACCGCGTCGCGGCGACGGTCGCAGCCGCGAGGACTTGACCGCCAAGGCCGGCGGCTTGAGCAAGCGTTAATTTACAGCGGAGACACGTCAAGGAATCCAAACGATTGACGAGGCCGCAATGAGGGCACTTAATGTTGTTCACTGTATTTGGTTCTCCTAAAAGGTCGGCGGGCGGTGGGAAACAACCTCGAAAATCGAGGTACAAAGAATTCTATTGGGCTGGGAGTGCGCCGGTCAACGTTTTTTTAAGAAGAACTCGGCCGACCGCGCAGTGGTTTTGCCGCTGGCCCGAGCGTTCGTTGACCCTGCCACGTGAGAAGAATAAGCGGCGGGCGCGCTCGCGGCGCCTACTGTAAGAGGCTTGACTCACAAATGAGGTTTGTAATTGCGGACCCGCTAAACCCTCATCTCATTCCTTCGGGTTCGAAATCTGCGGACCTTTGACAGTAACTTTGAAACTGCACTCCGGGCCCGCTTCGGTATAGCAGGTGACAATCGTCTCACCCAACGGGAAAAAAGATCCCGAAGGCGGAACACACTTCACCCTGCCGCAGCCTTTTGCTTCAGGCATCTCGTACTTGACGATCGCGCCCCGCCTGCCTCTATCGCTCGGCACGGTAATGTTGTTCGGACAGCAGAGGTCGCAACGACTCTGGCGCGGCTGACGTTCGAAAGCGCCAATGTCGGTTCCGTCGCTGGTCGGAGCGTTCGCGACCCCAGGATCGTTAAAGGTGCGCGGCAGGCCGCGCTGGTCCGTCGTGGCGCCGGCTGCCACACCCGCATCGATCGCCGCGCTTCCGGCTTGAAGCGCCATTGTTTCAGTCGGGCCACCATTGTTGGCGAGGGCCGCCAGCATTGGGTTCGCATTGATCTTGTCGCCGGCGCCGCCAAAGCCACCGGCTTCCGTAGAAACGCCGAGCAGGTTGTGACCGTTGCTGGTGACTGTTCCATCCACATTAGGACCCGGCGTCGGAGCACCGGCTGGATCACCGAGACCGTTGGCCGCAGTGTTGTTGGCAATGATTGTGTTTTCAAGAGTCACGCCGGCCGTGCCAACGCGGATACCGCCACCGGTGCCTTCGGCCCGCGGACGCGGCGGGAGATTAGCACCGGCTTGGTTGACGCCGGTGTTGCCGGCCCTGGCTTCGTTCAAGCTGATCGTCGCGTGGTTGATATTGAGCGTGGCCGCGTTGTTGTTAGTAAGCGCGCCGCCATGCGCCAGGCCGCCCGCACCGTGTGAGGTCTGAGCGCAGGGCGAACCGCCGTTGGTTTTGCCTCCATCACCACCATGGCCACCCTTGGCAGAATTGCCGGCAAAGGTTGCGGTGTTGATGATTAGACTGCCGCCGTCGGCCAGGATAGCGCCTCCGCGAGCGGCGCCGCCGTCGCCGGACATGTGAGCGCCGAAGCAGTCCGGGCCAAAGGAATCGCCTGAGTTACCGCCCGTTGCGATATTCAAAGCGAAGGTCGAGTTAGTGACTTTGACATTACCGAGACTGAAAAGCGCGCCGCCGCCACTATCCGCACCGTTGTTGGTACCGTTTTGGCCAGTGCCTGAATTGCCACCCGTGGCTGAACAGCTCTTGAAAGTGGAATCGTTGATACTCACGTTCCCACCACCGATGTAAGCGCAGCCACCATGCGCCATCCCACCCATGCCGCCGTTCTGTTGGTTGCCCGGACCGTTGCCTCCGTTACCACCGATGGCAATGCTTAATAGGACTCGCGACCCATCGATGACCAGCGTGCCACCTTCGAAATAGATCGAGCCACCCTTCACATTGGATCCTGCGCCGTTGTTAAAGTTGCCGCCATTGCCGCCTGAGGCAGTGTTCCCGGTAAACGTGCTGTCGGTAATGGTCACATTCGCGTTCGCGGCGACGCTGGCGAGGCCGCCGCCAAAAGCGTCAAGAGTCGTGTGCTCATTTACGATGCTATCGCCCTTGCCGATCGCCTGGCACGATTGGACGGTCACTCTCTCGAGAGTGATTCTCCCGCTGTTGTTGAGAATGCCACCGCCGATTCGAGTGGTGTTTTGAGCTGTAGGGTTGGTGCTGGTTCCGGCCGTACCGTCGTCCCCGGCCTGGCCGTTTCGAATCGTCAGTTCACGCAGGATGACCGTTACATTCGAACCTGTGACATGAAATACGCGGTCACGCCTGGCGCCGGCATTCAATCCAGTCGCATCGATAATCGTCGTCGAGCCGCCTCCTTCGATAGTCACCGGGTGCTGGCTTGTCGTAATGTCCAGATCACCAGTGGCGGCCGCGTTCTCCTGGTTAGCGTTGCTGAGTGTGAGGTTGTAGGTGGTCGCGGGTAGCAAGCTGATGACTACGGGCTCCGGTCCGGGCGCCGTGTTCGCTTTCCTCACCGCGCCGCGCAGACTGCAGTCATTGGGAGCGGCGGTACACGCCGAAGCCGCCGCCACATCGTCGGTGCGATCGACACTTAAGGTCGTGACGAATGCCGGCGCTAGGGCTGGATTCACCCCCTCGGCGCGCAGCCTTGCTGGTGCCCGGTAAGATGACTTCGAAGATGCGGTTTGGGTGTACTTCGGCGACGTCAAAACCAAAGCAATAATCACTAATGATAAGACGGCGAGTTTGGTTTGCATTATTAGGCTCCAACCTGGCTGTGGTTTGCGACCGTGCAAGCAGTTCGCGACGCGACGCTGGGTGAATGGCGCACCCTAATTACACCGTTTCCAGTCACGCGGCAAGAAAAATTCTCGAGGTTAGGTGAGCCAACCAGCGCATTTAGGTTGATTTGGCAATTATTTGGTAGCAGATGTCGCGTCCCGAAAAACCTGTTGACTTTCCCGGTTAAGGATCATATTGTCCCGCGGATTCTCGCATAGTCGTCATCCCTTAAACCCTTAACGACTGCCGTGACTTTCAATTACCTACTCAGAGACTCCGCAGCGTGGACACTTTTCTTCTTCGGCCTGGTGGTGGTTGCTGTAGTCACGCAACTTATTAAGAACCACAGGAAACGTCTGAAGAAGAAACTAATCTTGCCGTATCTGCTTAGCGCATTGATCAAGGCAGCACCGGCATTGTTCCTGAGCGGACTTTGCTGGTACGTGGGTCTGAATCTGATTGCGGCGGGGTTTTTGTTATGCGCCGTCGGCGACATTCTGCTGGATCTTCCGGAGGAAAAATTTCCCCTGGCATTTGAGTTTGGCGCGGGATCGTTCGGAGTAGCGCTGATCGTTTTTGCCGTGGCGAGTTATTACAAACCGCTGGCGGGTCATCCCTTGCGGCCGCTCGTTCTGACAAACGTCATTATCGCCTTGTTCATTATCCGCTGGGTGCTTCCTTTGATTCCTCGATCGCGGCGAAAGCTCGAGCTCGCGTATTTTTCCCTATTGATCATTTCAAACTTCTTTGCCGGGCATTCTAACGCCGCGGTCTTCCTCGGAAGTTCTTTGTGGTTCATGTCCGATCTATCGATCGGGCTGAGCACATACGTTCCCAAAACTCCGACCAACAGCCTCGACACGCTCGGCCTTTACGATCTTGGGCTCTATTTTCTCGCCATTGGGTTCCTGAATTTTAACTAGCTGGACAGAAACTCTGCCTCTTTGTGATTGAACCACCGCGCCCGCGCTCAGCCCGCGCGTGCTGCGCCGCTCGCAACGATTACGAAATCACCTCGCCCAGTGAATGCAACGCGGCGAACGGCTCTTGTTTCGGTGTCAGCAAAAGCCGCTGTAACGGATCCTGCACAGCACCATTCAGGAAGGCCGCCGTCCGTTGCTCGCGCGTTTGACCATCGATCGTGCCCGTGCTGTTAATCCTCTTGGCGATAGCGTACTGGACCTTTTTGGTTCTGAGATCCACGATCAAGGTAGCACCACCGCGAAAATCAAACTCCTCATTATCGACTTTTAGGCGGCGCGACTGCGTCAGTGCCAAAATGATTTGCGGCTTGTGCTGGCCATCTGAGCCCATCCTCATCGCCCGTCGCATATCGCAAATCTCGAAAGGCAAATCAGGATCGAGACCAATTAGCTCACCAAACTGCTTCCGCAGGTTCGGTTTGAGATCCTTGAAAATGCTGGTGAGCATTTTTTTCAGCGATTCGAGGTACGTACAGGTTTCGTCGTACAACGCTTCGCGCGTGGGCGAGTAGAAGCAAATGTCCGCGTACCGCTTTAAATGCTCGAGAAACTTTCCTAGTTGCGCTTCCAACGCTTTCTCAGTTGCTTCGTCCTGCTTAAAGCCTTCAAACAGGTCGACGCCCTGCCAGCGCAGCGTCTCCACGGACAGCGTGTCCAAATCCAACGGATATATGCCGCGTTTGCGAAAACTTTCAACGAAAGCGACCCGATAATGATAAGGATCGTCCGGCACCAGATCGGCATCCGCGGTAATCAATCCGCGCAGATATTCGCCAAAAGTGATATCCACCGGCGGAATGTAATCGAGCGCGCGGATGCAGATATTCAACATGTGACCCGCTGTTTTCGACGCCTCAGCCGATAGCCGGTGTACGAGATCAGGATGGATGGCCCCCGCCTTAAGGACGCCGGTGCCGCCCGTGTAAATTCGCAACAGGTCCGCAGTACGAGTCTTGTAAATTGCCAGGAAGGCATCGAACACTGCCGCTACCAAAAGCGCTCCACGCGCGTGGGGTTCTTTCGTCTTCTCGTAATCCGCCGGGTCTGGCTTAATCCTCGTCCAGGTTCCATCTTTACCAAACTTTCCTATCGCGTCGCGCAAGGCGCCCCGTCCGCCGATGGCCCTGCCGAATTGCACCGCCAGGCTGCCAAGAATCGATTCCTCCTCCAGATTGCCTCTGGTTCGGGTAATCACATTCTCGAGGATCTCGGAGATGGTGAAATGCTGCATAAGTGCGACGATGTCGGCGAAGGCCTCGTGGAAGGCCAGCACATCCAGATTTGTCGCTTCATTAAACTCCCGGTGCATGCCGTCGAGGATCGCATGGGTTGTTTCATGGGCAATGATGTCATGCGACAAGCATGAATAAACTCTGCTACCCGGGACATGATCGCCAGGATCGTCAGCCGACGCCTCGAAGTAACCGAAGAGTAGCGAAACCCCCGGCGGACTGTAGAAAGCATTAGCCCCGCGCAGCGCGTGCGGTTGTATTTCAAGCTGGCGCACAAATTTTGTCCGGTTGTCCGTTTGCCTTGCACGCCAGAGCACACGCCGGCCTAATGCCCGTTCAAAGTGCTCGATGGTTTTCATCGCTACGGCGTAAACCATCTGCTGATGGAATTGCGGATTGCCTTCTGCCGGCGGCCAACCATCCTGCGCCAGGAGTTTTGGTTCATTCAGGTCGACAGGATCATACGTCGTGCCGGATGCATCCGTATCGACGACCTTGACGTATTCTCCAGTCAGTCCGGGAGTCTTCGGGTCTTCCGATGAGTCAATGAACTCTTTGCTGTTTAGTTCTTCCCACCTGACTTTGAGCACCACTTCGTTAATCCCGGCAGTCTCAAGCTGAGTCGAGAAGCTTGGATCGACTGCATAACAACGCAATCGGCGGAACGTTGGGTTGACGAGCTTGACCCCTTTCTCGCTGACGGGCCGCGGCGGCGGCACGATTTCGACTGGAAAGCGTGGTGCTGGACCGCCAGGTGCTGAGCCGCCAACCACCGACGTATAGCGAGCGGCTAAATGCTTTCGCAGAGTGAGCGAAGCCTTCGGATTGGCGATGACGGCATCCATGAATTCCTTGAGCGCCTTATCGCCTGGCGGCGTTGCCGGATCATCAATAATTTCTTGCAACCTAACGCCCTGGACGTCATCGTTCGCCAAATAGAGCTGAGTCAACTCGAGGTTGAACATCTCTTCGCGCGGAGGCGCCTCGGAGATGCCCAATCCGGTCAACACACGCAAGAAGGCAAACGAATCCCTGTCAGGCGGCGTCTGCGGCCGATTGAGGTCCGGCTGTACATTGAGTGCAAAATGGGCTTGCAGGATGCCGTTGCCGAAGTGTTCCGGGTCAACGTTCTTATCTTTTGCCGAGCTGAACAAGGCATGACGAACCGCCTCCACGCGGCGCCAGTCGCGTGGCAGACGATCTTTGTACTTCTCGTACCAAATTGCCGCGGCGGCCGCGACCTGCGGAGTAGCCGAGGACGTGCCTTCGCCATTCTCGCGAATCTCAGGACTTTGCTTGAAGACCGGCCATGGAATATTGGGTGTGTACGCGGCGATCGCGGCCGTCATTGAACTGGCCGGCCCCCAACTACCCTGAAGTTGGCGCCCCGTAATTCCATCGTAAGGTTTTCCGTTGGCCATCACGCCGCACACGGCGATGGTGCGGTGATATCTTGCCGGATACACGACGTGACGCGATGGGAGCCCCATGACGTTGTTGCCCGCCGCCGCGCAAATGCAGATACCCACCTCGTAAGCTTTGTTGACCAGTTCGCCCCACGCCCTGGACGGCAGGCCGCCCATGCTCATCGTTACGACGTCGCAGCGATTATCGATCGCAAATTGCAAGGCCTGCGCCAACGCGCTGGTCCTGAACAGAATGACGGAATCCGCTATGCGAAGCGTGACTACGTCCGCCCCGGGCGCGCCGCCCAGAAAATCGCCGCCCAGGAAGTCGACACCCGCGCCGGCCAGAATTCCAATCGTGCCGGTGCCGTGATCGAGATTCTCCGGGAACAGGCCCAGCGCGGCCCGCGATTCTGCCTTATTCGGATCCGGATCGCCTTCGACAAAGCTACGCTCGAGCACGATGCGAGCGGGTTTAGCAACGTGACTTCGGTCGAATCCCGTGTCGATGTGAGCGATGCGCGTGCGCGGATCGCGGAAGTCGACGGCGGAACGTGCCCATTGGAGTTGTGTGTACTCGGGCCCGAGGTGCCAGCCAAATGAAGGCGGCCCACCGAACGGTCCGGTAACCTTGTTATTCTTGTCGTCCTGCGGCGTGTGGCCGCCGGCAGCCGGAGCCGCCGCCATCGCCGCGCCGCCGGGAACCAATTCACTGCCGTCGTCGAATGTTTGGTCCAAGTCGGGTTCAGCGAAGAGTACCGCCGAAGCGTCGACACCAAGCTGCTCGGCGACCTGAGCATGCGCCAAATCCCATGGATTTGGGCCGACGGTGTCCGGCAAGTCGGCGAGATACCATTCGGGAGTATCGCTCAGGCCGAACACGTTCAACTGCCGCGGCCGATCATGAAGTGGCCTCAGATTGACTTTTGAAGCAGCTGCGGCGAGCCCGAAGTTTGGTTTGAGCTTTACCAGCACGCGATTTGAACTGGACATCGTCCCCTCCTCAGTAGAGCAACTTGGATCTGCTGGACGCGAGACTAATGCACTTTGCGCTCGTGCACCCGCGTCGCCGTCGATGGATTATTCCGATCGGATCGCCAGGTCGGATGATTAAAATGGATCACAAAATCACCGTTGTAAGAAATTACCGCGTCGTCAAAAGTAATCCTGCCAATCCGACGCCAGTTGTTGAAACTGAACTTTTGCGCCACGCCCGGTCCCCGACGCGAACCCTCGTCCGTCGTTTCAATGTTGAAGACTAATTTACGTCTGGGCGCCGGATCCCCTCGGTCAAAGATCTGCGCCATGATTTCATCACGAAAATCCAGGTCGCGATCTTCGATTCTCGGCTGCTCAGGGGAAACCGTGAGTCGCATAAAGTTTGGACATCGCGTTTGCTCGCTGTCGGACTTATCCAGCTCGGCCAGTTGGTACAGTTGCCGTTGCGCCGGCTCGCGGTCAACGATCTGAAACACGAGCCCGGTAATAATCAGAATTGGTGTTCCCCAACCGCGCCGCCAGGCATGCACGTCAGGCGCGCTGCGCAATTCAGCATCATTTATGTAGTCGGTGTTTTCCCCCGCGATGTCCTGCTGCGTAAAAAAACTCGCGGTCCGCAGCGGTTGTTGATGTTCGGGGTCAGTAGTCGGAAACAATTTTCCCACCATTGCCAACGAACGAGTGTGTCCGCGCCGCGTTTCAGTGCAACAGGTTGAATAGCGCGCGATCAGGAGGCCGCGACTGTCTTTGCGAAAGTAACCTGAGTATTCGGTCGCCTCAGTTATCTCCCAAAGTCCCGTAAGGCAAACGCCGTTCGGATGCAATAGGCGACGAAAGCCCTTGCCATTCTCGCCCCAGCGCAAGTCCGCATGCGAATCAACCGTGCGCTCAATGGCTTTGCGGAAAACATATGACTTTCCGAAAGGGAGCACGCCTCGCAGGACACTCGCGAGGGTGACTTTATAGGTGGGCAAGGGCGGCGCCGCGGAGCTGCCCCAAACTTTTTGATATGGATTCTTGAAGACGGCCTCTCGTACTTCGGCAAAGCGCGATCCGTTGTAACTACGGTCCGCCTCGGTAATTTCGATCCCGGAATAGTCTGTCTTCATGAGGCCTCAATAGGGTTGGTTTCGATGCCTGGTCGTCTAGGTCGCCTTCGCGCGGCGCAGTCCCCAAAGCACGAGGACGCAGAAACTCACCATCGCGACTGACGATAAAACCAGGCCGCCGGTAACAATATTTTCTTTCCAGGCGGCAGCCAGCCGGCCCGAACCCGCCAAAGGCGTCAGCCGGTTCGTGCTGAAAGCCGCGGCCAAAAAACTCGTACAAAGATTCAAATATGAGCTGAACACCGCGAGCCTAGCGGCCGCCGTGCTCCACTTTCCCGGCAAGTTTTGCAGCGGCCAAATGGCGCCGATGGCCATCAAGAACAGGCCGCCGAGAAGCCCGACCAAATGTGCGCTCAATCCCATGCGCATGTTGGCGAGCCACGGCATGATCATCCCGGTCACCAACGCCAGGATAAAAAGCAAGACTCCGGCGCTCACTAGAAACCGGCGTTGATCCTCCATATTCAGCCTATTCGATTAGCCTCGCACCAGGCGCGGGCGGCGCTCACGCCTTCTTCCACTGCCTCGGGAAAGCGCCGCGGCTTGAAGTTGAAGAGATAGTGTAAGCCGACCTCCGCCTTCAATTCGTAGACTTTGATCGGTCGTCCAAACTCACCTGGTAATCCACGTTCGATCGCCGCGTTGTTCGCGTCAATCCGCGTCAGTACCCGCCGGTAACTGTAATTCGCCGTGGCTTCAAAAATTCCAAAGAAGTTACCGAGAAAGCCTTTGCCCCACTTGCCGCGCTCACTCGTGTTCCAGATTATCCAGACCTCATCAGCACCGCGACGAATGGCTTCTTCAAGATTAGTAGCCGTGTTAAGGACCGCATCGATGTACGTATCACCTTCGATCTTCACCGGCGGAAAGAACATCGGCAACGACGCGGTTGCGATCAGAAAGTCTTCTGTGAGCTCCGGGGTCGTGACGGGACGCAGCTGGTGTTTCGAGAAGTTGTAGACATTAAATGTGCCATCGCGCGGACTGGCGCGAATCTTGTTTAGATCAATTCCCCACCTGGGAAAGATCTTTTTTCGGAAGGCGTCCAACTCGAAAAACGATTCGGCGAAGAAGAGTAGCGGCAACTGCGACCAGTTGACGTTAACCGCGGTGAAGGGTTTGAAGTTACGCCAATTGTCGGCGATCTGTGTGCCACTCATCCCCTGCACCCACATCGCCAGGTTGAAACACGCCGCACTCACGCCGTCACCGTGATCGAATTCGATGCCCGCTTCGTCGAGCCACACTTGAAGCACACCTGCCTGAAACGGGATCTTGAGTCCGGCTCCGGCGAGCATCAGCGATCGCTTTGGCATTTCCCCTCGATTCGGATCTCATTCCCCATCGTCGAGAATGGCGTTGGCCGCCTTTTCCGCAATCATGTAGATGGGCATCACTACAAAGAATCCCGGGATGCGAGGAAATACCGAGGCATCCACGACGCGCAGTCCTTTGACTCCACGCACGCGAAACTTTGAATCAAGAACTGCATCCGGATCGTCGTCGGCGCCGATCTTGCACGTGCACGATGCGTGATGGCCCCAGGAGCGATCCTGTACGAACTTGTCGATTCCTTCCTGCGAGCTCAGATCCACTCCCTTCATACACTCGGGATCGACGGGCAATCGGTTCTTGGTTCCTTTCAAAAGGCTCTTGACGATGGCGACGCCCTCACGCATCGCCTGCAGATCCTTCTCAGAGTCGGGCGTTAGTTTGCCGCTTTCGTCGCGCTCAAAGTAATTGAAATTAACGTGAGGCGGATCGAGTGGATCGCTGGAGTTAAGGGTCACTTTGCCGCGAAAGCGCGCGTGTCCTTTCAGCAACAGCCATGTCCATTTGTTGTGCGGCGGTGTGGTGGATTCCTTGGCCCAGCCGGTGTAATAGCCGACAAAAGCTCCGGGCACGCCGAAGATAAATAAATCGGGTTCGTTGTTCTCAGCGACGCTGGACTTAGCCAGAAATCCGACTACCGCGCCGTTCGTGGCGTACAAGCCGGTGTATTTGTCCTTCCATTGGGTGAAGAACTCGTCTCCCTCCTCACCTTCGGCCGGCCCGGCAAACGTCGCCTTAGCAAGCAAGCTAAAGGGTTCCTTTGATTCCGCCACGATCCCCACTTCGTATCGATCCTGCAGGTTCTTGCCGACGCCGGGGAGATCGACACGCACCGGAATGTTTATCTCTGGCCGCTCCAACTCTTCGCGCGGACCGATGCCGGAGAGCATCAACAACTGCGGCGTAATGTATGCCCCGGCAGCCAGGATGACTTCATGTTTCGCGCGCACTTCCTGTGGGGGACCGTTTGGTTTTCCAAATCGTTCCGGGTTGCGGTCGGCGCGATAGAGTCCTTCGCCCTGGAGGTACCGCACGCCGACTACCTGCTTATCATCGGCGTCATCAAAGATGAGCTCCGTCACGTGACAGTTCGTCCGCACTTCCAGGTTGCCGGTTTTTGCGGCGGTCTTGATTCGTTCGCGCGTGCCCGCGCGACGGCCCTGGCTGTCGATGGCCATCGGCACCAGGATCACGCCTTCGCCGTGGCGCAAGCGCAGATCGTTCGGATCGACTCGCGCTCGCCAGCGCACGCTGAGCGGAAACCACGGCCGGTTCCAAAACCGAAACGGAAGAAGTTTTCGGTGTGACCAGAACGAGTGCTTGACGATCTCACCAATCGACGGGTCATGATGCATGATGGCCGCGCGGGCCAACGAGATGGTGTCGGCGTTACGTGTCGGCAACCAACCTTCCTTGCCATGGCCGGAAGAGCTTGCGCAACGATGACGCCAGCTCTCAACCTGCGCGAAATACTGGTCCATTTTCCGCGGCGCCCAACTGTTGTCGCCGGTGGCATCGACGATGGTCTGCCAATCACTATCGTGTGGGCGAATAATGATCATCGCGTAGTGCGCAGTGCAGCCACCCACGGTGCGCGCGCGCGGGTAATAGACGCCGTTTCGCCCGGCCTTCAGCTCCACCTGGTATTTCGGATCCTGTTTCTGCCGCTCTTCTTCTTCGTAGTGCCGCACGTAATGATCCAAACGCATGTCGGGATCTTCGGTGGCATTGCCGTGAAAGACGGGCACTTGATAGTTGTACGGCTGGTGATCGCCGCCGGCTTCGAGTAACAGGACTGACTTCCCTTTTTCGGCCAGGCGCGCCGCCAGCGGACCGCCACCGGCGCCTGATCCAACCACGATGTAATCAAACTGTGGTGCACTCATTTTATTTTTCTCTTAATCTGCGACAGGCGTCCTAAAAGGTTTTGAGAAATTCGATGAGATCGCGTTTGTCCTGCTCGCTCAAACGTGAGTCGTCGCCGAATTGGCCGGTGCCGAAGTAGTGTCCACGATTCACTACGTAGTCGGGACACTTACTCAACGCGATCAAACTGTTAGCGAGGGGCTCGAAGACGCGTTTTGCCTCTTCATCAGTTGCGTTCGGCGGCAACTCTTTGAGTTTCTGTTTGATTTCTTTAACCAGCCCGAGCAACTTCCAGTCATATTGAGCTCGCCCCCAAAAACCCAGACCCTCAGGACGAAGATCCAAACTCGCCAGCAGTCCCACCGGCGTATCAGGTGGAATTGGACCAAGTTGGATACCACCGTCTTCGGAGAAAAGGCTCGGGAAAAACAAGTCGCCAAAACCCTCGACGAGGTTCGGCACGTATCCCGGCGCCACCGTAATGAAACAGCGTTGCGTGGTGCGATCGATGAGGCCGGCCTTGACGCCCCGCGCCGCCAGCACCGGATCTGTCGCGCGCTCTTTTATCAACAACATCTGCTCGATTGAATCGTCGAACGACTTCATCCGATCATCGACGGATCCGCTCCAATAAAAAGTGCCGACGGCGTTGTTGAGCAGGAACGGCGCGGTGGACCAGAGACTGACGAGCGACGCCGGTCGTGTGTAACCACGACCACCACCCGGCATTTGGTATGCGCGCTCCTCACCCGTGATCGGATGAATCACTTTGATCGGCCCGACCGGGGGCAGATCTTTGTACGTGTCGGAAGAGAAGTTGTCCCAGATGTTGTCGCGAATCGCATTCGTGCCCAGCGGGCTGCATGCATTGGTTTGCAGTAGGGTGACCGGAACACGATGCTCCGCTGAAAGGTAATTGTTGTCGAGGAAGTCGGGCGCCATGACGATCGCCAGCATCTTCGTCTTGAACTCATCCGTCTTTGACCACGCCCAGTACTCTTCCCAACACTGCAAATAGTTCGGTCCCGCACAACCCTGCGTTTCCATGATCTTTTTGGGACTGTCTGGCGCCGGCAGTTTGCTTGAATGACAACGGGCGCAGTTTTCCGCAAAGACCTTCTTGCCGTTTTCGACCCTCTTCACGTACGCCGGTTCAGTCGGCTTGCCCTTATTGAAATACTGCGCACCACCCGGAGCCGCGCTTAGCTTGTGTGGCAATGCAGCCTTGAGGAAGAAGCGCGCCATGTTGACCGTTTGCGCTTCAGTTGCTTCCCAGTAGCTGGAGTTCTTGCGCGCAACTGCGATTTCAATCGGCGTAACAGTCTTGCCGCCGACGAGTGCGTTGAAGTGGAGCAACCATTCTTCACTGAAGAGACCGATGTTTAGATAGACCCGATTCAGCGCGCCGAGGGCGCCCACCGAGTCGGAACCATCTTTCAAAACACGCGGCGAGTAAACCGTGTTCGGCGGCGTAAAAAACTTCGTCAATGGATCGCCCGCCGGCACGTAATCGTTCAACTGCTTATTGTTGTCGCTGCCCGGACCAAGGGTCTCTTTTCCAAAGCGAGTTGCCTGATCAATCCGTGGCCCAAGGTTGTAGATCGCATTCATCGTCCGCGGGTTGTTGATGTTGTCAGTCGAGACCAACGACGTGTCGAGTGAGCCTGGCCGCGAAGTATGGAACATTTGATAGATGTAAGTTGACGGGTCTGACTTCCAGTCAAAGATGCGATCGATCCAGAAGTACTGCGCGCCGACGCTGTTATTCAGGTTTTCCCACTTGGGACGTTCGGGATCTGCCGGCGGCTTGGTGGGATCGGGACCGACGTGACAAAAGGCGCACGACATGCCGACGCGATACGGGCGAACAATATCTTTTGAGTAGTAGTACGTCGGATCGCTGTAGTAACGCTCCGGATCCCATTTCTCCGCCGCGGCGGCGTCAAAGGCCGGGTTCGGAAACAAACGTAGCCCGACGATTCCGGTCGCATAACCGTAGAAAGAACCTACCGGCATCTTTCGGTCTTTTGGCAGATACTGATTCTCCCGGCCCGCCGGCAGAGGCTTACCACGCGAACCAACTACAACGCCCGGATACTTCGCTTCATTTTCAAACGGATCGGGAGGACACTCAGGCGATACGATTCGTTTGTCGAGCCAGAGTCCGAACCGTTCCGGATCGGGGCCCGTCGCTTTCTCGAAGCACGGCTCGTTGACGAGTCCAAGGTAGTACCAGCGATTGTCGCGGCTAAACTTCAGTTTGTCATTCGGATCTTTGGAGATTGGATTCGGATACGAGGCAAGCGTTTTCAGCAGATCTAAAGCGCCGAAACTCCGCGCGCTTATCGTGTCCCAAAAACGATCGTTGCCGCCGGTCCAGACAACCCAAGTGTTGCGACCTTTTACTTCATCGGGCGTGAGCGGAATCGCGCCATCCATGTCGCGGAAGTAGTCTTCATCAGCGGCCGGAAAAGAACTGGCCGCCCGGTTTGCCTGTCGGGCTTCATCGAGGACCGTTCCGGGTTTGGGTCCTTTGTGAGAAACAAGCCGGTACACGATGAACCCGACCGGGATCAACAGCACGGCTATGATGATGCCCAGAATTTTGACTTTTCTTCCTGGCATGGATTTTCGCTCCTTTTATAGATATGTCGAAACTGGCAGCATCGTTTCGAGATTACCGGTGCACATGGAAGTTATTGAGATTAGGGTTGAGTTCGGCGGCCATCTGCAGGTAGCGGGCGCCCTTACCATTTGGACTGGCGGCCTGGTAGATCTTTCCGGCCGTTTTGAACAGTCGCGCGTCTTTTGCGCCTGAGGCGAGCGCCTCATCCATCAATTCTTTCGCTTCTGAAAACTGTCCCGCGCGATACAAAGCCCACGCAAGCGCCGCCAACGTTGAGAAGTTTCTGCGGAGGTCGAGATCCTTCCGCGCCCACTTAACCGCCTCCGGGCCGTCTTCGTCTACGTCTGCATAAAAGTCTGCGAGGTGGTGATAGTAGTGGACCTCGCCTAGGGCCGCCGACTCCAGAAAACCAGTCCGCGCTCTGTCTAACCACTTGGTAGCCTCAGGACTATTTCCCATCGAGATGTAGAGTTCGCCGAGTGCCTGTTGAAAATCCGGACGTGGCACTCGCTCAACCACGCTCCGATAAAATGCTTCCGCCTCCTCGTACTTTCCCTGCGCGCCTAATAGCTCCGCCATGTGTTCGTCAACCAGCCAATGGCCCGAGTACGCGCGTTCAGAGCGTTCATAATGCCGGCGCGCTTTGTCGTAGTCGCCCTGGCTCAGATCGACCACGCCCCTTTGCAGCTCGAGCCAAGAGTAATGTCGCATCTCTTTTGCGGTCAGCTCGTCGGCGGCTTCGTCATACAGACGATCGGCTTTTTCGAGATCGCCCATCTTGAAGTGGAGATGAGCGAGACGCGCGAGCGCGTCCCAGGTGCGTTCTTCCGCAATCAGTGCTTCGTATTCTTCTTGCGCGGCCTGGTAACGACCTTTCTGAAAATCGAAGTCCGCTTTCAAGGCCCGGCCGGGAGTGCTCAGCAATAGATCGCGACCGAGCTGGAGATCCTGTTCGACGTCGTTGAGGCGGTGAAGTTTGAAGTGAATATTCGCCTTGAGGAAATAAAAGTCGCCACTTGGACCAAGATGGCGGATCGCGTGATCGAGGGTGGCGTCGGCGTCGTTAAGCGCGTCCAGGTCGCCGGTGAGCGACGCGCGTTGATATTGCAGGTACGCCAGCCGCGATACTTTCGCGCTGTCGACCGGGAGGGCCAATGCGTTGCCGTTGATCTCGGCAAGTCCCTGATGGATTCGCTCGAGTTCGTTTTCGAAGTCAGTTCTTTTGGTAATCATCGGATCTCTGCGAACGCGCGACGGCGGAGTGAAGCCGCGAACCAGTCAGCGGATTACCAGGGCTCTGCTAAATAGGGAAAGTCGCTGAGAAACTCTTTGTCGTTCTTCATCGGATTCGGCACCGTCTTCGGCTCGATCGGCGCGCTGTTCCACAACGCGGGATCGTTGAGCAACTCGATGTGATACTTCTTCCCGTTCAATTCGGCTTCCATATCAAGAAACATCGAGAGAAAACGAGTCGCAACCTGATCTTCCAGCCGGCGTCCATAAGGCCAGGTGCCCGTGGTATCCATATCGATCGCGCAAACATTGGGCACGAAGATTTCCACGGGTCGGCGGAAGGGAATGTTCAGCCCTTTGGGATTCCAACTGTCGTCGGGCATGTTCAGGCTCTGAAACAGAGTTTTCTTCGCGCGCGGAAATGCCAGCGTCGCGAGGGAGTACGTTTTATGGACCGACACCGGTGAGTTGTCGTGATCGAAAGACGTCTGTAATCCCAGCGCGCTAATCGATGGTCCAAATCCCCAACCGAGATGGGC
Source organism: Pyrinomonadaceae bacterium (assembly GCA_036277115.1). NCBI lineage: Bacteria > Pseudomonadati > Acidobacteriota > Blastocatellia > Blastocatellales > Pyrinomonadaceae > Pyrinomonadaceae bacterium. Next base: position 183,962 of record DASUNM010000023.1, read on the forward strand.
CAGCCGCTTGACGAAAGCCGGCCCGAGCCAGAAGTTGTTGGCTCCGAGTTGACGATTATCTTCCCGCTCGCTCAGCGCAGCGTCGGCAAAGGGCTGTCCGTCAGTATCGACCAGCTTGTACTTCTTCAACTCATCGTCGAGTTTGAGTTGACCGATGAGCGATATGGGATTCTCGAGCCAGAACGGATGATCGGGAATCGTCTCGATCTTGTCTGCAGCTTTTAACACCCAACTTTCGCCCCACGTGTTAACGATCCGGTTGTGATCGGGCGCACTCGTGATGAAGGCAAGCGGGATTTCGAGAATGATCGCATTGATGTTGATGCCTGCCTGGCAGTCTCGGCCACTGTAGACGAAGCGGAAGTTGCCGTTGGCATCTTTGAAAAACTTGTCGCCGTTCCAGGTGTGTGGGCCGGGCGGAAGTTCGCGTTTGTTATCGCCGTAGCCCCACTCGGGATCGTTTGGATCAAAGTTGAATAGATGATTGCCTTCGAGTTCGATCAGCGTCTTGGGAATCTTCAGTTCGCGCGAGCCGGCCATCGTGTGAGGGACGCGATAGAACTGGGGTGCGTAATTGATCGAGCGGAAGAAGCCGGTCAGATCGTTGAAGAAAGCATCGTCGCGGCCGCCGATGTACGCTTTAATCGCGTGACCGTTCGGCGTGTCGATAGTCGTAACCTTGTTGGTATCGATTACCGTCGAGAAACTGGCGCCGGGAAAGTCTATGAATTTGATTGAGGCGCGTTGACTCTGATCAACTGTGACGCGAATCTCGGAAGCCTTTGACGGTCCCAGAAATTTCTCTTTGATAGCGTCGAAATATTTAAGCAACCCTTTCAATGTGTGTTCATCTGAACCTGGACCAACCACTCTCGGATCCGGGGACACCAGGATTCGATAAAGCATGTCGGTGTCGAAAACACCGGCCGCCGGTATCGAGGCAAAGGTGAGCGCGATGACTACTTTTTCGCCGCCGTCGGTATCCGCGCTGGGAAAGCCGAACAAGTCATAGAGGTCAGCAGCGCTGATGTCGATATCAGAGAAGATCGAATTGACTGCGTTTGGATCGTTGTGGTCAGCCATGAGGGTGGCCCATCCTTCCGAGTATTAGAACGTGTCAGGCTAGTTGTAAGGGAAGCGGACTTTAGCGATCTCGGGATGAATCTACAGCGAGGAAGCTAAGCTAAAAAGCATTGATCGTTATGCCCGATTCCAAATCGCGGCGGAGTCTATCACGAGCGTTATAGGGCGTCAATAAAATGGTAAGCGGTGGTAGTAGTCAGTTTTGCGAGAAAAATTTTCGAGTGACAAAACCCAAGAACCAAAATTTTTCCGGGCAGTTCGTCGAATTCCGGTCTTCCCGTTCGTCGTTATACTGAAGGCTCGGCAACTAGCCTGGCTGAAAATCCGCGCGAACAGGAACTGCTGACGGAAAAGTCGAAGCAGAGTAAGAAGGCGCAATAGAAAAGCGGCCAAAGTGCGCTGGCCGCCGTAAAGTAACGGAGCGTTGGTAGCGGGGGGCGGGATCGAACCGCCGACCTTGGGGTTATGAATCCCACGCTCTAACCATCTGAGCTACCCCGCCAAAAACTCACAGCCAGTTTAAAGTTTCAGGTTTCAAGTCTCAAGTTCGCCCCCAAACTTGAAACCTGAAACCTGAAACTTGAAACTAGACATTCGGCCGGCCCAGCTCCATGGCTTTCAGAAGCTGATCGACTAATTCAATCTCTTCGTCGCCGGGCTCAAGCTCTTTGTATTTGTGCAGGGCATGGCGCGCGCCGACGACGTTCGCCAGACGGTGATAGACCAGCGCAAGGTTGTAGTAAACCAACGAAAAGTTCGGCTCGATTTGCGTCGCCGCTTCGTAGTGCAGGCGCGCGAGCGGAAAGTCGCCGGCGTCGTAATAGAGGTTCGCCAGGTTGTAGTGAGCTTCCACGTGACGCGGATCATGCTTCAGTGACTGCGTGAAGTTGTCGAGCGCGCCGACCATGTTGCCGCGATCGAGATCGATGATGCCGAGGTTGCAATAGGCCTCAGCGATGTTGTCCCCCGCCGCGATCGCTTCCCGGTAGAACTCAACAGCCTGCGTGTCGCCCTGTTCATGAAGCAGCAGCGCTTCTTCGAACGGCGTCAACAGACGCGAGACCTGCACGTTCCCGACTTCAGCACGAAACAAACTGAGTTGTCCCTGCAGCTCGGCCTCGATCTGCTTGATCGTCAAACCGTGCGTGCGCATGTCGCGGACGCGACGGAAGAGCGTCAGCGCCTGAAAGTCGTAGGTGACTTCTTCGACGTTTGCCGACGCCGCAGCCTGGATAATTCCGGTTTCGGTCCAACGACGAATCGTGCGCTCGCTCAAGCCAAACATCTGCTTGATTTCACGAATCGAGTAATTTGATTTGACGCGCTGGTAATCCGCCTTGGCGGGGACTGGTTGCGGAAATGAGAGGACCTTGCGACTCTTGTCGGCCATTCAGGGCCTAAGCGTACACGAAAATCCGCGAGTTTGGGTAAAGTTTTTCAATAAAACAACCGGCAGCAGTGGTCAGTTGTTCGTGGTCAGTTGTCGATTCCGTTATTCATGCGCCTTTTCGAAATTTGCAGGTCGACGGGCAAACAGACCGCGACTGACTACTGACAACGGACTACTGACCAGCCATCAACAGTTCACGTATCCCAGCAGCCAGAAAACGACGATGAAGATAAGAATCATTGAGAACAAACCGCCGCCAAATTTCCAGGCGGCCGCGCCAGCCAGACATCCTCGTAGTGGTCCTTCCATAGTTAAGCCGCCTTTGCTTTAGTTGAGTTGCGGTCGTTGAACTTTGAGAAACAGTTTCTCACCGCTTGAACAAGAGCAACCAACGTGCCCTCATTCGAAATTCCCGCTTACTAATAATGAATCGTGCAAAACCACCGCGAACGAGGTTCGTCACTTAGCTTTCAGCCAACGAACGTGTATGCGTCCGGTACATCGCGACTGTGATTCTGTTTAGTTTTCGCAACTGACATTCAGATGGCCTGGCGGATATGGTCGTCTCTTTTGCACGGCGAGCAATGTGCAAAGAAGGTGCAGTGGTTGCATGTCGTATCGACAAAAGGAGGGTGAGCTTATGCCCAGAGGAGACAAAAGCGCATACACCGACAAGCAGAAACGCAAAGCTGAACACATCGAAGAGAGTTATGAGGAGCGGGGCGTCTCGTCAAAGGAGGCCGCGAAGCGCGCTTGGGCAACCGTGAACAAAGAGTCGGGCGGAGGCAAGAAGAGCGGCTCAGGCCGGGGCAAGAAAGAAAACCGCTCGGCCTCGAAGAAAGGCGGCAAGAAGGGCGGTAAGAAAGCTGCCAAGAAGGCGGGAACAAAGAAAAGCGCAAAGAAAAAGGGCGGAAGGAAGAAGAGTTCGTAGTATCGAATCCGACAATAATCATGGCACGACAAACAAAGAGACGAACATCAGCGCGCCCGACCGCGCGTAAGGCATCAACAAAGAAATCCGAGAAGCGCCTTCCGCGTTCTGCATCTACGCCGACGCGACGCAGCGCGGAAATTCATCAACGGCCCGAACCGAAATCTCCAATGCCCAGGCAACATCAGGAGAAGCCGGGACTCGAATCAAAAGTTACTCCACGTCCGCGTTATGAAGCGCCGAATTACAAGGGGTCTGACAAGCTCGCCGGCAAAGTAGCCCTGATAACCGGCGGCGATTCCGGCATTGGCCGCGCGGTGGCGGTGCTCTTCGCGCGCGAAGGCGCCGATGTCGCGTTCACTTATCTCAAAGAAGAGGAAAGCGATGCGCGCGAAACGAAAGAAGCAATCGAACGCGAAGGCCGCCGCGGGTTGATGATGACGATGGAAGCCCGCGATTCGGATTCGTGCCGGAAGGCCGTCGAAAAGACGATCAATAACTTCGGCAAGCTCAGCATTCTCGTCAACAACGCGGCCTACCAGGAGAGTCAGGATTCGATTGATGAACTGACTGAAGAGCAATGGGACCGCACGTTCAAGACAAACATCTACGGCTACTTCTATCTGGTGAAAGCCGCGCTACCGCACATGAAAAAAGGCTCGGCAATTATCAACACCGGTTCCATCACCGGTCTCGAAGGCAGCAAGCATTTGCTGGATTACGCATCGACCAAAGGTGCGATTCACGCATTCACCAAATCGCTGGCGCAGAATCTGGTCGAGAAAGGGATCCGCGTGAACTGCGTTTCGCCGGGGCCCGTCTGGACGCCGCTAAATCCTTCCGACAAGCCAGCGGAAAAGGTCGCACAGTTTGGCGCCGACACTCCGATGAAACGTCCCGCGCAGCCGGAAGAGATCGCGCCGGCTTATGTTTACTTCGCGTCGGACGTTGATTCGAGTTATGTGACCGGCGAAGTTCTGACGCTGTTAGGCGGCGAGACCACAGCGGCTTAAGTCGGCTTGCGACCCGCTGAAGCGGCTTCCCTCTCCTGGCTCTTTGCCCTCGGTTCCTGGTTCTTCGCCGGCCCCTGCGCTGTTGTTCTACTTCCGTTGAGAATGCGTCATGAAGCTCCGGACTAGATTGGTGCTACTGGTTCTTATTTCCCTCCTTCTCTCGTCCGGGTTGTCGTGCAGACGTCGCCCACCCGCACTCGACGCCATCGATCAAATCGATCGCCGCTCGAATCTGCCTTTGGGCGATCCTATCAGTCGTGACCTGGCACAGATTCGCGAGCGCGGCGCGCTGGTGGTTCTTGCTCCTTACAACTCGACGACCTATTTCATCTATCAAGGCGAGCCACTCGGTTACGAATACGAACTGCTACGTGCTTTTGCGAAAGACCTCGGTGTTCCACTCAAGATGGTTGTGGTCACTGATCCGAAAAGCATTTTCCCTTTGCTTAACAGTGGCGACGGCGACATCGCAGCGGGGCGGCTTATTCCTCCCAAACAGCCGGATGTTCAATCGCACGTCGCCTTCACGCACGCGCTCTATCGTACCGAACCTGCGCTGGTGCAACAGGAGCAGGCTCCGTCGGAGGCCGGCGAAGGGACAGAGAAGGCGCTGGCTCCCGGGCCTTCACAGACGCTGCCGGAAGTAGACATCCAGGCGCGGCTGGTCACGAACCCGGCGCAACTGGCCGGGCGCACGGTGACGCTGCCTCAAGAGTCAGGCTATCGCCGCACGCTGATCGAATTGTCCGATGAGATCTCCGGCGACATTCACATCGTTGAGATGGGCGAAAAGATCCAGGACGAAACGCTGGCACAGAAGGTCGCCCGCGGCGAAATTCAATTCACGGTGATGCAAAGAAATCTTGCTGAGCTTAAAGAAGTTGAATTCAAGAACCTGAAAATACGTCCGGTTCTGGGGGCATCACACAGCGTGGCGTGGGCGATGAGAAAGAATTCGCCTGAGTTGACAAACGAGCTGAATCGCTGGATTGACGAGAAGCAAAATGGGCCGCTCTTCGATCAGCTTTATCAAAAGTATTTCATCGATCGCCGTCGCTATCTGGAACGCGTCACCAGTGAATATCTCACTTCGAAGACCGGCAAGCTCAGCGAATTTGATGCTTTGATCAAGCAATACGCGGGCGAGCTGAATTGGGACTGGCGACTATTGGCCTCGCAGGCATACCAGGAATCACGATTCCGCCCGGCGGCGCGTTCGTGGGCGGGCGCGACCGGACTTTTGCAACTGATGCCCAAAACGGCAAAGGAGTTTGGGGTTACCAACGCGCTCGATCCGGCTGACAACGTTTCCGGGGCGGTGAAGTTTTTGAAATGGCTCCAGCGTTACTGGGAGCGGCGTATTCCGGACGAGAACGAGCGGCTCAAGTTTGTGCTGGCTTCGTACAACACGGGCGCCGGTCACGTAGAAGACGCACAACGGCTGACGGAAAAGTATGGAGGGGACCCGAAGAAATGGGACGACGTGTCCTATTGGCTGTTGCAGAAGTCCACGCAGCAGTACTCAGCGGATGCAGTAGTAAAGTTCGGTTTTTGTCGCGGTCTTGAACCGGTTAATTACGTCAACAATATTCTCGAGCGCTTCGATCACTATAAACAGTTTGTAGTTACTTAAGTCAGCGAGGCTTCAGCCGGCGGTGAATCGGCCCTTCGCCGCGCTCAGACGTATCCTTAGTAAGAATAGGTGGGCTAGCTTTTGAGGCAGGAGGACGTGGCTCGCGCCTCCTGCCTCGGGTGCAAGCGTCAAACTTCGAGTTCGCCTGCAGGACAGCAGCGATGCTGTTGATCTTTATCCATAAGCTCAATCTGTCGCTTTAGTTTCTCGTTCTCGAGCCGCTTCCGTTCGAGATCCAACTCAATCTCTTTCTTCCGGGCATCTTCGCAAATGTCGCATTCGTCCAAACACCCTCGCACCAGAACGCCGGCGGTCGGCAAATGAAAGGTACGCTCGAAGGATATCTCGGTGACCTTAGACTTGCTGACTTCGCCACCCACCTTGTCCAGCAAGCCCGCCTTAACTAGATCCTGATCGGCGGCTTTCAAGGCTTCGGCCCGCACTTCGGGCGGGAACGGTTTGACGTCGCTGACAAACGGCGCGAAAGCCGGCGCGGCGTTGAATGTCGCAGTTCGGAGGCCGGCCTGCCGATCGACAAGCACGCTCTGGCGCGCAACGTTCTGGATCTCAATTCTTTTTGGATCAGTGGCCAGAACGGCGGCGGGAATGACGCTGACTTGTCCCCGTGAGAGCGGCGGATTGTTCACGACGCGAGTGTTGGCCGCCGGATCGATCACGCGTCGATTGATAGCCACCAGCTTAAATCTCACGGTCTGGGTCTTGTTGATGCGATAGAAGAAGAAGGTTATCGCGTGGCATTTGTTTGGATTTGTAAACTCGCGCGAACTTGATTCGAAGTGATCCTGAGACTCACCCTCGCTGTGCGCGCGCGTCTCCACTTCGCCTATCGAGACTGAGCTCGCCGTGCGCGTGCCTTCTTCCGACCGGTGATCGGAAGCTTCCGCGTGTTGACGCAATTCGCGCAGAAATTCGCTGGTTGACGAAGAGTTGTGATTGCCGCTCATGTTGACCGAGGGCCCGTTGAATAGGTTCTCCAGAAAATTTCCGGTGCCCGCGTGGCCGTCACTGTGACTTTGACTGCTGCTGGTCGATGAGCGCCGGTCACTACTCTCCAGGTCGGACATGAAATCGTGCATGCTCGACATGTAGAACTGTTCTTCGTGGGTCTGCTCAGTCCGATAACTGAGCTTCGTTGAACTGTCGAAGGTAAACCGCGAGCGGCGATCGGTGGTGAACAGGCGCACCTTCTCGCCTGGGAAAAGGGTCGTGCTATAGACCAGGTCCCCCAGCGTTAAGGGACCGGTGCAGCGTTCGAGGCGGGCATGGATTGTCACTTCCACCGACACCGGTTTGTCTCTCACGATCACGGGATAGACCTGCCGATAGTGAAAATCGAGCACGTCGCAGTTATCGCTTGGTTTGAGATCGGGACAACAAGGCGGAAATACTTTGTGATCTCCGTTAGACATAGCTTTTTCCTTTCTGTTGGCGGTTTGGAGTTGATCCCAAAACGGTGCGCGCAAGACGCGCGGGGGGATGGTGGTTCGCGGGCTGAGCGGTGGGATCGACTGGTCTGCCGGCGAAAGTGCGGCCACGTATGCACGTGACGGGGCTAGATCAATAGGGCTGAATTAAATCGTGGGTGGGCTGACGTGCCGTTAGCCGCGCGCGGCGCCCAATCTCGGGGCACCGCGAATTGTTCGTGCCAGCGTTACTAACCCGCCGGCGTTGTCGATACGGAGTTGCTCGCAAAGTTCGGCACCCACACTCTCATGCCGTCAAACGCGACTGCGAACGGGCCTCGACCGGTTGAATAAGTCGCGAGCACGGTACCGCTTGCGCTTACTTTCATGAGTGTGTTGTCGCCATTATTCACGACCCACAGATTGGCGCCATCGAAGATAATGCCCGCTGCGCCATCTCCGACGGTCACTGTTCCCATCTGAAATCCGTCAACAGCCCTCAGCCGTGTCAAAGACTTTCCGAAATAGTTGGTCACCCAAATATTCTGTCCGTCAAAGGCGATGCCAAAGGGGCCTCTACCGACTGTGTAAGTTCCGAGGACGGCACCGCTTGAATTCAAACGAGTGACCGAGTTGCTGAAGTTATTTGTCACCCAGATGCTACTGCCGTCGGCAACCAGGCTGATGGGACGCTTGCCCACAGCATACGTGCCGAGCCTCGCGCCATCTTTCGCGCGCAGTTTCATGACGTTGTTGCTCGTGCGGTTCGCGACCCAAATATTCGTACCGTCGTAAGCCAGGCCACCCGGTCCGTCGCCGGCGGCGAAAGTCCCGACAATCGCGCCCGTGGCCGGGTTGATCTTCATCACGTTGTTGCTGAGAAGATTCGCGACCCAAATGTGTGAACCGGCGTATAGCAACGCCACCGGACGTTTGCCGACTGAGAAAGTCCCCGCAACTGATCGATCACTCACGCGGATCCGCGTCAGCCGATTGTCGAATTGGGTGGCAATCCAAACGTAAGTGCCGTCGAACGCCACCGCCTCAGGGCCGGTCGCCGAAGCCGGGCTCGTAGTCGTTTCTCCGCCTGTTCCATCGAGCATGGTTTCGGCACTCGACATAGAACTTAGGGAAGAAGCGGTGCCGCCGCCCAGCTGAATCTCGTCCATGGTTTGAACTTGTTGCGACATTGCCGTCACCGGTAGTAGGAGAAACAGTGCCGCGCTCAGAACCGCTGTGGAAACCTTTCTCATTTGGCGCCTCCGTTCTTCATGTCTTTCGGCCAATCAACCCAGCTTAGTGTCTTTACGATCCAGGTCGGTTTAGACATTGCCGGGCAGCCGCCCCAGCGTTCGAAGGGCTCGTTGCCGTACTTGATCACGCCGATGTGATTCGATTTCACCTTGTCTACTTCGGGATCGGGATCAACGTATCCCAATTTGCGTCGCAGCAGCTCCAGATCTTCTGGCTTGCCCGTCAGAAACTTCCAGCCCGGGCCGATCTTGTGCATGTGGACGTAGTGGGCCAGTTTCATCGGCGAGTCTTCTTCCGGTTTGAGCGTCAGCGAGTACATATGAATGTCGCGGCCGACGCGATCACCGAGCAACTTCTGCACCTTCACCAGGTTGTTCGTAATTGGCATGCAGATGCCTTCACACTTCGCGTACATGAAGTTGAAGATGACGATCTTGTTCCTGACCAGGTCGTCATAGAATTTAACTTTCTTCCCCTCGTGAGTCGTCAGCAGCACGTTTGGAAAATACCGCTGCGCGATCCGGTCACGGGACGAGATCGTCTTGAATTGCCGGGCGACACTTGGGGTTTGGGCCTGAGCGATCAACGCGCCGGCCGGGGCCATGGCCAGTGACGCCAGCACGCCTCTTCTATTCATAGTCATAGTTAGTTCCTTCTTCGTCCATCACGGCAGTTCGCCGTGCTGAGTGGTGCGCCATTTACGGCTGCGTTTTGTTGTCACCGTCGAGGTTAATCTGGCCCAGCACCATCATGGCGTGATCTTCGTGAACCACGTTATGACAATGCAAAGGAAACTTGCCGACGAAGTCGCGGAAGCGGAAGTAGACCTTCGCCTCCATGTTGTGTTCCAGGCGGAAGACGTCTTTCCGACCTTTCGTGATCAAGCCGGACCCTGACGGCGCATTGCCGTTAATCGTCAGCGTCTGAAACTCTTCAAAGTGCATATGGATTGGGTGTTGCCAACCTCCGGAGTTGTTTTGGAAGACCCACTTCTCCACGCTGTTTTTCTTAATTGCGAAGCGGATGTCGTTCGGGTCCTCACAATCGCCGACCAGTTGGCCGTTGATCTGCCACTGACCGTTACCCCTCTCAAACCGGAACGTGCGGGTGATCCGCGCCGCGTCGTTCGTGTTCGGGAAGCCATAGAAGTAAATCGGTTGATTCGCCGGAATGGTGGCCGGGTCGATGCTGTGGTCAGCCACCTGCGGACCATCGACGACAATCTTCAGAATCTTGTCGCCCTGGCCGGCCCCGACAACGTCGCCGTCGGGACCGCGACCATCGTCCTGCGCAAGACGATTCTCCAGATAAAACGTCTTGCCGGCCTGGCCCGTAAAGTCGACGATTACATCCACGCGTTCGGCGACTGAGAAGCGCGCGCTGTTAACCTGCACCGGCTTCTCTATGAAATTGCCGTCCGTTGAGATTTGCCAGAAAGACTTCGTCGAATTGTTTGGGCCGAGCACAAACATCTGGTAGAAGCGCGAAGGCCCCGTGTTCAACCAGCGGAACCGGTACCGGCGCGGGCTAACGTGGAACACCGGTTGGATCTTGCCGTTGACGAGGAACCTGTCGCCGAGAATGCCGTCGGTATTGAACGTATCAAACCTCAGCAAACCTGTCTGGTTATCAAAGACTTTGTCGTTGAATACCATGTAGACGTCGAAGTTGGTAAGCGGGTTTTGACCGTCGCCAAAGCTGGGGAGACGAAAACCGGTTGTTTCGTCGCCCGTGTCATGTTCATTGAAAAGAATGTACGTGCCGGCAAGTCCTTTGTACGTGTTCTCGGCGGTGTGGTCGATGCGATGGTCGTGATACCAGAGCGTGTGCATGGCCTCCTGAATGTCGCCGCCCTGTGGAATGTGCGTTGACTTAACTCCCGCAAGCACGTTCGGGTAATGGTGATCGTAGAACTCGCCGCTCTCCTTAAAGAAGCAGGGAAAGCCGTCGCTCTCCAACGGCGTGTGGCCATTGTGCAAGTGGGTGGTTGTTGAAGGCAGTCCGAAGCCACCGTTGTTCTGCGGCAGCTCGTTCTTGATTCGCACCAGCACCGAGCCGTTTTGCGGTTGGCCCTGCAGGCCGTACCGCTCGACGATCATCGGACCCGGCGTAATGCCGTTGAATCCCCAAATCGGTTGTGGCGGAAGTTGTGTCACGTCGGGAGTCATCATGACGTTCGCCGCCTGTTCCCTGAGCAGGTAATACCTGAGCGGCGGGAAGTCATCCCAAGCCTGATGGGGAACTGTGCGTGCCTCGCCGGGTTGAGGGTTTTTCCCCGGCAGCGGAGCGCCGAGGGCTGCGACCGGGACCGGTTGCAGCACCGTCAACCTCGGCATGTCCTGCGAGAACGGTATCGTGGTGTCCGGGCTGTTTGGTTCGTCGTCGTCCATTGGGAAACCGGATCTGGTCATTGGGTGCGCGCTTAGGCCTTTCTTCGGAATGAGCATGCCGGCACTCGTCAGCAAGCCCATCTTCAAAAGGTCACGCCGCTTGAATCCGGCGGCAATCAGCTCGCTCCGATTGTCTGCGGCTGTCTGTCTCTCGCGCTCTTTTCGTTTGTTGCGTTTTGAAATGTAGGCCACGCGGGGACTCCTCCTTTTAGTTGAGAACCTTCTCGCTTTCAAACGCGGTGTTTGGAACGAGTTTCCGGAATTAGGGCTGAGGGAGGGACAAAAAACTGAGACTAAACCATTAATACCTGAACGCTTAACAATGACAGCGACGAACCGCTCTTAATGCGGCGCACTCTATATCGGCGTCAATTCGCTGTCAAGACTTTTGTGAGGTTTTTGGCAGGAGGATTTCTCTGGCTTTTTTTTCAACAACTTAATTAGTTGCAGCCCGGGATATGAGCTTCAAGTCGGCTTGCGCGGAAGGCGAAATGTCAGCTTTCAAGACTCGCTCCATGAACTTGAGCGCACGTTGGTTTTCCGTCTCGTCCTGCGATGCCACGCAGTCGGCCGGAATCACCAAACGATAATCACGCATGTATGCGTCGTTCGCGGTAAACAGAATGCAGATGTCGGCGGTGAAGCCCGCCAGAATAACAGTCTCGACCCCCAGGTGTTTCAGAAGCAGATCGAGCGTGGTGGAATAGAAGCCTGAATGTCTTGGCTTGAGCACGAAGTAGTCGTCGGGGGCTGGTTTGAGCAACTCCACTATCGCCCGGCCGCGTGTGTTGTCGTCCAGGCAATGTGAAACCAGCTTCTTAAAATCCGAGCGCCACTTTCCGAAGTTGTCGTTGACGTAGATTGCGGGAATGCCGGCGCCCCCACAGCGCTGCTTAAGATCAGCGATTCGTCTTGCGGTGGGCAGAGCGTGACGCAACAACTTCTCGCCACCCTCGAATTCCAGATCATTGATAACGTCGATCAGCAGCAACGCTACCGACGCGCTGTCGGGTGCATTGCCGTGGAGATCGGAGTTCCGTTTCATTGAGTGACGCTAGTCGCTAGTGTCTTAACGAGAACGAGCGGCTTCACAGCCGCTCGTTCGTCGTCAGTTAACTTGAATTCAGAAAACTTGCCCGCGGTTAACCGCCGGCGATCTTATCGCCGAGATCTTCGACAGCTTCGCCGATCTTGCGCTTTGCTTTGCCAAATTTCTCCTGCACATTTCCTTCCGCGCGTTCAGCCGAGCCTTCATTCTCCAGGTTGGGGCTGTCGGTTAACTGACCAAGTTTCTCTTTAGCCGTGCCCTTGATCTGTTTACCTTTGCCTTTAAGTTCGTCTTCGTATCGCATAGCTACTCCTGTAGTTTAGAGGCGGGCTACCGCCCGCCTGCTTCGAAGGGCGTTTTACCCTCCGCTAAACTTAAATTAACGCAGCGTCAAACGGCAGCGCGTCTTCCGGTAATCAACTGCAGTATCAAAATCACCAAAGCCACGGCCAGAAGCAGGTGTATCAAGCCTCCGCCAATGCCGCCGATAAAGCCCAGCAGCCACAAAACCAAAAGCACCATTAATATTGTCCACAACATGAGTTTTTACCCAGTCCTTTCTTCAAACGCTGAGACTCCTTGCGTAAGTGAACTGGGCAAAGGCCATGCCAACTCAAACTGCTGTGTTTACTGAAAGAGTACGCTGGTCTTTGAACCAAAAGAGAACGACGGATGCATCGTTCTGAAACTGCGGAGGAGATGGAGGACTGAGAGCGACACAGATAGGAAAACCCTAAGGGGCGAGATCTCAGTCCTCAGTCCTTTTCTTTCAGTGTTTATTTCACGAGGGTAAACGTGCGGCGCCAGCGCGTATTTGAGAAGAAGTCGATCGGGCTTGAGAATTGTTGCGTTTCGTCGTAGGACCAGTAAACAAACATGGCGCGACCGAGGATCAGCTCGCGCGGGACAAATCCCCATGCGCGGCTGTCGAGACTATTGTCACGGTCGTCGCCCATGACAAAGTAGGAATTGTCGGGAACCTTCACCGGTTTGCCATCCACCGCGAAATGAAAATCGGGACTGACTCCGGCGCGATCTCCGGAACGTGCGGCCTCGACAGTGCGGTCGAAATAATAAACGTTATAGAGTTCATTTCCCTGGCGCGGCTCTTCCTCAACGATCCGCAAAGGCGCTTTCTGATTGCCATCGGCAAAATCGCCGTCGACCACAATGACATGTTCGGGTAAGGGCTGACCATTCACGTATACCTTAAGCCCGCGCACTTCCACTTCTTCACCCGGCAGCGCGATGACGCGTTTCACGTAATTTACTTTGAAAGGTATGTTGTCGTCCTGGCGGTCTCGTTCCGGATTGAATGGATTGCCAGGGTATTTGAAAACGATGATGTCGCCCCGACGAATCTCGCGTTGCGGCAGTACCGGAAGACCCGGGCCGGGAGCAAAGATGAATTTGTTAACCAGCAGATGATCGCCGACGACAATCGTGTTCTGCATCGATCCCGTCGGAACTTTGACGGCCTGGACGATGAACGTCATACCGAACAAAGCCATGATTACAGTCACCACCGCCGATTCGAAGTACTCGCGGATGATTGTCTTCCGCGGGCCGACCTGCTCGGCCTCCTTCTTTTCGGTTGCCCGCTCGCGCCCGTTCGGATTCACTTCACGAGGAGAGTAGGTTTCCTTCTTCTTTTCAGTGGTAACTGGTGTTTCAGTCATGCGAAAACATCGTAGAGGTTGCTAACTTGTTGCGCAAGCTGACCCCGGCCGTGCCCGTTACTTTGCTTCCATCTGCTGCAAGGCTAGTTGCGCAGCAGCAGCTTCGGCGGCTTTTATAGTTCGCCCTTCACCGCGGGCCGAGCCCCCGTCCCATTTCAACTCCACATGAAACGTCCGGTGATGCGGCGGCCCGAGCGTTTCGATCACCGTGTATTGCGGCGCCGGTTCGTGGTTCGCTTGCAGGCGCTCCTGCAACATAGTCTTCGGATCCGCGGCCGCAGCAGCCACCGGGTCGGCGCGCCGCAACTCTTCACCGAGCGTGCGAGTCACAAAATCATTAGCCGCCGACAACCCGCCGTCTACAAAAATCGCGCCGATGACAGCCTCGAGCACGTCCGCGAGCAGGGCCGACTTACGCCGGCCGCCACTCTTTTCTTCGCCACGCCCGAACCGCAGAAATTCGCCGAGCCCCAGATCCTTTGAGGCTTTGGCGAGCGTCGGCGCGCTCACCAAACGGTGCTTCATCCGCGACAACTCGCCTTCGGTCGCATGCGGGTATGCGCGAAACAAGTAGTCTGCGACCAGCAGACCCAACACCGAGTCGCCGAGAAATTCGAGCGCTTCGTTGTGCAAGCGACGCGCCTGCGTTGCGGCGCGCGGCGACACCTGCTCGTGAGCCCACGAACGATGCGTCATCCCCTGGATGAGCAAATCACGATCTCGAAAGTGATAGCCGATGATGTCTTCGAGGTGGTCGAGGTTTTCCAAGCAGCGTGATTCTAGCAAAACGCCGAACGCAGCGTCGAAGTGACGGTGCGTTCGGCGTGAATAATTCGGAAGCTTAGGTTCAGCTTAGTGACCGGATTCTAACGACGCTGTTTTGGCTTCGGCGTGGCTGTCGGTTTGGCCGGCGCCGTACCCGTACCCGTGCCGGTCGGCGCAGGCTTGGTCGTTGACGAAGGGTTGGTCGACGGAACGCCACCATTCATTCCCGCGCCGGCTGTAGAAGGCGCGGTACCTGTCGTCGACGTCCCGCTGGTTCCTGTCGGAGCAGGACCGGACGTCGTCGGGACGGTGGTTATTGCCGTCGGAGCATCCGGAATCGGCTTTGTTATGGAGGAAGCAACCATGGTGTCCAATTCGCCCACGGCTGCGTCCTTCTTGTGCCGATCCTTGTAAACCGCTGCGAGCAGATCCATGAACGCCTTCTTGTCCGCGCCACTGCTCACCGCTGCCGCACGAGCGAACGCGTCAATTTGCCGATCGAACGCCTGGTTCAAGTTCGCGACCGCCAGCTTAATCTCAGGACTCTCAACCGTTTTTCCGGCATCGGCGTGCATCTTGTATTCCTTTGCGTACTTATCGACCGGTCCCTCGCCATAGGCGGTACCGAGCTCGTTGTACACGATCGGGCTCTTTTTGAGTTCGCTCTCATATCGCAAAGCTTTAACGAAGTAGGGGATGGCATCCGTCGCCGAGGTCTTCGCCGTCGATTTCGCGATCAAATAATTCATCGCAGCCAGCGCCTGATCCTTCGTTTGATAAGCTGGTGTAACCGGTTTGCCCGCTTCGATCAGCTCAATCGCTTTCTTCGCAGCTTGAGCAGACTCTGACATCAAGTTCGCATCGCCTAATCCTGCGCCCGCCATGAGTATATAAATCACGGCATTGTCAGCATGAGAAGGCATGGCCACCAACTGCTTTCCGAGTCGAACCTGATCGGCGTAATTCTTCGCCTTTACCGCCGCGTCAAAGTCCGTGACAAGTTTGTTGTTCGAGTTAATCTTGTCGTAATCCGCAACGAACTTCTTCAGCGCCGCCGAGTACTGATCGTCGGTAGTGCAAACCGACAAGTACTCTTTGGCAGCTTCGTACGCTACGTCCTGTTTGTCCTTGCGGTTGTCATACCACTTGGAATACGTGGCCGTCTTAAAATCGTCAGTGCATTCTTTTGCCTGCGCCCACGCGGAAACCGCAGACAGCGTGAGTACCACTGCGAGTGCCGTTGCTCTATTGATGAATTTCATTGAAGTATCTAAAGCCTCCGATCGATCCTTTTCAATCCGTTTTGAACCTGTCGAAACTTATCCGCGCAAGTGTCGGCCAATAAGATGCGCCTTTCAACTTGCTCGTTGTAACGAAGAGCAACTGCGGTGCCACGCAGCGCGATGAATCAGGGAAGATTCATTGGAACGAGCGGCAATAATCCTGCAACAAGCGAGCGGTGTCAAGCGGGAAAACGCCCATAGTGGCGTTGCCTTTGAACTGCATGAAAAATGCCGAACTCTCGCAAAAAACGTGAGTTCGGCATCGTCTTGTCGACTTGTGGTGATGTTTAAGGTTTCGGCTGCGGCTGAGGTTCAGTACGGCGCGAGCGGCCGTCCATAGCGTCTTTTGGGGTTGCCTTAACCGGAGTACCCGTTTTCGGTTTGTTCTCAACCGGCATGGTCGTGACCTTCACCTTAATGCTGGCGCCTGTCGGATTCGGCTCGTCCGTCTTCGGGCTGCCGTTAGCGTCGAGCTCCTCGCCCGCTTCCTCAGCTTCGGTCGCCGCTTTTGTCTCGGCAGCTTCCTCGTTCAAGGCGGCCTTCCCGTTTGTGTCCGTGGTTTCGTCGTCAGCTTCGGCGACCTGGAAATCGATCTGAGTGCCGAACCGGGGACTTAAAGCGCGATAGATGTTGCCGGCGATGGCTGCGGCGTGTTTGCTGCGACCCGCGGAACCGCGTGTGATTACCACCACAGCCAGCTTCGGATTAACCACCGGCGCGTACGAGGTAAACAGCCCGACCCAGGCGCGCTGCTGCTGGTCAATACAAGTTCCCGTCTTGCCGGCAACCGTTTGCTCCGGACGATAAGAGCGGCGAGCTGTGCCGTAGTTCACCGCACCGATCATTCCGGGCAGCAGCCGGTTGTATGTTTCTTTGTCCAGTACATCGACCTTGCGACGAACTTCAGTTTTGAAGTGCGAATTTTCTTCAACCGTGCGCGGCAGGTGCGGCATGAGCAATTTCCCGCCGTTCGCGATTGCCGACACCATTGTTCCCAACTGAATCGCGGTAACTTCGAAATCATCGCCGTGTGAACTCATGCGATTTAGCGCCCAGCCAGACTTGAACAACGGCACCTTACCTGCTGACTCGTTTGTGTAATTGATGCCCGTCTTTTCTCCCAAGCCCATTTCCCGGGCGTAAGAGATCATTTTGTCGAATCCGACCTGGCCGCCGACGTGCTGGAAATACGTGTTGTTCGAATACGCCAGGGCATCGGTCAGATCCAGGCGGTGACGGCCACCGTCGTTAACCGGTTCTGTCGACGCGATGACTTTCTCACTAATGCCGGCTACACCCGTGACGAGTTTGATGGTCGAGCACGGCTTGAATCCCCGGCGCAGGCCCCACTCTTGATTAACCACGGTGTAGACGCGACCCGTCTTCGGATCCATTACGACTACCGTTCCCGCCGTATTACCAAGCGCTGAGACAGCCGCGGCGCGTACCTCGGGATCCTCGCCTACTGATGAGTCGTTCGCGATGTTTGCCTGCGTTTCGCGACGGAAGCCTTCATCGATCGCGCGCTGGCGAGCGATGGCGGCCTGGCGAGCAGCTTCCGCACGGCGCCGCGCTTCTTCAAGCGCGCGACGGCGGCTGCCACCAAAGCGCCGCGACTCAGCGGCCAGCTCACGCCGGGTCAGTTTGCGGCCCAGTCGCCGCTGCAACTTGGCGATATGCGCGGCTTGCTCACGCGCAGCTCGTGCTCGTTCCGCGCGCACTTCCCGCCGCGACAGCTTTACGCGCCCGCGCCGGCGATCCGAACGCGCCACCTGGACGCGACCGCGCCGATTTCGCGATGTCCGCGCACTGGTGCGCGCGCGTGTGCTCTTGGACGAGCGCGCGGCTTTCCCTTTACTGCGTTTACTTTTGGCGGATGTTTCTACTGAAACGGAAAGAATGAAGGCGAAAAAAATGAAGAAGATGAAAGATACCCGTGCGACCCGGGGGAAACCCAATTGATTCATCAGCAACTCCTCGTGAAAACTTACAAAGTCCAGTTCCGCTCGAGGCGAACCCAGTAAAACTTCGTTGCTTGATTGCACGCCGAGGGGCGACGTGCGCGTCTTCTTTATGAACTGGAAACTCTGAAGGGCGATTAAGTTCCCGTCCACGGCTGTCAAACTCTACTCGATCGCGCCAACCTGAGGTATTGGCTCCACTTGCGACCCCGAGTGGAGAGTTTGCCTTGAGGTCGGGCCAACTATAACATCAGCCCACAACAAACGGCAACACAAAAAGGACATGAATATTGGCGTACTTTTGCGACGCCCTTGGCGTGCATGTTGCTAGAAAGCGATGGCTCTGTCGAGATTACTTAATAGTTTCCGCGTTCGGCTGCTTTTGCTGCTGGCTCTGTTGCTGGTTGTAACCGTAAGCGTGCAGTACTACGTCAATTTGCGCGCTGTCCGGGCCAACAAGCAGTTCATCGTGCAACAACAACAGGCGATCATGGCGGGCGTCGCGCTCGGTGTGAACAGCATTTCGAGCGGCGAGTACCTCGTCGATATGCGCCGGGAAGCTAACTCACCGCTGTTTGGCGACCGCGCCGATCGGGTGCAAAACGTACTAATCGTAGATGAACACGGCTATGTGAAGGACAGCCTGGATTTAAATCAAACGCCCCAGGAGAATCCTGACAAGTCGATTCGACACGTCAATGTGAAGGACATTGGCCTTCCGCCATTGAAAAGCGCCGTGGATCTGCGTGAATCCCATACGCCGCTTCCGGAAGGTTTGAAACGCGCGACTCCGGGCGCAGGCATGGATCAGCCGGCCTTCTACTTCTCGGTCGGAACAACCAGTGGGACACGCTACGTTATTGTGGTGCTTGGGTCGGCGAACAATATGGCGACCGCCCTGCAGCAACAGTCACGACGTTCGCTACTCTGGACAGTCGCCGTGCTGCTTGTCATGACGGCGTTGACGGCCATCGTCGTCTGGCAGTTCACGCGACCGGTGAAGTCTCTTTCTACCGCGGCGCGTCGTGTTGCCGGCGGTGATCTCTCTTTTCGTGTGCCTTCGAGTGGTCGCCGGGACGAGATGGGCGAGCTGACGGAGCTGTTCAATGACATGACGGTACAATTGGGTCGCACACGCGAACTCGAGGCGCAACTTTACAGCGCAGAGAAAGCGGTCGTTGTTAGCCGTCTGGCGTCAGCCATCGCGCACGAGATCAGGAACCCTTTGAATTACATCAACCTGACGCTCGATCATTTGCGCACCAGCTTCGCGCCGGCCGATCCGCAGAAGCAGGAAAAGTTCGATAGCCTGACGAGCCAGCTAAAGACTGAAGTCGCTCGCATCAACCAGCGCATCACAGAGTTTCTGAACTACTCGCGGCCGCCGAAGCTTGAGCCGCGGCAACTGGACCTCGGCGATCTCGCGCACGATGCGTTGCGCACCGTCGAAGTACAGGCCTCCGAGAACAACGTCGAACTGGTAGTGGAAGAGGTGGGCGGAAAGCACTCCGTCATGGCCGACGCCCAGTCGCTGCGATCAGCACTAACGAACCTGGTCATCAATAGTCTTCAGGCCATGGATGGAGATGGGGGCAGGATTTCGATTGTCATCTCGCGCGAAGTTGGCGACCACACGGTGCGGATTGACGTCGCTGACACCGGCCGCGGCATCACCGCCGACGAGATCTCGAAAATTTTCGAGCCGTACTATTCAACTAAGGAAACGGGAACCGGGTTGGGGCTCGCGATTGTCCGCAAGGCCATCGACGATCACGGTGGATCGATTTCCGTGAAATCCAAGGAAGACGAAGGAACGACGTTCACGATCTTGTTGCCGGGTCAGAACCACTTGCGGTAAAGGGTAGTTGAACGCGCCGAAAGGCAGATAACGACGGGAGATTAACCGCCCGCTCCGCAGGCGGTTCTGACAATTCACCATGCCACGCAAATCAATCCTGGTCGTCGATGACGACAAACCGCAACGCGACATCCTCCACGACATTTTGACTGAGGCCGGCTACGACGTTACGTCCGCGGCTTCCGGCGAAGCGGCGCTGAAGTTTGCTAAAGAGCGCGAATTTGACCTCGCCTTGACCGATCTGAAGATGACCGGCATGGACGGCATCGAGCTGTTGCAGCATCTGCTGACCATGGACAAGTCGATCATCGTCATTCTGCTGACGGCGCATGGCACGATCGAATCGGCCAAGGAAGCTCTGCGGCGCGGCGCCTTTGATTACCTGCAGAAGCCTTTTGATCGCGATGCGCTGCTCGCCACGATTAAGCGCGCGCTCGGAACACTGGATCAAATCGACGTCGAAATTCTTTCCGCTGACCCGAAGATGGAAGCGGTCAAGAAGATGATTCTGAAAGTCGCGCGGTCCAGCTCGACCGTTTTAATCCGCGGCGAATCCGGCACCGGTAAAGAACTGATCGCCCGCGCGATTCACAATCAATCTCCGCGCGCGTCGGAAATGTTTCAGGCAGTGAACTGTGCCGCCATCAACGAAAATTTGCTTGAGTCAGAATTGTTCGGCCACGAAAAAGGCTCGTTCACCGGCGCGCACGCCGACAAGAAAGGCTTGTTCGAAGTCGCCGATCAGGGAACGTTGTTCCTCGACGAGATCGCCGAACTCGACATCAGCATGCAGGCGAAACTATTACGCGCTTTGCAGGAACGCCGGATTCGCCGCGTCGGAGCCACGTTTGAAATCCCGGTTGACGTGCGCGTTGTCGCCGCCACCAACCGCGATTTGCGCGCGATGGTTGGCGACGGACGCTTCCGCGACGACCTGTACTATCGCATCAACGTGCTTTCGATTGATGTGCCACCTTTGCGCGAACGGCGCGAAGACATTCCGGTTTTGCTGGACTATTTCATCAAGAAGCATACGAAGAACACCTCGCGTCTGGTGCGCGGCTTGACGCCGGAAACCAGGCGGATGCTTCTCGATTACGGATGGCCCGGCAACGTGCGCCAGCTCGAATCGGCAATCGAACGGGCGATCCTCTTGTGCGAAGGCGACATGATTACGCCGGACGATCTGCCATCGGAACTGCGCCAGGAATCACAAACTGCGGCAACCGGCGGCTTCAAGTTGCCGCCCGAAGGCATCAGCTTCGAAGACGTCGAAAAGAACCTGATTCTGCAGGCGATGGATCAGACCGATTACAACATCACGAAGGCCGCGAAGCTTCTCGGCCTGACATTCCGGACCTTGCAGTATCGTTTAGAGAAGTTTGGAATCAAGAAACCTGAAGGCAAAGACGGCGGCAAAGAGGAAGACGAGGAATAACGGATGGGAAAAGTTTCGATTTCGGTAATCGGTTTTGTTGCCCTCGGTCTGGCGTTCGTCAACGCCTGCTCGAAACCTGCGACGAATCCGGGACCGGCTGTCTCTCAGAGCAGTCAACGCGAGGTCCGATCATCGGCCGACGTTGTGACGCTCGGCGGCACAGGCACTGCCATCTCCGGCGGCAATGATGGCGAAGCGCTCGTGATGCTGAATATCGAAGCGGGTTATCACGTCAATGCAAATCCGGCCACGTATCCTTACCTAATCGCAACGGAAGTTACTGCCGGCAAGGTGGAGGGACTGGATGTCGGAAAACCCATCTACCCGCCCGCGAAGAAACAGAAATTTCAATTCGCGGACGAGCCGCTGGCCGTCTATGAAGGCCAGATTGAGGTAAGGCTTCCGCTAAAAGTCGCCGGCAAAGGAACGCGCTCGCTGCCTTTGAACATACGTGTCCAAGCCTGCGATCATGAGAAGTGTTTTCCGCCGGCAACTCTCAACACGAACGTATCGGTTGAAATGAAGTGATGACGGCAGAGCGAGCGTTCACAATTCTGTCCGGCTTATTTCTGCTCTCTGCCGCAGTGCTGCTGTGGTGGAACAATCTAACGGCGGCTTTCGTTACTGCGACTTTGGGGATCGTGGCGTGGTTTATCAGCTTCCGGGCGCAGGCGCGCGCCAGGGTGGCAGCGGAATCACCGATCGAAGAAGATGAAGATATTGAAGACTAACCCAGCGTTCGTTGCTCTGCTTCTGGCATTCGTCGTCCTTTGGGTGATGTGTCAACCAGCCGCGGCCGTCGTGACGGATGAGAGTGACGCGCGCGCGACAATTCAGAGCGTGTTCGATCAGTTGAAATCAGGCAATTACGCCGCGCTCTATGACGCGCTGCCGTCTTCCTCGCGCTCACGCATTACTAAGGACCGCTTCGTCAGCGGCCTGCAACGAACCAGCGACCTCTATCAACTACAGCGAATCGAAATCGGCGCCGTTCGCGTGTCCGGAAACCTGGCCGTGGCCGACACCACGATGTACGCACGCGTGAACAAGCCACTCAACGCCGACGGCAAACTTGTCGTCCAGCAGTACCTGATTCGCGAGGATGGTCAATGGCGCGTGGCGACCGGCGACAATGCGACGATCAATCGCTTCCTGAAAGCGAACCCCTCGTTTGCGCGCAGGTTCCCCATCCGCAGCCCGAAGGCCTACATCAATCAGAACGGAAAATGGGTTGAGATTCCGATGGGCCGGCGGTGAGAATCCGACCCGATTTACGAGTCGAATTCACAGACTGAAGTCTGTGCCACTTAGTTCGACATTAAATCTTCAAACGACAACTGCGCGTCGTCGGTTTTGCCGCTCGGCCGCGACACCCGCGGCACGTCCAACGCCTCACGAACAGCATCGAGATGAAAACGAATGATGCGCGGCGTTAGGCGCACGGAAGGAATACGCCGCTTCTGTGCCATGCGACGCACGGTGGTCTCGCTGACTTGAAGAATCTCAGCGAGCTGCTTGGCAGTCAGAAACTCTTCGCGATCGGACATCGACGTAAGTTTCAGGTTTCAAGTTTAAAGTTTCAAGTTGGCCATATGGACAAGCCTGAAACTTGAAACCTGAAACTTGAAACTTGAAACTTGAAACTAACTTTACGGTTTCGGCTTGTAAATAAGCGCCACCCGATACACGAGGGCCGCATCAACATCCACATCTTTTGACGCCGGCTCAGCGCCGTCTGCTTTAAGTGTTAGCCGATACTTAGCTGAGTCCGGCGGGACGCGAAAAACGAATTCACCGGTCTCACCGGTGTTCCGCGCATCAAGCCTCTCAACTGAAGACTCTGAGTTTACGCGCGAGAGTTCCACACGAGCGTTGGGAACACTGCGCCCACCCTCCGTGAAGACACTGCCGCGCAGGAAGGCAATCGAACCTTCATCGACCGACAGAACCAGACGATCGCCAAGCGATCGCACCTTGCCGGCCTTCACTTCAACTTTTTCAATCGATCCGACGGCCAGGCCTGGCTTGCGAAACGTGAGTCCGTAGACCCCGGGCGGAACCCCGGCAATCGTAAACTCGCCCTTACGATCAGTTTCGACGCGTCGCACTTCCTCATCGCCTCGCCGCAGAACCACCGCGACGCCAACCGGTGAACCTCTCTCGACGCGCACTTTGCCTTTTAAAGCGCCGGTGGTCTTGTCCTTTTCCTGCGCTGCCCCGACCAGCGCAAAAAGCGCAAGCAACGCTATGGTCGTAACTGAGCGAGCAATTTTCATCTTTGATAGGCCCTCAACTTATCACGTAGGTGCTGCGGCAAACCAGTCCAGCACATACGAAGCGAAAATCGCAACTTAACGTTGCCTCGACTTTGCGGTGCACGCCTCTGGCGTGCAAGAGCATGCCGTGATCTCCGGTCCGCACGCCTCTGACGTGCCATAGCATGCCGGAGGCATGCGTACCGATGGCGGCCTCACCGGCGCGAGCGTATAATCCGAAAACGCTAATGTTATTCGGCAAGCCGTTCCAGCTTTTCAGTCTCCCGCCATTGATGCTCGGCCTCGCGTTCGCGTTAGCCGCGCCTCACAGCACCTTCGCGCAGAACCCTCCTCCACAAGAGCGTCCGCGCCGCGTAATGCCCACGGAAGACGACCCGCAAGACGTGATCAAGATTGACACGGATCTCGTCCCGGTTAACGTGGTCGTGACTGATGCGAAAGGACGCCTCGTTCGGAATCTAAAAAAGGAAGACTTCAAATTATTCGAAGACGGGACTGAACGAAAGATTGAGTCATTCAATCTCGAGAAGGTCGCGGGCGAACCGCGGCCACTGGCAGTCGTGTTCGCGCTCGACGTTTCCGGCAGCATGACCGCGGAAGAAGTTCAACGTGTCGCGGCGGCCATGCGAGAATTTTCTCGACGCTTGTCCGGTCACCCCGCAGTCTTTGGCGTGATGACTTTTGGCATGCGCGTCAAAACTCTCCAAACGCTGACGGCTGATCCGGAAAAGCTTGAGCGCGCCTACCAACGTCTGGGCCACGACCCCGATGGCATGTCCACGCACGCTTACGACGCGATCGATGACGCCGTTCGCATGCTCACGCGCCACGCACCGCTGATGCGCCAGAATCAATTGGTCAAACGCGCCGTGATCGTAATCACTGACGGCTTCCCGGTCGGCGACACCGTCTCTCCTGAAACCGTAATTGAGCGCGCGAACGCCGCCGACACGAGCGTCTATGTCGTGACGATGCCGTCTTACTCACAAATGCTCGCCGCGGTGAAAGTCACACCGTTGCCCACTCCCCTGGATGTCAGCGGTATTGTCGAACTGACCGGCGGTCGCAGCATCTACGCAAACGAACCCGACCTCGGCCCGCTCTTCCGCGCCGTCGCCGAAGAAGTTTCGTCAGCTTACGTTTTAGGTTTTTACCCGCCCCTGCAGAATCGCGGTGACGGCAAGTTTCACACGATAAGAATTGAAGGACCGCAAGGATTAACTGTGCGTCAGAGCCGGCCCGGATACCAGGCCAGGAAACAGTGACGAGTAAGTGATGAGTAATGAGTACTGAGTGATGAGTGAAAGCGCGGAGCGCCCTCATTACTCATCACTCATAACTCATCACTTAGTATTCATCATCTTCATCATCATCGTCGTCAACTTCTTCTTCAACGATGTCCAGTTCGACTGGATCCAGTCCTACGATCTCGAGCTGGAGTCCACAGTCGTCGCAATCCACAATCTCGCCTTTGTCCGCATCTGTCTCGACATGAACTTCGGCTTCACATTCAGGGCACGTTCCGGTCGGCACTTAATTACCTCCAGTTGTCAGCGGCGTTGGCCGCTTGCGTCTATAAACGTCAAACCGCAAATCTAACCGCCCGCATTCGGTTTTGCAACACCCTTGTGGCGTTAAATTCTATCGCTTCAATCTTGCCATTGAAAAGCAAAGCTTTAAGAACATGTCAGCCCTGAGGTCGTCTCTTCCGCCGGAAAACGATGACGACGCCGAACAGTCCCAGGGCCACGCTCACCGCAACCGAAACCGTGGACGTAGTAGCGCCACTCAATCGCCGGGGTTCAGTGGCCGGCTCATCGCTCACGGAAAAGTATTCGCCCTTGCCGCCATTCGTTCGCAGCATCCTTTGCACCTCGTCCGCCGTAAACGGCCGCGCGCCGCGGCGACCGAAGACAGCCACCTGGTTACCGCTTTCGTCGACCGCGCGGTCGCGATCCAAACCCTTCGAAACAGCGAGCGCCTCACCTTTTGTCTTAAACGTCGCAATCAACTGTGGCTGCGGACGCGGACTGAAGCCGGCGTAAGTCGGCATCGTTTCAGGCGAGGTCAGTTGCAGGATGCGCAGTCCGTTCTTTCCGTCGGCCACGTAAGCAAACAGACTCGCATTCGTCATCGCGACCTTCACCTGGTGCGTGTCGTTGAGCTTCCCTTCGGCGTTATACATCTGATCCAGGCGCGGCTGCTCCGGATTTTTTACGTCGATGATGGCGACGCCGTTTTTGCCGTTGGCGACGTACGCGTAAGTGCGCGCGACGTAAACATCGTGCGCGTCCGCGAGCGGCACTTCGGCTCCGCGGAACACGATCTCCTCTGGCGACGTGACATCGATTACCTTCAATCCCTCGTCATCTACTACGAAGCCATACCGGAACTGGATCGCAATCGCGCGTGGGTGTTTGAACTGAACACGGTTGATTAACACGGGATTCAGCGGGTCATCGATCCTGACGACCACCAACTCTCGATCGGTGGTGATGTAGGCATTCGTCCCGGCAATCGTAATGTTGTTAGCCCCGGTCAACCTGCCGTCGGGATTGTAGGCGCCGTTTGGATATTTCGATTCGTCGAGTTGACGCTTCAGATAGTTGTTCAGCGGATCGCCATCGAGCAACGTCGCCGCGTTCACGACGATCAATCCTTCGTGCTTGTCCGCAACGTAGAGATAACCATACAACGGATGAATCGGCTGCTCTTCGTTCAAGAGTTGCTCGGGCGGCAGTCGTCGCGCTTCATCGGGCGAAACCATTCGACCATCCGTCGTCATACGCCAGCGGGCCGGATCTACCGCGAGTGTGGAAGGCGCGGCGACAGCGGTTGCGTACTTCGTCTTTACCCAAAACTTCTGACCGAAGCGGGACACGGGCGCAGTGACAATACGCTCCGAAAATCCTTTCTGATCGATCTGCGCAACATCATAAACGCGCAAGCCGCCTTCGCCGGCGGCGACGTACGCATACTCGCCGCGCAACTGCACCTGTAGCACGCGAGGATTGCCCTTGTGCTCGTAAAACTCCTTAAGTTCGCGTCCGCGATTTACAAAATTTTCATAGTTCTTCGGGAACGCGACCTTATGAAGCGTGCTGCCCAATACCGCCTGCGGCTCATTACGCTCAGTGGCCACCACTGCTTCCAGCGAATGATCCGCCGCTACGTAGACGAACCGCCCCATGAAGTTGACGAAGTTCGTGCCCTGCAAAAGCACCTGTGCCATCCAGGCGTTGTTATCGTTCGTCTTCGCCACGTGACAGTCGCTGCAAGCCTTCGTCTCTTTTCCGCGCACGGTGTGCGGCACATGCGTATTGAAAGTTTGCCCCGAGTATCCTTCCGCCGAAACCGTCTGTTGCTGCGAATAAATCCACTCGCGGTTTTGATTTTGCGAGCTAACCAGCACCGCGCTGGATGAGCGCACCGGCGCAATGCGGTTACCCGTCACCGTTCCGTCGCGGCCGAGCATGAAAATGTCGTCGCGCAGGACTTGATAGTTGTAGGTCGTGAAGTTGCGCGAGTTGCCGCCTTCGTTGTGACGGTTCGGCATCTTGCGATTCGCGGTCATCGAAAGGTGACAGCCGAAACAACTCGTCACCCAGGAAGAATGACACGCGAAGCAGGTCATGTTTTCGTCGCGATGCGCCAGCAGGTTGTTCTCGGCCGGGACGTCTCCCCACGTTGAGTTGTCGGTGCGCATCGTCTTCGCGTAACGCGACTTCAGATTGTAGTCCTCAGGGTGCGGCGCGCTTGGGTTGATCGTGTCCGTGGTCTGCGACACACGCCACCAACGGCCGGGCACCACCATCGAGTTCTGCACGATGTCGCCCGCCTTTAACTGAATTTCATTGCCCTTCTCGTCTTTGCGTTTCGTGTCATTACGTATGCGCTGGAATAGGAATGTTCGTCCGCCTTCGGCGTCACGAAACCGAAGCGTGGCGAGATTTCGTCCGCGGCCTTCTTCGAACTTGCCATCTTTGACAGTCGCGCCGGCGGCGAATCCCGACGTCACCAGCGTCGCCCGCTCGCGGATCGTGCCGTGACAATCGATGCAGCTAATCTCAATCGCCGCGCGCGGTTCGTTGTACAGAATGCCGTTGCCGTGCGAGTCCTGCCGAAAGTGACAATCGATGCAATGCATCCCTTTTTCGAGATGGATGTCGTTCAAATGAACCGACTTCTTGAATCGATCAGGATCCTCAGGCGCCACGATCGCGTTGTTCGCGTCTAGCAAGTTCCCCTCACGATCGCGCTTGAACACTTGCCGAAACATCCAGCCGTGACCATGAAAATCCGCAAAGCGAGTGTTCTTTAGTTGTGAATTGAATTCCGGCGTGCCGGTCTTCTGCAGAAACTCGGGGTCGGACCAAAGACCGCGCAGGCTCGCCGCCTCGGGATTGCGATCAAGTTTTCGATCCTCTTCTGATTGCGACGGGTCGTGTTGCGCGGCCGGATACATCTTGTCACCGTCGGTTTCGTTGTCCCACCAGGTCAAACCGAGATAAGACGCGACCATGTTCTCGCCCGGATGCATGTGACAGATCATGCACTGCGAAGTGGGAATGCGGCTGGTGAACTGATGTTTGATGGCGTGACCCGACTCGTCCTTTGGAATGTTCACGTCAGCAGATTGCGACTTGCCCTGATTGCCGGCTGAACTGTAAAACGCTGAGTGCTTCGGATCGCGATCGTTCGCATAGATGACGTGACAGGCCGTGCAGCCCGACGAACGGTAATCACCCGGATGATCATTCGTGCCGAGATAATTCAACGTCGGATCCAGCAAGCGCGTTTTTTGCAGTCCGAGATAAACCGGATCAGTTCGCTGCGCTGTTCCGAATCCACGCGCGCTCAAACCCTTGTCAGGCTTGCCCGGCTCTTCTTCTTTGTCCGGCAAAGCAGTTTCCAGACGGCGCCGCCCGCCACGCTCGAACACACGCAGAACGTTGCCGGGTTGCGATATTTCCCAACGCGGCAACGGATCGAGGAACGAGAGAATACCTTTCTGTCTCCGCTGTTCGGCATTCGGCTGTGGGACTTGAATCAAACGTTGCGGCGCGCCGTTCGCGCTGTAGCTTTCGCCGAATTGCGAGTCCTTAATTGGATAACCGCCGTTGTTGTAGAGCGCTGCGCCCCAGAGCATCGCGCCGTGCGTCATCATGCTTTTGCTGACGGCGTTCGTTTGCACGCTGTGACACTCCGAGCTGCCACAGGTTTTCGCCGCCACGCGCAGATCACCGGGATTCAGGAAGCGCACAAACTCCAAACTCTCACGCGCGAGCAGCGGCCCGGATCTTTCCGGAATGCGAAACTTGCCGTTCTTAATCCACTCATTCGGGTACCGCGGCCGCACGTGCGCTTCTTCTTTCGTCGTCGCCGCGGGATTGCCGCCATGACAGCCAGTGCACGTCAGGCCGAGCGCGTCTTTGCCGTTATCGAGTTTGTCGAGCGTCGCGGTGGGACCGAACCGATGCATCGGCTCAATCTTGTCATGGCATTTGAGGCAGCCTTCGAGTGGGGCGGTCGCTTGCGGGTTTTGATAAGCAGCCGGTGAGCTGTATGCCGCCTCATGCCCTTCAGTGGGCCGGGCGACATTAACCACCAAGACACAAAGACACAAAGCGATTGCCGCAACGAGAACAAGCCCTGCGTTTTTCTGCCTCGTCTTTGTGTCTTCGTGTCTTCGTGGTGACATAACGATCAAAAAACAAACTTCACCTGCGCGAACAAATTGAACAAGGGCTTCTTCGGATCAATGATTACATCATCCGGCGTGCAGAAATCGATCAAGTTCGGCGGACAGTTTCGCGACGCATCAGTGTAGATGTCGCGAAAACCACTCCCTGGTTGCAAGGTCGCCGCGCCGAACGTCATGGTGAGATTGTTGATAAGCAGCGGCCGGTATGCGACCCCAAGGCTCAGGTCCCAACCGATATCGTGACGAATCCGGTTTTGAAACAGCACGTATTCCAGCGGCTCAGTTCGATGAAATCGCAGGTAGTTCGCATTGAATACGGCCTTGATTCGCTGCGTTACTTCCACATCGACACCCGCGTTGTAAATAAAAATTCCCGGATTTACAAAGTTGGCCTGCCCCTCGATCTTGCTGCTGCGAAGGGACGGCAAAAGGCTGTTCGGCTGAACCAGGCCGACACCTGTTTGCGTCAGCCGGATTCCGTTGCGGTTCCAAAACGAAAACTGACCGCCGACGAAGTTCGGATCGTCAAGAATCGCGTCGAATCCGTTTCCTTGATCATCGGTGGGATCCTTGTCGCCTTGCGCCCAGAAGACCGAGCCGCGAAAACGCAGGTAGTCGAAATCGATCGAAGTTTCAACCGCCGCCATGTGCGAACTGACATGCACGGGCCGTCCGGCAATTGGGTTCCGATCGTCACGGCCGAATGCGTAGTAGTAACTGTTCGTCAGATTCAACCGGCCAAGATGCCCATCACCATTCACGCCGATGTAGCCGACTTTGATCGAGTGCGGCCGCACGTCACCGATCAACGCCGGGCGCACCAGAAAACCATTCCGGTCGTACTGGATGCTGCGGCGATCATCGTTAAAAAGCGCGCTGCCCTGAATCGTGTAGCCCTTGCGGATAAAGTCCTGCCGAAAAATATTCGCAAGGTAAACATTCTGCTGCCGCCGGTCGAAACGATTCAGGCCGCTATTCGTGTCCTTCTCGAGTTGGGCGAAATAGGCCGCATTGAATTGGAAACGATTATTATCAAAGGACCCAAACACTCTTGCGCCCAGATTGTTATCAGAAAAGATGAAGCCGCGAAAATCGGAAACGAACGGTTGAATACCTACGCGGGCCGACACGAAATCAAAGTTTTCGTTGACGTCCGTCAGCTTCACTTCCGCGAACGCTTCTTCGAGCGAGAAGTGCGTGTCCGTGCGATTCGTGCCGCGACGCACGTCGATATTTACGACGCCCGTTTCACGCGCATTAAGATAGTTCGGCAGGCTAAACGTCGGCGAAATCTTGATTGCCCAGTCGCGCGGCCGGAACGTCGAGTCGCCGCGAAACATCTCAAAGCTGAATTGAAAAACTTGATTCACCGCGAACTGCTCCGGCTTGCCGAAAAATTCAGCACTACCTGGTCGCGCACTGCTCGCATCGGAAGGTTTCGGCGTGCGGCTTAACTCAACGAAGCTCGAACTGACCGCCGACAGAATCATGAAGACCTTGTTACCGATGACCGGATAGTCACCTTTCATCCAGTTCAAGTTGTAAGGGTCATACCAGCGTCCTTTCTTGAACGGAATATCGCGCCCGCGCGCGCCCTTGTCGCCATAGCGATCGTATTCGGGAAAGCCAATGCGCCAGCGATCGCGCACCTCGCGACGGTCGGCTTCGCTCTGCGGATCAGAATCGACGCTGGGGTCACCGGCCGCGCCCGTCGGCTCTCGTGCGGGAACGTTTACCAGCGGCTTCTCTTCTCGCTTCTCGACAGCGAAGTCTATTTTCGTCTCCTGACCTTCGCGCACGATGACATTCTCGAGCGAATCGTCGCGAATCAACGCATGCTCGCCATAAGTCTTCGTATTGTCGAATTTTGCGATGTGAGGAGGAGCCACACTCAAACGGTACGCGCCCGGACGTACGCTGATTGAGTATTGACCATCTGACCCGGCGCGCGTGCGCGTAACTCTGCTGGTTACCTGATTCGTCGCGAAGACGATTACGTCAGCCGCGGGCGTGACTTTGCCTGTTATCGTGCCGCGTTTTTGCGCAGACACTTCAGTCACCGCGATCAGCAAACAACCGGCGACCATTACAAGTCGCAAGCCGCTGTGCAGGTGACCGGTCATGATTTTTTGAGCTTGCTTGGGGGACACGGACTTGTAGCACACGCCCGCGTTGCGTATCAATAGAATTCGCTTGCGCGTACGATTCGAGAAAAGGCTTCGCGGTAATTGCGATTGGTGGTAGATTCACCAAGCTTCCCCAAACCCATTGTTGCAGCGGCGCATGGCAGTTCGGATAACAAAAAGGTTATTCACCAAACGCTGGCGCGGCGTGATTACGGCTCTGGTTTGTGCGCTGCTCGCCGCGACGCAATTGCCGCTGTTCACCCAATCCGAAGCGCAAGTAACCCGTCCCACTTTAGTCAGCGAAGAGACTTCAACGCGGGCGATCGCAGTCGAATCGATCACGCGCAAGCGCGAACCGTTTTCCCCGACGACTGAAGTTCGTTGGGGCAACGACAATCGCACCCGCATCATGCTGTTCGCGATGGGAATCGATCCGAGCATCTCGATCGCGGAAATAACCGCCGCCGCTGAAGATGGATCACATCAGTACTACTGGCTTCCGGTTGAACACGTCGGGCGTGTGCCACAACAGGAATGGATCACCTTAATCATTGTTCGCTTACCAGAGGGTGTCGCGGATCTCGGTGACGTGCTGGTTGGGATCACTTATCGTGGCACCGCGAGCAATCGAGTGCGCGTGGCCATCGGACACGTGGGCGGCGGGCCGCCTGATGACCCGGGCTCAGTACCAACTCCGGCGACCATCACACAACCTCCACCGGCGGCGGCGACTGCAGGCTCACTCACTACCAGCGAAGTGCAAACCGTGATCGCGCAAGCAGTGTCAGCGGCTTCCGCACTGAACCGCGCTGTCACCGTTGCGGTGACTGACAAAGAGGGCAACGTTCTTGGCGTCTTCACGATGACGGGGGCGCCGGCGACGACGCAGTTTCGGGGTGGCGGCCCGGGACCGACGTTGACGCCGAATCCGATGACCGGGTTTGTCGCGACTGGTTTGGACGGGACCGTTGTGCCCGCGCGGCTCGCCGCAATTTCGAAAGCCGGCACGGCCGCGCTGTTCAGCACACGGGGCAACGCGTTCACCACGCGCACCGCGAGCTTCATCATCCAGGAACATTTTCCTCCCGGCGTCGACAATCGCCCCGGCGGGCCCTTGTTCGGCGTTCAGTTCTCTTCACTGCCATGTTCAGACATCAAACTGCCGGGACTGCCGCTTGGTCTCAGCGGCGATTCGGGCAGCGCACCCATTTACAAAAACGGCGAAGCCGTCGGCGGAGTCGGGATCGAAGGCGACAGCGTTTACACAATCGATCGGGACCCTGCAGATTTTGATCAGCCGTTTGAAGAAGTCATTGCGGTTTCAGCTACGCGCGGATTCGAAGCACCTTCCACCGTTCGCGGCGATAACATCCTGGTTGACGGAATTCGGCTAACCTATTTGAACGTTACGAACGCGCCGAGTCCGGCGACAATTCCCTTCGGCAGCTTGCCGGGTGCGGTTACTTCTCCGATTCTCGGCGCGCAAACATCGCAATTCACCGCAGCCGTAGTGGGTGGAATCGCCGGCGAGGTTGATACGCGCTTCTTTCCTTTCATCGGCAGTCCGACCGTCACCGCGAATTCTTTGACGGCTGCCGAGGTAAACACAATCATTTCGCGCGGAGCGCAGCAGGCAAATATCACCCGGGCAGCAATTCGTCAGCCGCTGGGCAGCAACGCGCGCGTCACTATCGCGGTGACCGATGCGAGCGGCGTCGTGCTCGGCGTGTTCCGTCAACAGGACGCGCCCGGGTTTGGATTTGATGTGTCAGTACAGAAAGCGCGCAGCGCGGCGTTCTTCTCGCGTGCGAACACTGGGGCATTGCTGACGGGCGCAGGTTTCGGTTCGTACGTTAGTCGCGCCGGCGCCGATGGCCTTCAGCTGAACGGATCGATTGCGTTCAGCGACCGGGCCATCGGATTTCTGCATCGCCCGCTTTTTCCTGACGGAATCAACGACACCACCGCCGGGCCATTCAGCCGCGAATTAAACGAATGGAGCGTATTTAACGTCGGGCTACAATTGGATCTAATTAAGTCGAATTTGCAGGCGGTGCTCGGCGGCGCGGCGTTGCCCTGCACGTCGATTCCGGATCTGCCCAATGGCATGCAGATTTTCGCGGGCAGCATTCCGCTCTACAAAAATGGTGAGCTGGTTGGCGCGATTGGCATCAGCGGGGATGGGATTGATCAAGACGATCTAATTGCGGCCGCCGGCGCCGCCGGTTTCGCGCCGCCGGTCGGCATACGTTCCGATCAAATCTTTGTGCGCGAGGTGCGGCTGCCGTTTGTGAAGTTTCCGCGCAGTCCGAACCTGTAGTGACGGCGGGCGGTAGCCCGCCTCTAAACCAAAATAATGTCCCTGTCGTTTAGAGGCGGGCTATTGCCCGCCACCAACTGGAGAGTTCGGCCCGCGATACGGTGCGCGGGTGCGCTCGCTGTTCTTATTTTCGCCTTTTGCCTTTCTCCTTTTGCCTCCTCGTTCGTCGCAAATACGCAAGCACCGGCAGCCAACCGCGGCGTTGTCCGCCTGAAAGTCCGCTACAAATCTGCGGAAGGCACCAAAGACTTACCGCGCAAACGTTTCTTTCTGATCAAAGGCTCACTCGAGGAGAACAAATCGCTGATCGAAAAGGCGAAGCAGACGGAAGTCATGTCGCGTGATTGTTATTACCGCGCGAAAGGCGCGAGTGCGGCGCTGATTAAATGGCTGAAAGATAACGATTGCGAATCACCGTATTGCCGTGAGGTTGAGGACAAATATCTCAGCGGGGCTGACGCAGTTCCGGAATTTCAGGCGGCGTTTGAACAGGCCCTTCGTGAATTGAAAGATCGTGAAATCGCGCGTCGCTGGCTGGCGAACTACCTGAGTCCGGAACTGCGTTTCGGATTTTACGAACAGAAGCAGAAGGCGCTTCGGGCCCTGATGGCCGAAGCCGAAGCGCCTACTAAACCGCCGGTGATGTCGATCATGACCGATCGCAAAGGCACGGCTTATCTGACCAACATCGACCCCGGCACTTACACGATTTCAAACCTGATCGGAAGCGAGACTGAAAAGACGAGCATCCTTTGGATCTGCGAACGCGAAGTTAAAGCAACGGATTTGGGAGTTGCCATGAAGCGTCCCTTCATGTTGTCGAACGAAAAGGATCCGAAGGTGAAGTGCGAGATCGTCGAGCGGCCTTTGCCGGTTTGTCCATGAATATGGAGTGCGGCGGCAGACTGGAGCGCAACCGTCTCGGTTGCAGCTTCTGAAAGGACGGCAAGCGAGGACGCTTGCGCTCCAGTCGGCGTCATCTCGCTCTGCCGGCGCACTCCAAATCGAAGCGCTCAATGAGACTACGAATCATCATCTTGCTTGTGTTTGGCGTCACCGCCGCCGCCATCGTCGCGGCGCAAACGCGCCGTCGCCCGCCCGCACGAAGACCGCCGGCCCAAGCGCAAGCGCCGCGAGGCTCAGCGGCAAAGTACTCCGCCTTTTTACACTCGTCGGACAAACACAAGAGTCTCGAATGCAATGCCTGTCACAAGATTCCGACGACGTGGACTGCCGGTCGTGCATTTCCGGACGCCGCTGACTTTCCCGATCACGACGCGTGCGTGCGTTGTCATCGGCCGCAGTTCTTCACGCGTCAGGCGACGATCGGCACTGGCCCGGCGATCTGTACGGTCTGTCACCTGCGCGCCGCGCCGCGCGAGGATCGCCGCTTCGCTTTCGGAAGACCGAATAGCGCGAATCAAACTGCGAAGCCAAAAGACGAGCGCCAGTTCAAGATCGAATTCCCGCACGACAAACATCAGAACGTGATTGCCAGGCTCATCTCCCCTCCCCGTACGCGGGGAGGGGTTGGGGGTGGGGTTCCAATGCGCGGCAACCTCTCCCCTAATCCCTCTCCGCATGCGGAGAGGGGAATCATGTCCTACCGCGGATATTCCTCGCTTCGACTTGCATCGCTTTCGTTACGGTCTCATCACCGGCCAGGGTCGGCGCCCCAGGACAACAAGAAACCTGACTACAACAACTGTTCGCTTTGCCACGTGACGGACAAGTCACTCGTCATCGCGGCGGTGTCGCCTTTCAATGCTGATCCGTCTCTTCTAAATCCGTTCAAGTCGATGCCGCGCACGCACGACGCGTGTTTCGAATGCCATTGGAAAGCGCAGGAACCGATCGGTGCGAATTGTGCCGGATGTCATAAGCCCGCCGAGACGTTTGTGGCGTCCCTCGCCGTGAAGCGCATCTCGGCAAAGTTTGCGCACGAGGGCGGCAAAGGTGAACACATCCTGGAATGCACGACTTGCCACATCAACATCACGCGCGCCGGCACGTTGCGCGGCCTGACGCCGGACGTCCCGATAGATGCCTGCGCGGCATGCCATCGCGACAGCAAACGCACTACTTATCCAAAAGCCGTGACTATCGAAACTGAGCTGGAGCAATTTAAGAAGACGAGCAATTGCACCTATTGCCATACTGAGGATGTCGGTAAGAAGAAGCCGCCGCCGAGCCACGAATCATCCGTTCAATAAGAATGCTAAGCGATAAGGGCAAAGAGCAAAGCAGAGAGGGTCGCCCTCTCTTTGTGTGTCTTTGTGGTTCTCAGTGTCTTTGTGGTGATGGGTTTTTCGCGACAAAGTTCACCACGGAGACACCGAGATTTCACAGAGTCACACGGAGTCTTGGTCGCGCTCCCGCGATCCTCACACGCTTTCTGCTTTTTTCCTTATTCCTTTTTGCCTTCGCTTCAGTCGCTTCCGCTCAGGACTATTCCAGGTTCTTACACAACAGTTCCAAGCACGCATCGCTGAGTTGTAACGACTGCCATCGACGCGCGGACAACTCTGCCCGCCCCAGCTTTCCGGGTCACAAAGCCTGCACCGGATGTCATCTCGGCCAATTCACCACGCCGAACATTCCGATGTGCTCGATCTGTCATCAGAACGTCAACGGCAGCGATCCGCCGCGCAAGGCTTTCCCGGATCGCTTCAACGAGAGCTTCAACGTCAAATTTGATCACGCGCAGCACATGACCGGCGCGGCGCGGCCGCGAAATGGTTGCGTCTCATGCCACAGCGGGACATTGCGGCGAGGCGCGGCGCTGTCCATTCCAGTCGGCTTGTCGGCGCACAACGGTTGTTACAGTTGTCACACGCCGAACTCGCAAGCCAACGGACGCGACCTGGCGGGATGCGGCGTCTGCCACGATCAGAAGCCCTACTCACGGACCTCCACCAACTCAATCGCGTTCAGCTACTCGTTTCGTCACAATAATCACTCGACGCGCCAGCGCTTGAACTGTTCGGACTGTCACAGCTACACGCGCGGGTTGCCGCAGAAACGACAAGTCAGCTCGACGCGCGCGCAAGAACACTTTCCAACCGGCAACAACACCTGCGCGACCTGCCACAACGGCCGAAGATCTTTCGGCGGCGATTTGGATTTCAAAGGGTGCCGGCGATGTCACACGGGAACAAGTTTTCGGCTGGGATGAAGGAAGATCAGAACCGCCTGCGTAAGCGGGCGGGCAAGGCTCGTAACAACTACTCACCCGTTTACGCAGGTGGTTCTGACCTCAGCTCGCTTCGCAATTGACACGACGGCGCGCGTCTACCTAACATGCCCGCAGCTTTCGGCGAACCGGGAGGGAATTCGATGAAGCGATTGTTAACCGTAATTGTGATGCTGAGCGCCACGGCGCTTTTCGTCTTCGCCGGTACGGCGGGGACCTCAAATTACATCTCGCAAGACATCCCCAAAGAAAGCAAAGAGCAGCCGAAGAAAGTTAAGCTTTCGGCGGACAGTCTCGACGATAAATGGGGCGAGGTCGCCTTCGATCACGAGACGCACTCGCTGAAGAACTACAATCCTGACGGCAAGAGCGTCACCTCATGCGTCTATTGCCACCACACCGATCAGCCGAAAGAGAGCCTCAAGCCACCACTAGTCACGTCCGAACGCACTGTCGTGCTCACCGCTGATGTCCTGAAGGACGCCGCCGCCGCGCCGGTGAAATCGTGCCGGTCATGTCACCTGCAAGCGGGCGACGACAGCAAGCCGCTACCCGTGGTCACGAAAAACGAAAAGCAGCTGAAGCTCGACAACGAAAACGCTTACCACATCAACTGCTTCGAATGTCATGACGCGGCTATTAAGAACAAGCCGGAATTAGCAGCGAAGATTTCAGGATCGGATCCGAAGGGCTGTGTGAAGTGTCACGTCGCTAAGTAGTGGGCAAGTGGCACAGACTTCAGTCTGTGATTCGACCCTTGAAATCACAGACTGAAGTCTGTGCCACTTGCCTCACCGCCCACTGCTCACTGAACTCAGCAACTGCGGATTCCAATGCCGCTTGTCCTTCATGTGCTGCACGTGACAGGAAGTGCAGTTAGGCTTGTCTGAAGCAATCACCTGCCGCTGGGCGCGCGGATCGAGATCGCCGTTGTGACAGTTCGCACATCGCGTGCGCGGTGTCTCACGATCCGGCGGATTCTGCGTCGCGTGACAGCTCGAACAGCTCAACTCGCCTTCTTTATTCCCACCCAGTCCGCGCGTTGCTTTCACCCGATACACGTGCACCGCATGGAATTGTTTGTTGCGCCACTGGTCTTCAGTTTCCGTCGGTAGGCGTTCGAGCTGCAAAGTATCCTTCCGCTGCGCCAGCGCGTCCGGATCCAGCCCCGCCCAAACCCACTTGCCGTCGCGCACCGGATACCCGAACGTGCCGCCGTGCGGCGTTCGCACCGTCTTGCCATTGTAAGTTTTCTGGTTCTGATCGTTGTGACATTCAAAGCATGACAGGAGCGCGCCATCCAGCGCGTCGAAGGCCGCTCCGCGATGTTCGGCATGGCAATCGACGCATCCGATGCCCGCGTTCGTGTGTGGCGAGATGACCGTGGCAACGAACGCGTCGGTCGTGTGACAAGACGTGCACTTCTGATCGATTGACGTGCGCAGCGCGTGACACGAAGTGCATGACCCGGCGTTTGCCTGCGTAGCGACGGGTGGCGTCATGCGCATCGTCGTCAGGGTATGCGCTTCCGAAATCGGCGCCGGCGCGAAAGCGGCCGCATAGAAGATTGCGCCGCCACCGGCGACTAAGGCCGCGATGATTCCAATGATTACCACAAGGGGAATGGGCCAACGTCGTTTCAAGTCAGTCGTCGGCGCCCAAACCGATTGCGCCTTTCCGCTGGGCCGGCCGGTGACGGGAAAGAGGGGCGAAGGCTTCACGGTCTTGGTCGCCGCGGTGATCCGCTTGTCCCAAAAAACGTCGAGGGCTTTCGAACCTGAGGCCGCGGGCGGTGGCTTCCGCGGCGTAGGCTTTTTGTGCGCGGCGGCTTTCTCAACATCGAGCGGAGCGCTCGGCAGCCGGATCGTGGCCGGTAGATCCCAAACGCCGGTGCCTTCCTTGCGCACAATAGCGTCGCCAGGCGTCGCGCCGATTTGAATCGACACCTTGATGATCAGCACGCCTTCGATCAAATCGATGTTCAGCACAAACGGACCGACGCCCAGCACATCGCTGTCGGTCAGGGCCTGGTACTCTTCAACCTTCTCGCCGTTAAGAGTAATTGGATTGGTCGAACGGAAGTTGCGGATGTAGTAATCGCCTTCGACGTTCGTGATGCCGGCTTGCAGGCGCGACACCGAAGGATGGTTCAAAAGGAGTTCGCACGTCGGCAGACGGCCAACGAGGACGCCTTCGGCCACGATCGTGACCGGATCGACCTGAAGGTCTTCACGAATGATGACGAAGGTTGCGTCCATTTGGATTGGTCAGTGGCCAGTTGTCCGTTGTCAGTTGCTTCGCTTAGTAACGTGACTGGTTACGTCGCTTGCTGCCACTGACCACGGACCACTGACGACTGACAACTGACAACTGACTACTGACAGCTTTTAGCGAACATTGAAAAACACCGCCTGCACAATGTGCGCAATCATCAGCACCAGCATTACTGAAGTCGAAACAACGTGCGGTGCGACCCAAATCTTCAAGAGGCGGTGCAGGTAAATCAACGTGTCCACTCGGCGCAGCGTCGCCATCCGCTCAAGCGCTTTCAAAGCCGCCGTGCGCTGGGCTTTATCTTCGATGGCCGCCAGTTCATTACGGAATTTCAGACGGCCCTGGGCCAATGATGCAGTCAGCGCCTCGCGTCGCGTGTACTGCCTCAACAGATAACCGAGCGAAAAGAAATGCCCGCGCATCTTTCGCTCAATCAACTCGCGCGCATTGCCCTCGGCTTTGCCGGTGATGTCGGTAATTTCCTGACTCAATTCCGCGCGGCGCGCTTCCAGATCTTCGATCAGCAGCGGCTCGCCTTCGATACTTGTCAGAATTCGCGGCGCGATGAAGTAAGCCGCCAGGCCGAACAAGCCGGTGAGAATCACTACGTCGAACGCGATCATCAACGTCATCGTCAGTATTCCGCCGCCGTGACTGCCCCCGTGCATCAGCAGCACGATGCCGGCCAGCGCGCCGAAGTAGAGATGCGCCAGCAACCAATATCGCAAGGCGCCGGCGCGGCGGCGATAGATCGTTTTGCGCAGCGGATATGTCATTACGATGGCGATGCCACCCAGGCCGACCAGACCCGTCAGCCAGCGCATCGTCAACCATCCCCCGCGCAAAGACTCGTTAAAGCCATAACGCCACGCCATCCAACCCATCAACGCCGACAAAGCGAGCACTAACAATCCACCGATCACGTGCCAGGCTTTAGCCTTGGGATCGCTCTTGTGAATATTGCGACCGATGGCATGTGTCTGATCGCGAAATACCAGGCCGAGGGTCTTCTCAACTTCGTCGAAGTACTCTTGCGGATTCACCCGGACAAGCGCGCCGGTCGGACAATTCTCTTCGCATGAATACGCGGGTCTCTTGGCGCCTTCGGGATTCAGTGGCGTGTGCTCGCACAGATTGCACTTGATCGCCACCATGTCGTCTTCCGGTTTGGCCGCCGGTTTGGGTGCGGCTTGGGGCGCGGTCGCGGCTCCGACCGCAGGCACGGTTCCGGATTCGGGTTTTGCTTCAACTTCGAGGACTGCTACTGGCGGCGCGCTCGATCCGAACAACATCCGGAGACGTGTCATCAGTCCGCCCGCGACTACCGGCTCACCGTCGCGCGGCACCATCGAGATCGCGTTGTAAGGGCACTGTGTCGCGCAGTCGAAGCAGCCGATACAAGTGACCGGATTGATGTCCACCTGGCCGCCGAGGTCGCGAAAGATCGCACCGGTCGGACAACCCGTCAGGCATTCCGGATCTTTGCAGTGCATGCACACGGACGGAACCAGCACGTGCTGTTCACGGTTGCTCTTCAAATCAACGGGCCGCTGAATGTGAATGCCGCGCCGTAGCAGCCGCGACTGTCCGTGGACTTTGTGACAAGCGAGCGAGCAATTACCGCAGCGCACGCAGAGATCCATGTCCATCACCAGCAGGTTCACGCCATCGACGATCCCCGTAGCGATCTCCTTCTCGGCTGCCGCCAGTTGTCGCCCGTTCTGCTGTGCTGTCAGTCCCGTGTCGTCGTCCGCCTGAGACAACGCGCCGAACGCTTTGCCCAGGCGCTGACATAACTCAGGCTCAGCCTGCAAACTCGCGAGGGGAATCTCTAACAATTCCGTGCGCTGCATTAGCGCCGCGGAATACGCCCAGGTCTTTTGTCCCTGCAGCGCTTCGAGACCGAGGCAATTTCCGGAACCAAGAAAATCTTCCGGCACCAGACTTCCCGGTGCGGTGCTCTCCGTAATGTCCGCGTAAATCGGCACGCCGCGCACGCGTCGCACCCAGCCGCTGCGAATCAGAAAGATGCGATCTATCGGCATGCCTTCCTGCACGAGCAGGTGATGTTTGCCGTACGCCATGAATTGGCTGATGTTGCCGAGCGAAACCAGATCCAAAGGCGTCAGCGCGCTGCCGGTCTCTTCCTGAAGCTTGCCGATGGCATTCGCCAGACCGTGATTGCGATAGCTGTCATCGACCTTTTCCGCAAACTTCTTGAGCGAACGAAGCAGCCTCAGCGCCGGACGAACCATTTCGAGGACGGTTGCGGCCCCGCCGTCCTGAGGAACCTTGATGGTCGCGTTGCGTGGGATGCCGGCGAGCACGGAACGCTCGCCTAAGCACGCGCCAGGTGGAATGCGCGCAACTTTCTTGTGCGCGCCCGATTCGTCTTTGACAAAGACGTCGAGATCGCCGGTGACGGAGAGATAGAAAGTGTTTCCGCCCCACTCGCCTTCCGCCATGATCACCTCGCCCGCGTCGTAAGTGAGCAGGCGCGCGTAGGGGCCAATCTG
The DNA here is from genome assembly GCA_036277115.1 of Pyrinomonadaceae bacterium. NCBI lineage: Bacteria > Pseudomonadati > Acidobacteriota > Blastocatellia > Blastocatellales > Pyrinomonadaceae > Pyrinomonadaceae bacterium. The sequence continues at coordinate 225,521 of DASUNM010000023.1, forward strand.
TTTGCCGCCGGACACCTTGCCCTCGACAATCATCTTCAGATTGTTCTTGTTTTTTTCGTCGAGCAGCTCGGAAACGATGTCGATCTTCTTTACCGCTTCGAGAATCGCTTCAGGGGTAGTGTCGACTTTCGGCATGAAATTTAACGACGGTTGTCGCGCAGCTTAACATGCGCCGACACACTGAGGGTAACCACACTTTCGCGCGCCGTACCCAACCGAAGCGAGATAGTGGTTGACCTGAACGATCCGTGATAGCATCCGGCTGCAAATGGAATCAAGTCCCGCGTCATAGTAGGCGGCAATGTTAGTCCCCAGGAAATTGCGCAGCCTTTCAAGACGGACCGTGATGACGGCGAGCGTCCTCGTTATCCTGCTCGCGACCTTCATTTGGATTTTCAGCAAGTCTTCAGACACCCGACCGCGGGGTCCCCAAGCGGGCATCCCGGTTGAGGTCGGGCGGACAGGAAACGCCTCCGCTTCGGAAATCCGGCCGGCCGGGGGACCTGAATCAACCTTAGATTCGAACGCCACTACAGAGACCGCCGATTCCGACAACGATGGAATTCCGGATTTTGCCGAGCTGCGCACGTTCGAAGACCGGGAAAGCTTTCGCCGCTGGTTTACCGCGATTGCTGAAGTTCAGTTCTATCAACTGAGCGAACAATGGAAGCGCGAGCAACGGGACTGTGCCGGTCTGGTGCGGTTCGCGATGCGTGAAGCCCTGCGCAAGCACGACCGCGCGTGGTTTCAGCGTATGGGCCCGGCGTACGAACCGGTGGCGCGCGACGTGCGCGGCTTCAATCTCGATGCAAATCAGCTTGGCGAAAAGATTTTTCGGGCTGACTTTGGCGCCTATCGCGATGACGATCAGCGCACCGGCAAGTTTTCGGAATTTGCCGATGCGCGCACTCTAAAAAACTTCAACGTCGAATTCGTCAGCCGTGACCGCCGCGAAGCGCAACCCGGCGACCTGCTGTTTTATTACCAACCCTGGGTCCAGAAATTTCCCTATCACGTGATGGTCTTTCTCGGCTCGCCGCGCACGGCGCCAAATGGCCAGAGCGACTGGGTCGTGTATCACACCGGTTCGACCGCAACTGATGACGGGACTGTGAAGAAGGTCCAGCTTTCAGTGCTGGATCAGCATCCAGATCCGCGCTGGCGGCCGATTGAGCGCAACAAGAATTTTTTGGGCTTCTTTCGCTTGAAGACCTTGCAATGAACTCTCTCGATTTCATAATCCGTCCGTTTGCCGTGGAGGCAATCCATGTCTGACACAAGTTCCAAAACTCGACGCTACGTCGCGACTGGCATCATCTACTTAGCGCTGGTCGCTTCAGTGCTCGGCTTCAACGTGATTCGCGCGCGCACTGCGCCGCCGGCTGAACCGAACGCGGCGCCTGAGACGCCAACCGTTTCCAGCACCAAGCCTTACTTTTCGCTGACGACGAACCGTACCTATTCGCCGAACGAACCGGCGCGGATGTGGGCGAGCTATCAGAACGTTGATCATCTCGATTTCCGAATCTATCGCGTGAAAGATCCGAACAAGTTTTTCAAGCAGCTCGACAATCCACACCAGATGGGTGACGAGGAAAAGGAAGAGCTGGCGAAGGGTTACGGCGCGCGGATTTCGCTGCTCGAGCGCACGCGGCGTCTGAAGCTTTCGTTTTTTTCGGCGATGAAGAATTACGTCCGCCACCATCTGCGAAAAGAGCATCGCGCGACCTTTAACGAAAAGTTTCGCACCGACAAAGAGCCGACGCGCACACCTTTGAACGTGGCTGATTACGCGCGCGTGCCGCTGTTGAATCCGGACCAGAAGGTAAAGGATTGGCGCGAGAAGCTGCCCGCGCTGGAAAACGAATACGACAGCCGCACGATCCCGATCGGCAAGATGGATCCCGGCGTTTACCTCATCGAAGCCGTCAATAATGATCTGCGCGCGTACTCAATCGCGATCGTTACGAACCTGACAATGGTGCAAAAAACGACCAGCGATGGCCAGGTAGTCGTCTTCGTAGTCGATCGCAAGACGGGCGCGCCGCGGGCCGGCGCCAACGTCGAAATCACGAACGCGAAAAAGACGCTCGCGACCGGCACGACCGACAAAACCGGCGTCTTCAAGACTGAAATCAAACCACCCGAGACCACCGACGAGGAGACGCCGGCCGAGGATGTCGATCCGGAAGAATCTCAGTCAAACGCGTATCTGATCATGGCGCGTGATCGGGACAACTTTGTCATCTCGGACGTCGACTCTTTCTATTTCAGTGGTGAAGGCGGCGACATGGACTTGCTTTCGAGCGAGGACCTGACGAGCTACATCTACACTGACCGGCCCATCTATCGACCGGCGCAGAAGGTTTACTTCAAAGGCATCCTGCGACAGTGGGGCCGCGAAGGTTACAAGCTGCTCGACGAGAAAACTGTCAGTGTCACGATCGAAGATCCGAACAGCGGAAAGATTTTCGAGAAGGAGTTGCCGCTGTCTACACGCGGCACCTTCAGCGGCGAAGTTGATATCGCTGATGAGGCGCCGCTGGGCGGCTACAACATCACCGCGAAGATCGGTGAAGCAACGTCGAGCGGTTACTTCGAAGTCCAGGAGTACAAAAAGCCCGAGTACAAAGTGACGGTCAAAGGGCCGAAAGAATTTGCGGCGATTGGCGAGAAGGTTCGCTTCACCGTTAGCGCAAATTACTTTTTTGGCGCGCCGGTAACGAATGCCGACGTGCAGTACTACGTCTACAAACAACGCTATTACCACTGGTGGTGGGACGCCGATGAGAGCGATGAGTTCGACGACGAAGCCGGCCCCGATAACGAAGGCGGCGACGAAGAGGACTACGGTTATTACGGCACCGATCTGGTGACCCAAGGCGAAGGCACGCTGAATTCGCGCGGCGAAATGGTGGTTGATTTCGAAGTGCCCGCGGGCGAGAAAGAAGACTGGGATTATTCTTATCGGCTGGAAGCGCAGGTCACCGACGCGTCGCGTCGCGAGATGTCGGGCGCGGCTTCTTTCATCGGCACGCGCGGCAAGGCCGTCGCCGACGCTTTCCCTGAACGCTATCTCTATTACCAGGGAGACGCCGCGAAGATTCGCGTGAAGACCGCGACCTATTCGGGCCAACCTGTCTCGGAAAAAGTGACGCTTCAGTTCATCGAACAGAAGTGGGAAAAGATCGAGAAGCAGGAAGAGTACAACGGCTACAAGTACACGACCTATGATTACAAACTGCATGAACGTCAACTGGGGTCGGCGGATGTGAACACCGACAGCCAGGGCAACGCGACCTATGACTTTACGGTGCCCTCGCCGGGCAGCGTTTACGTCAAAGCCATCATTTACGAAAACGGCAAGCCGATTGTGAATCGCGGCGGATCGTTCTGGGCGCCCGATAAGCAGGGGCAATGGTCTGACTTTCAGTATCGCGACTACGAAGAGAACGCGATCAAGCTTGTGCCCGATAAGAAGTCATATCGCCCGGGCGAGACGGCACACGTCCTGGCAATGTTGCCAAAGGACAACGCGCACCTGCTGGTGACAACTGAATTGTCGGAAGTTTTGACCGTCCGGCAGATCGACTCACCCGGTCGCAGCATCGTTATCGATGTGCCGATCGAGAAGCGCTATGCGCCCAACGTTTATCTCAGCGTTTCGTTTGTGCAGGACAGCGACATGTTCGAGCAAAGCCAAATCCTGGCCGTGCCCGCGCGCGACCGCATGCTGAAGCTCGACATCGTGCCGAACAAGAAAGAGTTCAAGCCGCGCGATGTCGCGTCCTACACGATCATGGCGCGCAACGAAGACGGCTCACCCGCGGCGAATGCCGAAGTAAGCCTGGGCATCGTCGACGAAGCCATCTACAGCATTGCGTCCGAAACCGCCGGCAACATCAAACGCGACTTCTACGGACGTCGCTATAACGAAGTGCAGACAAGTCTCGCTGTGCACTACACGTTCACCGGTTATGCCGGAGACAACCCCGCGGATTTAGCTAAGAACAAATCGGCTTATCAACTCGCGGATTTCAAAAACGAGAGCTCATTTGCCGAGCCGACGGTCCGCAAGGAGTTCAAAGACACTGCGTTCTGGCAACCCGACGTCGTCACAGGTGGCGACGGCAAAGCGACCGTCGAATTCAAACTGCCGGACAATCTGACAACGTGGCGCGCCACCGCGCGTGCCGTCACCTCCGACACGCGGGTCGGTTCAGCGGTGCAGAAAACGATCGCGCGCAAAGACGTCATTATGCGGCTCGAGATGCCGCGCTTCCTGACGGAAGGCGACACGGTCACGATTTCCGGCGTCGTGCACAATTTCCTGAAGACCGACAAGTCCACAAAGATTTCCCTGGATCTGACCGGCGCGCAGTTGCTGGATGCGCCTTCACAGACGGTCACGATTCGGCCGAACGGCGAACATCGCGTCGATTGGCGCGTGCAGGCGCACACCGTCGGCAAACTGACGTTGCTGGCGAAAGCCTTGACGGACAAAGAATCCGACGCGGTCGAAATGTCGATGGAGATCGTGCCGCACGGATTGAAGCAGACGCTCGGCAACACCACGACGCTGATGCAGAACGAGGCCGACCAAACCTTCAATCTCGATCTGCCCGTCCGAGCTGACGAGCAGGCGCGGACGCTGCGCATTGAAGCGTCACCTTCGATCGCGGGTGCTCTGTTCGGCGCACTCGACTACTTAACCAGCTATCCGTATGGCTGCACCGAACAAACGATGTCGAGCTTCCTGCCCAACGTCGTCGTGGCGCAGGCTCTAAAGGACATCCCGTCGGCGAAGATTCGCGCGACGAACGATCTGGATAAAAAAGTTCAGCGCGGACTGGATCGCCTGTACGCGTACCAGCACGGCGATGGCGGCTGGGGTTGGTGGAAAGACGACAAGTCTGATCCGTTTATGACCGCATACGTCGTGGACGGTCTGACGATGGCGAGTCGCGCGGGTTATCAGGTTGATGGATGGCGGCTCGCGCAAGGCCGGCAGAAACTTGAAGCTCTGCTGACGGCCGGCAAGAACGATAACGGTAATCCGATCGACGAAGAAACCCGCGCCTATATGATTTACGCTCACACCGAAAGCGGCGAAGGCGACACGCGCTTCCTCGAAGAGCTTTATGGAAAGCGCGGCAGTCTCGGGCCGTATGGTCGCGCTTTACTTGCGCTCGCTCTGCAGGAACGCAAAGACGGACGCGCGCGTGAAATCGCGAGCTTGCTCGAAGGTTCAGTGCGACAGGATGAGTTTGAGGCTCACTGGCAGACGGCGCGCATCAACGACTATGGCCGCGATGTGTACCTCGATGCCGAAGCGACCGCGCTGTCGTTGAAAGCGCTGGCGCAAATCAATCCAGGCTCGCCGCTGCTACCGAAAGTTGCGCGCTGGCTGGTGAAGAACCGGCGCAACGGTCACTACTGGCTGTCGACTAAAGAGACGGCGTTCGCGATTTACGGGCTGACGGATTATTTGAAGGTCAGCAAAGAGCTGTCGCCGGATTATTCGTTCGAGGTTTATTTGAACGGCATGAAGGTCGCCGGTCAGCACGTCGGCGCCGGCGAAGCTTCGAATGCTCAGTCGTTTGTGATCACCAAAAAGGCCGGTGAAGTTGGCGGCTCGAACCAGATTCGCGTCGTAAAGAAAGGCCGTGGCGCGCTGTATGTTTCAGCGGCGCTTGAATACTTCACCGCCGATGAAAACGTGGCGCCGCAATCCGCCAACGGTTTGAAGATCACTCGTGAGTATTTGCGCCTGCACGTCGCCGGAGAGGAAGGCCAGGCAAGTTGGCGCGTCGAACCACTCTCAGGCGAACTGCGCTCCGGTGACATGATCGTGGTGCGGCTGCGGCTTACCGGCCCACGCGCGCAGTACGTGATGATCGAAGATCCGATTCCGGCGGGGGCCGAACAGGTCGCGCGAGTCAGCGGCATTAACCTGAACTACTCGACCGGCCAGTGGAGCGACTGGTACAGCAACCGTGAGTTCCGCGATAACCGCACGGCGATATTCATGAATTACTTTGACGGCGACGCGACGCTGCAATACGCGATGCGCGTCGAAGTGCCGGGCGAGTTCAAGATCGCGCCGGCGCGCGCCGAGCTGATGTATCAGCCGACCGTGCAGGCGAATACGGCGAACGATCGGTTGCGGATTTTGGACAAGAAGTAATTCAAGCCAAAGAGGTCATCATGATTACAACTTTAAGACTTTGGTTCGAGAGCTTACGGCGCACGCTGACGAATTTGCGCGCGCTCGGGATTTTCATCGCTCTCTATGCGCTGTTGCTCGTCAGCTTCTACTTCTTTATCTCGACACGCGAAGCGACCGTTTGGCAGGTACTTGCGACCTACGCTTTGATGTTGGTCCTGCCAGCCGTGTTCTTCGTGTTTCAGGCGGCGATTCTCGAGTTTGCCAGCGCGCGAAAGTTTGGCGCGAAGAACATTCTCTTGAGCGCTATGAAGATCGCAGCCGTCACGATTCCGGTCCTGATCATCGGCGCGCTGCTGTGGTGGCTGATGAATAAACTGCAGCTTCGTTACCCTCCTGAACCCCCGCCGCTTGTGATTCCGCCGGCACCACCCAAGGCGCCGCCCACTCATTGGCCGTCGCTGTTAATAACAACGCTGCGCTTCGTGCTGTTCGGCGTCGCGCTGCCGCTGGCGACGATTCACTTATGGATCGAAGCGTCCGTATGTGACGTGCGCGCCTCTTTGGCCGGCGGCGCCCGGAACGTCTTCGGCACCATCGGCCGTGCGCTGGCGCGCGCCTTCAGCTCGGAATCAGTTTTCGTTTACGGGCTGGGACTGATTCTTTTCGTCCTGGGGCCTTACTTGGTTCTGCTGCCCCGGCTGACCTTCACCGGGACGAAGACAGCCTTCACGCTTTTCGTCGTGCAGGTTATCGTGGCCCTCCTGTTGATGCTGATCGGCTGGGTAGTTACCCTCGTGACGCTCGCCCGCGCAAGTGCGCGCGAAGCGTCCATTGAAATGAACGCGCCGGCAACGGTCGCTGAGTCAACGGCGTAATGGTTCGCGCAATTGATTTTCTGGGAAGGCTGACCCGCACTCATGCGCTGCTGTTAACCTGCACGTGTGCACTCCTGTTGCTGGTCAATTTCTCGCCGTCAACGGCGTTTCTGCCGGCGCTCACCTGGTCTAACGACGCAAACTCAAACGAAAACGAAATCGATTCGGCGCTTCAGCAATCTGCCGAGGTCGCTTTAGGCAATCGCCAGGGTTCAATCATCGTGATGGACGCGCAAACCGGACGTGTGCGTGCCGCGGTAAATCCCGAGGGTGCGTACGCCCACGCGATGATGCCCGGTTCTTCGATCAAGCCGTTCACCACACTCGCGGCTTTGCGCGCCGGTTTGATCGAAGAGGATTCGCGCACGGTTTGTCCCGGCCGCTTCACCGGTCTCAGTTTTTCTCTTCCCTGCGTGCATGCCAATCACTTGCCGCCATTCAATCCTTCACAAGCTATCGCCCACTCATGCAATTACTACTTCGCGACGCTCGGTCAACGGCTCGGCCCGGACAAGTTGACTCAAACACTTCGTCAATTCGGTTTTGGACAACCGAGTGGTTTGAATTCACGGGAAGCGAATGGCGTCGTGAAGCCATGCGCGGCCGGTGATGTTGCCCGCATGCGATCGAATGACAGCCATCACGCGTCTCAGCAAGCCGATTGCGCAGCGCGCGAAGCTCTGGGCGAAAGCGATCACATCCAGGTAACGCCGATTCAACTTTTGACGGCTTATGCAGCGTTGCTCAATGACGGTCATTTGTTTCAGCCGCAAGCCGCCAATGCCGACGGTTTGCAGCTTGTCGAACGCAGTCGCATAAACATTTCGCCGGAAGAGCGGCGTGTAGTGGTTGAGGGCATGGCCGGAGCGATTCGCTATGGCACCGCGCGCAGTGCAAGGCTGGATGTCGTGCCACTCACGATTGTCGGTAAGACCGGCACGGCCCTGCCGCCGAAAGGATTTCGCTTAAACGGATGGTTTGTCGGCCTGGCTGGTCCGGCAAGCGCCTCGCGCGATCTCCCGCCGTCGCAGGTTCAACTCGCAGTCATCGTTTTTCTGCCGCGTGCGAACGGCGCGGAAGCGGCCAAAGTCTCGCGTCCCATCTTTCAGACGTTTGCGAACCAGATTGGCGACCGCGGGACAGAAAGCAGTGGCTCCAGCCCGTCGGATGTCTCGCAGTCTCGACGTCGCCCGGCCTCCTCTTCCGCAGTCCGCGTGCGTTCGGTAACCGAAAATGTGACACGTGACTTGCCGCTCGAGAATTACGTGCTCGGCGTTATGCGCGCGGAAGGCTCGATGGAGTCAGAGCCTGAGGCGCTGAAGGCTTTGGCGATCGCCGCGCGCACCTATGCGCTGAAAAACCTTGGTCGTCACGCGAAAGACGATTACGACTTCTGTTCGACCACTCACTGTCAGCGGTTCATCCACGGAAACCCGACCGACGATCGGGCTTCTGACAGGCTGGTGGCCGCCGTCGCGGCGACTGAAGGCCAGGTATTGCTCGACTCGCGCGGTAGCACTATCGACGCTTACTTTGGCGCGTCGTGCGGCGGAGAGACCGCCGACGTCGCGACGCTTTGGGGAACCGCGCCGGCGACTTACCTGCCCGGTGTGCGTGACGAGTTCTGCGAGACGGGACCGCATGCGCACTGGACTGACATGATTACGCGCAACGATCTGCTGCGCGCTCTGCAAAGCGATTCACGCACCGACGTCGGCCACCGGCTGGAGAAAGTTATCGTCACCAAGCGCGATGACACCGGCCGCGCCGAATTCATCACGCTCGAAGGCGACCATCGCAAGATCGTGCGCGGTTGGGATTTCAAAATCATCGTCGGCCGAGTGCTCGGTTGGAATCTCTTGAAGAGTTCGCGATTCGAGGTCTCGCGCAGCGGAGCGAACTTCGTCTTTCGCGGCAGCGGATTCGGTCATGGTCTCGGTCTCTGTCAGGAAGGCGCGCACGTGATGGCCGCGCGCGGCGCGAGTTACCAAAGGATTCTCGAGAAGTATTTTCCGGGCACGAGTGTGGGACGAGAGAGGGAGACGGGGCGACGGGGAGACGCGGCGAAGGAAGATTCCCCGCCACGATGGAAGGCCGATCTCTTCATGAGCTCATTTAGTTCTTTCTCCCCATCCCCGCGTTCCCTTGTCTCGCCGTACGCGACCTTCAACACCCCTCAGCCCACGCGTTTGGTAACTATCTCATCTGAGCACTTCCGCGTTACTTATCCGGCAGACAACGAACGGCGCGACGCTGACCGGGTCTTGACGATTCTTGGAAGTGCGCGCGCGGACTACTTGCGCCGGGCATCAGCGGCCTCGATCTCAATCAGCGGTTTGCCATTTCTCGACATTCGCGTGAACGATTCGACCGGGACCTTCACCGGCCGCACGGGTCAACCGCCGTGGGCCGCGGCTGCCACAAAAGGAAACCGGATCGAGACGCAGCCACTCGCGATTTTGAAACGAAGAGGCGTCTTACCCACGACGCTGAAGCATGAAATGGCGCATGTGATCATCAACGTCATAAGTCGGGATCGAGCGCCGCGCTGGTTGGAAGAAGGTTTCGCGATTTACCTCGCCGGCGAAGGCGCGATGTTTTCGCGTTACCAGCGTCGCGGCCTGCTCACGGGGGAAGAATTGGAGAAAAGGCTGCAACGTCCCAGCACACAGTCCGACATGCGCATGTTGTACGCTGAGGCGTATTTGAAAGTGACTGAGATGGTGCGCAACGAGGGCGAAGCGAGCGTCTGGAAAAGGTTAGCCGCGAACTGACGGCGGCATGCGGGAAGAAACGCCGGAGCGCCGGCTCACGAACGGATTATCTTTAATCCAAAACCGCCACGGTTTAGTAATCCACTTCTCAGCATAATCGATCCCAATCCGCGGACCGCGCGCGATCTGGCGCGGTGAGATCGAAGTTCCCTCTTCCAGCCACACCCGATCGCCAAGCAGGTCCGCTTTGTCTAGCCGCCGATCAATTCCGAGCGCGATGCTCAAGCGACCTGGGCCACTTGTCCATTCGTATTCGGATCGACCGGCGCGACGACGGCGAATGATGTCGAGGCCTTCAGCCGGTTCCAGCGCGCGCACCAGCACCGCGTGTGGAACATTTTCGACGTTCGTTACGACATTGAACTGGTTGTACATGCCGTAGACGAAGTAAACGTACGCCGTGCCGCCGAGGCCGTACATCGTTTCCGTGCGATTGGTGCGCCGGCCGCCGTACGCGTGCGAAGCGCGATCTTCCGGGCCGCGATAAGCTTCGGTTTCAACGATGATTCCGGCGACGCGCGTGCCGCTTCGATTCGGAACGACCAGCTTCTTGCCGAGCAGATCGCGGGCCACTTCGAGGACGTCAGAACGTGTGTAGAATTCGCGAGGAAGCTTTTTATCCACAGATTACATAGATGGAGTCAGTACCGGGAGCGGTAGCGACCGGGTAACCCCACAGATCAAGATGATAATCCACCTGGTCGCATCCACCACTCCACGCGGGCTGCCCGCGCGGGACCCCGATCCGCTCCCGATACTGACCTCGCTGGGCCACTAGCCTCTTTCACCTCATCCGCCACAGCATCACTGCTGTAATTACAAATCCGATCACGACAATTGCGCGGCGGATGACTAACGGACCGACCCGCCGCGCCGTTCGCGCGCCGACGTAGCCGCCGAGCAAGGCGGCGACCGCCATCAAGAGCGCTATTCGCCACTCGACCAGGTAGGAAATCGCGAAAGCGATCACCGCGACGCTGTTGATACAGATGCCGAGAAAGTTCTTGATGCCGTTCGCGCGATGAATGTCGCTCAAGCCGAGCAGGCCCATCGCCGCCAGCATCCAAATGCCGTTACCAGCCCCGAAATAACCGCCGTACATGGCCGAAAAAAACTGAACGATGATGGCGATCGTCCACCAACTTCTCTGGGAACCTGACGTGGGCGACGGCACATGCAGCCAGCGATTCACCGGGCCTTGCAGCATGAACAAAACCGTCGCGAACAAAATCAGAAACGGCACCAGGCGCGCGAATGTCGGTGAAGGTGTCACGATCAGAAGCCAGGCGCCCACGCCGCCGCCGACCATGCTCACTGCGCCCAGGCGCATAAGAATCAAAGAGCTGTCGCTCATCTCGCGGCGATAACCGAACAGACCTCCAAACAGCCCGGGCCACAGCGCGACGGTGCTGGTCGCGTTCGCAACTTTCGGATCGAGTCCTAACCAAATCAGGAGCGGAAACGTTAGCAGCGTCCCCCCACCCGCAATCGAATTCACGACGCCGGCGATGAACGCGGCCGCGAACATCAATCCGATTTCGAGGAGAGACATGCGCGACAGTGTAAGGGCAAAGCTAAAAGGGCAAAAGGGGGAAGACTTCTCTGTGTCTCAGTGGCGCTCAGTGTCTCTGTGGTGAACGTACACGGGAGAGACTCAACCACAGAGGCACTGAGGGCTCACAGAGACACAGAGAACTACATCACGTCAGGTGTTAAAATGCGCTGCTAAAAATGAAAGCGGTAAAGATCATTTCGTTCGGCGGAGTTGAGGGACTGCAAATTGTAGAGGTTCCGGACGCGCTGCAGCCCACCGCGGATCGCGTGCGCGTGCGCGTGCGCGCGGCGGGATTGAATCGCGCGGACATCCTCCAGCGCCTCGGTCGCTACCCCGCGCCGCCCGGCTATCCGCCGGACATTCCCGGTCTTGAGTTCGCCGGTGAAGTTGAAAGCGTCGGCGAAGACGCGCGCGTCTGGAAAACCGGCGATCGGGTTTTCGGCATCACCGGCGGCGGCGCGCAGGCGGAATACGTCACGCTGCCTGAAGCGACGCTCGCGCGGATTCCGGAGAATCTCGATTGGGTTCAGGCCGCCTCGATTCCGGAAGTCTTTATGACGGCGCACGACGCGTTGTTCACGCAGTGCGAGTTGCAGATGGCGGAGCGAGTTCTCATTCATGCTGCCGGATCGGGTGTGGGAACGGCGGCGAGTCAGTTAGTAAGCGCCACAGGCGCGACTGCCTACGGCACTTCGCGCACTCCGGAGAAACTTGAGCGCGCGAAAGACTTCGGGCTGTCTCAATCCATCGCGGTCGGGAATGATCCTTCGAAGTTCGCTGCGGCGGTGGAGGAATGGACGAACGGTGAAGGCGTGAACGTGATTCTCGATCTAGTGGGCGCTGCTTATCTGAAAGCTAATCTCGATTCGCTCGCCACGAAGGGCCGGCTGATCTTCGTCGGCACAACCAGCGGCGCCAAAGCCGAAATTGATTATTCAATTGTCATGCGCAAACGTCTTCGCGTCATGGGAACGTCTTTGCGCACGCGGTCGCTCCCAGAAAAGGCAACCGCCACGCGCCTGTTCGCCGAGCATGTCGTCCCGCTGCTCGAAAACGGATCAGTGCGGCCGGTCGTCGATTCGGTTTTCACGATGGATGAAGTGCGCGAGGCTCACCGCCGCATTGAATCGAACGAGACGTTCGGGAAAGTTATTTTGAGGATTGATTAACTGCGGGTGTCACCGGCGATGTTCGCGGGTCAGGTGTTCGAGGTGCACCAACATGCCGGGCAGCGTCAGTCGTGACAATGCACAGACCGTGACAACCTTCACCCTCGAGCCGGTGAACCAGACGCCGCGCCTCTTCGTGCGTGAGGTCGGTGGCTTCACAACCACGATTGCTGAGCACGGCCCACTGTTGGCTTTGAAGATCGCTCGTCATTGGCTCAATGTCTTCCCTCTCGCTTTGAGGGAACTAAACAGACTTAACTCAACAGGTTGCAACCCGAAGGGTTGCTAGAGAGTAGCCGGGGGTCGCAGCGAAGCGTAGACCCCCGGAAACGTCCGCGTAGCATTCGGCACCCTGAAAGGGTGCAAGATGCGTTCTGTGACCTTTCAGGGTCAAAAATCATAAACACTCGATCCGGGGGTGTCGCGCGGCGCGCTCAACCCCCGGCTACTATCTTTCAGCCCTTCGGGCTGAGGGAGAGGCGAATAACACACCTGATTCATCTCAACGCTGATTACGGGTTTCAAGGGAGAGGGAGTTCCGTACCTACTTCCCTTTGAAATCCGCTTTTCGCTTTTCGAGGAACGCGCTGACGCCTTCGTCTTTATCTTCGCTCGAGAAACACAGCGCGAACAGATCGACTTCGCGACGCAACCCTTCGTCGAGGTTTGATCGCGACGCCGCCTTTACCGCTTCCTTGGCGAGGCGGAGAGCGACCGGACTCTTCTCAGCGATGCGGTTGGCCACTTCCATTGTCTTCGTCTGGAGTTGATCGGCCGGAACAACGTGGTTCGCCAGGCCCAACCGGAACGCTTCCTGCGCGTTGATGATCTCACCCGTCAAAATCATCTCCATCGCTTTGCCTTCGCCCACCAGACGCGTCAGGCGCTGCGTGCCGCCGCCACCGGGAATGATGCCAAGGTTGATTTCCGGTTGGCCGAACGAGGCGGTCTCGCTGGCAATCCGAATGTCGCAGGCCAGCGCCAACTCGCAGCCGCCGCCGAGACAATAACCATTGACCATCGCGATCACCGGTTTTGGAAAAGTATCGACCGCATTGAACAAACCGCGATCGAGCATGATGGCGCGCTGCGCCAAGGCGGTGCGGCCTGCGAACTCAGCGATGTCAGCGCCCGCCACGAACGCCTTGTCGCCCGCGCCGGTAAAAATCACGACCCGCACTGAATCGTCCTGGCTCAATTCATCCAGCGCGGCTGCGCCTTCGGCGCGCGTCTGGATGTTCAACGCGTTCCGCTTTTCCGGACGATTGATCGTGATGATGGCGACGCGGTCGCGGCGCTCGATGAGAATACTCTCGTACGTTTGACTCACTTTAATTGCTCCTGTTTTGGTTAAGAATTGGTGAAGTAAAACACAAAGCGCCCGCGAAAGGCGAGTGCCCAGGACTACTCAGATCTTTGCCGTTCCTCTCGGTGTCTCGGTGAGTTCTCTGTGTCTCTGTGGTGAAAAACGTTTAGAGATCACTCACCCCAGAGACACCGAGATTGCACTGAGACACAGAGGCCAGCCATGCAACCACCCGCGTTGTCGGTCAGGGATTATTTAGAAGTGGTCTCGTCCGTGGTGGCCGCCTGTTCATCCGCCACCCATGAGACGAACAGTCGCATCCAGTTTTCGGAAGGTTCGGCAATCTGCACGCCCACGCGCGCGGTTCCGTAGATCGCCGGTGAGATGCGCACTACCGTCGCCGTCGCTTCGGTGGGCGAGCCATCCGGCTTGTGCGCGCGGATGTAAAGGTGTTCGCCGATCCCAACTCGCTGATTGAGATGGAAAAGCGCGCCGGAAGTCGAGATGTCATCAGTTTCCGTCGGCTCGCTCCACGCGGCGCCGTCATCCGAACGACCTGACACGACAATCGGAAGCCGCAGCGCCATTCGCAGCGCAAAGCGTCTCTCTTCATTTTGATAAGGAGTGCTCATTACCGTCGCCATTCGAGTCCCGCTTGTTCGCGCGCGCTCACCAATGTTCAGCTAGTATAAGCCCTGCGCGCCTGTTCTGGCTCATTCCATTTATAAAAACCTTCACCGCTCTTTTTGCCCAGTTTTCCCTCGCTCACCATCCGGCGAAGAATATCCGGTGGCCTGAATGTCTCAGATTCGAGCGTTTCATGCAGATATTCGGCGATGCTCAAACGCACATCCAGCCCGACCATGTCCGTCAATTTTAGCGGTCCGACCGGGTGGTTGTAGCCGAGTTCCATGGCCGTGTCGATGTCGCGCGCGCTGGCCACGCCCTGCTCAACCATGCGCATCGCTTCCAGGCCTAGCGTGACACCGAGACGGCTGGAAGCAAATCCCGGAACATCGCGGACGACGATCGGTTCCTTCTTCATGCGTTGCGCTACTTCACGCACTGTCGCCGTAGTTTCGTCTGACGTTTCGCTGCTGACGACGATTTCGACTAACCGCATGATATGAACCGGATTGAAGAAATGCATGCCGACAACGTCCGCAGGCCGATTCGATACTTTGGCAATTTCATTGATCGAAAGCGAAGACGTGTTGGTCGCGAAGATGCAGTTGCTGGTCACCAGTTCTTCGGTTTGACGCAGCAGGCCCTGCTTTAGTTCGAGATTCTCAGGCGCTGCTTCGATCACCAGATCGCTTTCGCCTATCTCAGCAAAATCCGTCGTCACGCGAATTCGCGAGAGCGTTTCGTCGCGCTCCTGCTCGGTTACTTTTCCGCGCTCAATGCCCTTCGCCAGATTTCGCTCAATCGACTTCATGCCGCGCTGCGTCGAGGCCTCATCAAGGTCGCGCATCAGGACGTCGTAACCCGACGCCGCGGCGACTTGCGCGATGCCGTGGCCCATCGTGCCCGCGCCGAGCACACTGATGCGCCGAATTGGGCGAGCCGAAGCCGGGTTGTTGTCTTGGTCCGAGTTCTTATTCAACGTCGCAATTTAAGGGGCCGAACCGTTAAGGTGGATGCCAATTCAGGCCACGATGTGGCTGGGGCCTGGCTGGTTCGACTAACTCGTACAGCACTAGTTATACTACACGCGCAACGCAAAACGCCAACAGTTTTCCCGCAATCAATTGTCAGAACCCGGAGCGATAGCGACGGGATCGGCGCACCACTAAGGCCGTTGGCGAGCCATTGACCGGTTGCCCTTGCTCCCGGTTCTGAACATAGAGGAGACCCTGAATTGCCCACACAAGAACTTCATCGCCAGGTAGTAATTATCGGTTCCGGCCCCGCGGGATTGACCGCGGCGATCTACAGCGCGCGCGCGAATTTGAATCCGCTGCTGGTTGATGCGCCGGCCGACACCGAGAAACAAACAACGCCGGGCGGGCAGTTAATGATCACCACTGAAGTGGAAAACTATCCGGGCTTTGCGGAAGGCATTCAGGGTCCTGACCTGATGGTTCAGTTTCGCCAGCAAGCTGAACGCTTTGGCACGGAATTCCTGGAGGAGTGGATTACGCGCGTCGATTTTAGCGAGCGACCTTTCAAGTTGTTCACGGAGAATACAGTCATCACGGCTGAGACGTTGATCATCGCTTCGGGCGCGTCCGCGAAGTGGCTGGGGATTCCGGGTGAGGCAAAGACTCCGCATGGCTTTGGTGGTAACGGCGTGTCGGCTTGCGCGACTTGCGACGGCCCGCTGCCCGCGTTTCGCAACAAGCGTTTGGTCGTGGTTGGCGGCGGCGACACGGCGATGGAAGAGGCTACGTTCCTGACACGGTATGCGTCGCGCGTGTTCGTCGTGCACCGGCGTGACAAGCTGCGCGCGTCGAAGATCATGCAGGACAAAGCGCTTGCGAACGAAAAGATTGAATTCATCTGGAACACTGCAGTTGACGAGATTCTCGGGACGCATGATCAGGGAGTGACCGGCGTGCGGCTGCGGAATTTACAGACCAGCGAAACTACCGAATTCGAATGCGAAGGCGTCTTTATCGCGATTGGCCACAAGCCGAACACAGACTTGTTCAAAGGCCAGATCGACATGGACGACGTTGGCTACATCGTCACCTCAGGCCGCTCAACCGCGACAAACATTCCGGGTGTCTTTGCTGCCGGCGATGTGCAGGATTCAGTTTACCGGCAAGCAGTCACGGCGGCGGGCACGGGCTGCATGTCAGCCATCGATGCGGAACGATTTCTGGATCATCTACCGATCGCCATGCCCACCGGTGAAGAGGTCACGATGGAAGGCGAGCATCTGTCTAAGGATCACAGCATGATCACCATGCCGACCGGTGAAGTTGTTTCGAATGAGGCTTGAGCAGCCGATGTGTGAGGGCCAACGCGGGGTGTCGGGCCTTACGACCTTTCCAATCGATCTACTTGGAGTTCCACTACGCGGATGCGACGCTTCAAGGTCTTCAGGCGATCGTGCCTAGTTTCTGTAGCCTTTTCATTTCTTTCATTCCCTCGCGAAATTTCTTTCGCTCTTTGATGATGAATTGCATGTGGCGCTCGAACTGGTCGTTTGACATGTGGGTGTCTCAAAATCGGCTGGACTATACCACTCCGTAACTCCACATGTGCCTCACAAAATGTCTTGCGCCTTAAGCGTTACAATGGTTGCGATTACCAACGCTACGAACATAAACATCAGGACAAACGGATCAATGATCTTATTGCCCCAGGGATGAAGGAATGAGATGTAGTTGCTGACGTCCTCGGGAATCTTTTCCGCGCCTTTGACCTCCGGCGGATCTTTCAGCTTCGGCGCAGCCGGCTGAGTGGCTTGCCGCCCGCTTTGTAAATCGCTGACGTAGTCCTTCATCTTCTTCTCGTAATCCTTCAAGTCCTGCTCAGCGTCTTTCTTGTAATCATCAACATCCTGGCGCGCCTGCTCGATGTTGCGATCGTTTAAGGCTTCGTAATGTTTGTAAAGACCCTTCCCCTCGTTCTCGCCATCGGGATCGGAACCCTCTTCATCCAGAGTATCGAGCGTTGAAAACTGCTTCAGCCCATCAAACGCCCACGTCGCCGGCATGAGCGTACCGATCGCCTTCGAAGCTCCTTCGGGAACGCCGACCAGACCGGAAAACAGAATTTGCGGGATAAGAATTAGCGGCACGAGACTCGTCGCCATCTCGGACGTCTTCACGATCGCCGACACGAATAAGCCCAGCGCGATACCCACCATCGCGGTAATAAACACAATCGCCAGTTGCGGCACCAGCCATCCGGGAACGCTCATCAAGCCGACGTAATGCATCATCTTGAGCGCGCCGAACAACATCAAGCACTGCACCGTCACGATCAGCGCGAGCACAAATATTTTCGAGCCGACGTAAGGCAATAATCCAAGGTTCACCATGCGCTCGCGCGTGTAAACGGCCCGCTCGCGAATGATTTCGCGCGAAGCGACCGAGGTGCCGAACCAGAGCGCGACCAGCCCGAGCACGAAATATGGGAAGTCGCGGGGCAGCGTGTCCCCGACAACGAGATAAGTAAGGAAGGCGATGATGGGCGCCTGGGCAAAGAGAATCAGCAGATTGAATTTGTCGCGGCTCAGGACTTCCATGTAGCGGCGCGTGAGCGTGCCCCACTGGCGGATTGAATCGGTAACCGTTGTGTGCCGCTTTGGTGGCGCGGCGGCGCGGCCATCGCGGGGCAAAAGACTGAGCGGCTCAGCGACGTTGCGCCGGTAGTGTTCCGTCGTTTGGAATTTTTGCTTCCATTCGTCGGCGACTTGTTCGGCGATCTGTTCGCGCTGCTGTTTGAATGCCTGCTTCTGCGACTTCGCGGCATTGGCCGGCAACGGAGGCATCGCCGCGATGCGTTCGTCGACCGGGTCTTCCAGTTTGTCGTAAAGGTCTTTGAAACTTTCGGCCTCGACGTGGGCCAGCGCATCCTGCGGCGCGCCATAGAACACCAGCTTGCCGCGCATCAGCACGACAATCTTGTCAAAGAGCTTCACGTTCTCCATCGCATGCGTCGTCAGCACGACCGTGCGGCCGCTCTCGGCGATTTGCCGAAAGAGTTTCATGATCTTTTCTTCAGTCGCGGGATCGAGACCCGAAGTCGGCTCGTCCAGAAAGATCACTGACGGCTTGGTGATTAGCTCAACCGCGATTGAAACGCGCTTGCGTTGTCCGCCGGACAGTTGGCTTACCGGCACGTCGCGCCGCTCTGACAAACCGGTGACGTCCATCACCTCATTGATGATCTGATCGATTTCTTTGGTCGACACGTCGCTCGACAGCCGCAGCCGCGCCACGTAGTAGAGCGTGCGATAAACCGTCAGCTCGCGGTGGATGATGTCATCCTGTGGAACGTAGCCAATCGATTGCTTCAACGAATCGAGATGCCGGTATAGATCCAGATTGTTGACGAGGACGAACCCGCTGGTCGCGGGCCGCATGCCGTTCAGCGAATCCATCAAAGTGGACTTGCCCGCGCCTGAGGGGCCGAGCAACCCGATAAACTCGTTCGGCTGAACCGTCAGCGAAACGTCGTCGAGCAACTTGATCGATCCGCCCCCGGAGCGGTTCGCGACAATCTTGACGATGTTGAGGCAGTCGATGCGGGTTTTTGAACGCGTGTCGTAAACGGCCACGCCGTGCTGCGCATCTGCCTGGAGTACGAACGGTCCGATTTGGATGACGTCCGAATGCTGAACCGCGCGGCGGCCGCTGACACGCTGGCCGTTGACATACACACCGTTCGTCGAGCCCGCGTCTTCCACCGTTACGCTGCCGCTCGAGCTCGCGAAGCGCGCGTGATGATTGGAAATCTGCAAACCGTCGAGCCGAACGTCGTTGTCCGCCGCGCGACCGACCGAAAGTTGCATCCGCGCATCGAACGAAACGCGGGCGAGCAGTTGCGACTGGTTGGCGCCGGGCATGGATTGCGGCGCCATAGACCCTGACGTCGAAACGATGGTTTGCCGGCGTGCCATCGCCGCAATCTGGCCAAACTCGGATGGAATCGACGGCGGCGCGGCCACTCCGCCGGGCTGGCTCCCGCCAACTCGGGATTGTGCCGCGGCCGGATGAGCCGGATCGACTAATCGCAAGATCGGTCCGCCCGTGCCTAGTTGCACCTGATCCTTGTCGAACAGCTTTACCGTTCCTGTAATGCGCTGACCATTGACGAGCGTGCCGTTGAAGCTCTTCAGATCGACTACCGCAAACTGTCCGTCAACTTTGCGAATCTCCGCGTGACGGCGCGATACGACTGCAGCCGCGGCATCGATCACTACATCACCTTGCGGATCGCGACCCAGTTCAAAGACATCCTTATTTAGTTCGAAACGGCGGACATTCGCCGCGATTGGATCAAGCAGCTCAAGCCGCGCTGGTTGTGAAGAAACGCGCGGCGCGGATTGTACCGGCGGACGCGGTGGCGTGGCTGGTACCGGCGGACGTGGCGGTGCGGCTGGTACCGGCGGACGTGGCGACGCAGGCGGTTGAACTTCAGTCGGAGCGGTGGCATCAGACTGGTGAATGTCCGCCGACGCATCACGCACGGTCGCCATGCGATCGACATCAGCGGGCTTCGCGGAAGGTTTGGCCACTGCGACCGGCGACTGCTCGATACTGACAACCCGGAGGATTGGGCCATCAGCTCCCAGCTGCACATGCGAACCGACGCGCACTTCGACGGGCGCAGCTATTTTCTGACCATTCACAAAAGTGCCGAATCGGGAGTTCGCGTCAGTAACGGTCCAGCGCCCGTCGGTCAGACGAAACTCCGCATGGCGTCGCGACACCATGGGCCATTGGTTTTGCGCAAAGAAGAAATGGCAGACGGCGGGGTCACGGCCCACAAGCACCACGTCGCTGGTGAACGCGCGTTCGCCCAGCAGCTTGCCGCCGCGATCCTCAGCCAGAACAATCTTCATGTGAATAGTAGGGGCAGTAGCCCGACCGTCAGGGAGGGCTCACAGATTGCGCCCGAAGGAGCCCTCCCTAACGGTCGGGCTAACGCCCCGAGCGCTACTTTCCAAATCGGAATGACTCAAGCACCATCGGGAGCTCGCCCTTCACGCCGACGTCGTCAACGCTTTTCAGCTCCGGCGCAAGCGACGTCGCCAGCATCAGCAGCGTCACCCCGGTGTTGCCGCCCGAGGGCGGGGCCAGAAAAACAACCCGGCCCCAAATTGTGACGTCACCCTTGGCGGTATCGCGCGACATGGCTTCGAAGCGAAATTCGTAGCCATCGTACGATCCGACGCGGGCCGGCCCTTCGGAAACTTTTCGATACTCGGGGAAGCCGCTCGACAACTGCTTGCTGAGATTCTCGGCAAGATTCTTAAACAGCTCTGTCGACGTTCCCGTTGCCGAGTACCAACCGACGGCGAAATTCTCTTGCGTGAAGTCCGGCGGAAGACGACGCTCGACTTTCGCAAAGTTGCTGGCGCCCGCCACGCCTGCTTCTGCATCCTTCTGCCACCGGTTCGGGTAATAGAACGAGAAGTCTACATAGTGCTCCAGCAGCTTGCCGTCCAGGTTCGCCTTTGAATTCACAAACTGCACGGCATCAGCAGGCGGATTGTATGGCGGCGGTTCGTTCGACGGCACGGACGCTTGGCCGGGCGTGGCCGTGCTCGGCAACGATGACGATGGCTGATTCGGCTCGTTAACAATCACCACGCGTTCGCGTGCGCGCGCTTCCTGTTGTGGTTTGTACCAGAAAAAGTAGCCTGCAACCGCCACCGCTCCGACGAAGAAAATCAGGAGCACAGCGAGCAGACCAAGAATCAGCGGCAGCTTCGATTTCTTCTTTTGCGCCACCGGCGGCAAAGGCTGACTCGGATGAGCGGCAGCGGCAGCCTGCGCTTGTGGCGGCGGCGGAATCGGGCCAGACGGCTGCGGCGGCAACGGAGCCGACGTGGGCGCAGGTGGAATTGGACCTGAGGGGGCTACCGGTGGCGGCGCCACTGGTCCGGTGTTCGGCTGGCTCGGTGGCGCGCCATAGTATTGCGTCTGCGACGGCGGCTCGAGACTGCCGGTGTCGCGCGTCTTCACCTGCTGCGTGCCGTCGTTAACACCGCGGCTGACCACCGTCGCTTCGGGATCGAATGCGCCAGGCTGTTGCCCACTGAGATCGCGGGTCGTCGGTTTGGCGATGGCATCGCGAACTTTGGATGAATCGAACTGCACCGTCTCGGTCAACTCAGCTTGCACGGTGAACAACAAACCGCCGTCGTGTGTGCAGAACTTCTGCGTGTCAGTTGAATAAGTGCGGTTACATTTTGGGCAACGTCTCATGTCTGTTTTGTCTCAGGGGTTTCTAATTCCGAAAAGCTCTACGATTTTGCGCGCGCGGCGGCGATCTTCGCCGGCAACTCTGCATTCGCCGGGTCTAACTCAAGGGCCTTTTGATAAGCGCGCAGCGCGTCGCGGCCTCGACCGGCGGTCATGTATCCATCGCCGACGCCGGTGAAGCCGAACTGGCCGGCGAGCGCTTTGCGATCAGCAGCGGAGGCCAGCGCGGCTGCTTCTTCGTAGGTTCTGAACGCGTTGTCATGCTCTCCGGAGCCCAGGTAGGCCCGCGCCAGAACGGTCCGCACGATAAAACTCTTCGTGTTCACTTCGGCGGCCGTTTTCAAAATCGCAGCCGCTTCTGCATAGCGTTGATTGACCGAATAGAACCGGCCCATCAGGAATAGGGCGCCCGGATTTCTCGCGTCCAGCGAAAGTGCGCGTCGCAGCACCGGCTCAGAATCGTTCCAGCGCTGTGCCCCTTGCAGTGCGTCTGCAATCAAAACCAGGGTCGGAGCGTCCTGCGCTTTGTCTCCGGCCGAGCGGAAAAGCGCGTCGGCCTCATCCCATCGCTTCATTCGCGCCAGCACACCGGCGAGGTGGACTTGCGCCACGACAAAATTCGGATCCAGTTCCGTCGCGCGGCGGAAAGCACTTTCGGCATCGGCGTTGTAAATGCCGCGCGCGGTCATCGCGACCCCCAAACGATCGAAAGCGATCGCATTAGTGGGCGCCAGTTGCGTCGCGCGCCGGGCAAAGTACTCGGCGTCGGTAAATCGTTTTGCGTTCAGCGCGCCGGTGCGCGGCTGTACCAGCGCAAAGCTTAGGGCCATCAGAACTTCAGGATCAGTCGCCGCGGTGTCGAAGGCTTTTCGATAAGACACTTCAGCGTCGTCCCAGCGCTGCTGATCTACCAGGACATTTCCGATCGCGTAGTGCGCGCGCGAATCGCGCGGCTTCAACACCAAAGCGCGGCGGTAAGCCGCTTCCGCCTGGACGAACCTGCGCGCATCACGATCATCGTTGCCGTCGGCGAGCGCATCCTGAAATCGCGCTTCGATTTCGGCCGGAGTCATTCTCGGCTTCGGCGGACGCGCCGGATTGCCGCTCCGTTTGGCTTCGGGATTCTTCGGCCGAAAGATGCCGGCGCCGCCGCCCAGCTCGCCGCCCGTCTCCTGGGCCAGCACCGCACCCGACGCCACCATCAGGCAGACGAACGCCAGCGCCGCTTTAACAAGCGCGCTAATTCTCATTCTTGAAAAGGCAATCGAGGGTTTGTTCATGTTTATTAAGACTCAGGGTCTCTGGATTTTTGCGGGTGATAATACTCGGTGAGGTAGCGAGGCTCAAGTAGGTACGGTCGCGAACTCCCTCTCCCTTCGGGAGACGGCTGGGGTAAGGGTGCGAAGCTTAGCGGCTTAAGAGTAAAAAGAAAAATGTTTTTTCTACTTTTCTCGCTGGGACCCTCACCCTAACCCTCTCCCTTTGGGAGAGGGAACCCGAATCGTAAGGCCAATACCAATCACGCCCCTTTACTGCGGTCGAACCAGACGAAAGCCCAGCGCGCCAACCTTGGTATTGCCATCGACCCAATCGCGTCGCGTGGTCGAGATTGGCTTCGGCTCCTGCGCCGTACCGAACGAAGCGCCCCGAATGACATACCAGTTGCGCTGTTCGCCTTCGACCTGTTTCGAACTGCCTTGATAGTACCGGGCCTTGGTCGCGGTCCACTCGTAAACGTTGCCCATCATGTCCAGCGCGCCCCAGCGTGTTTTGTCATTAGGCGCGGAACCAACCGGCTTCGGCTCGTTAGCACCCGAACTCTTGGTGATCGCGTGGCCCTCCGTCCACGTGTTTCCCCAGGGATAGATGTTCTCCTGATCGCCGCCGCGCGCGGCGTACTCCCATTCCTCTTCGGTGGGCAGCCGCCACTTCAAACCATCGCGTTCTGAACGCCACTTGGCAAACGCAACGGCATCGCTGTGGGACACAAAGGTAACCGGCCACAGTTCCTGTCCCGCGATCGGTTTCTTGTTGATCCAGTGTGACGGTGCTTCGTGACCCGTTTTCTCGACAAACTGCTGATACTCGTAATTTGTAACTTCAGTCTTGTCGATCACCAAGGGCTGCACAGAAGCGGCGTGGACCGGAACCTCGGCCACGGTGGCGCCATTGCGGCCCATGTCGAATGTTCCACCCGGAACTGAAATGAACTCGGGAGTAAAGGTGACGGGCGCTGGTCCTGGATCCGGATCTTTCGGGTTTTCAATCGGGGGATTGTCGCCGCCACCGGGCGTGGGCGTAGGCCTGGGCCAAAGAACCCACGCGCCGATTCCACCGCCGACCAGCACCAGCAATAAAACACCCGCAAGCGCGTACGGCAATACGTTCCGCTTGCCGGCCACCGCCGCCGGCGGCACATTGACCATATTCGGATAGCTGTTCTCCGTAATCGTCGTCGCGCCCACTTGCCGTGCGTTCGCCGCTTCCGCCACCGCGGCGGGCGCGGGGGGAATACTCGACGCGAGTTTCGTCAGCTTCTCTTCAATCGCTTTCGTCTGCTGCGCGACCAACTCTTCGACACGTTTGCGTTCTTCTTCGCGCCGGCGCTCTTCGTCGAGGCGCTGTTGCTCTTTACGCCGCGCTTCCTCCAGCCGTTGTTCTTCCTGGCGGCGCGCTTCCTCTGCTTCCCGAAGCTTTCGGGCTTCTTCATCGCGCACACGCTCTGCTTCGCGCTCGCGCTCTTCCGCGGCGCGCTGCTCGGCGGCGAGGCGCTCTGCTTCGATCCGCTCTTCTTCCTGCTTTTGTTTGAGCTGCTGTTGCCGCTCGGCTTCCTGCCGGGCTTCGTCTTCTCTTCGTTTGCGCTCGGCCTCAGCGGCGAGTTGGCGTCGCCCTTGTTCTTCGCGGGCCAGTTCCTCGCGCGCTGCGGTCAACTTGTCCTGTTCTTCCATCCAGGACTTGCTGCTGATGGCGGCCGCGATCAAGTCCTCAGTCGGACGCGTGTAACTGGATCTGCCTACGTGCGGATCGGTCGCGGGCGGCGGGCCGGTCACCAGCGTCTGGTAAGGATCCGGCTGCCGCGCTTCGCCGGTGGTTTTCAGCAGCGCGCTGGCGGCCTCCATCGCCTGGCGAAACTCTTCAAGGAATTCATCCGCGGATGACGTGCGATGCTCCGGCTCTTTTTCGAGCGCGTGACGCACGACCGCTTCAATTTGCGGCGGCACCTCTATGCCGCGGGACGAGAATGTCGGCGGCTCCTCAGTCAGGTGCTTCTTCATGATCGCCGGAATCGCGTTCGCTTTGAACGGCACTTCACCGGCGAGCATTTGATAGAGCATCACGCCGAGGCTGTACACATCAGCGCGCGCGTCGGGTGGTTCGTCCGACCACTGCTCGGGCGCCATGTAAAACGGCGAGCCCATCAGTCCCGTGGTCTGCGCGGCGACAAAGGAACCCAGCAACTCGCCTGACTTAATTTTCGCGAGACCGAAGTCGAGAATCTTTGTGCCTTCGGCAATCGTCAGACCGTCCTGAAGCATGACGTTCAGGGGCTTGATGTCGCGGTGCACGATGTTCTGGCGATGGGCCGCAGCGATGCCCGAACAGATCGGCTGCATAAAGTCGAAGGCGCGCACCGGGCCCATCGCGCCTTCGGCGGACATCACTTCCTGCAGCGACTTGCCCTGCACGAACTCCATCACGAGAAAAGGCATCGTGCCGCGCACAACTCCAAAGTCGGTGACCGCAATTATGTTCTGATGGCGAATCGCGGCGGCGGCCAAGGCTTCCTGCCGAAAGCGCGTGACGAGATTTGGATCGTTGCCGACCAGATCGGGAAGAATGATCTTGATGGCGTGCTGGGTCTTGAGAAAGATGTGCCGGCCTTTGTAAACAATGCCCATGCCGCCCTGGCCCAGCCGCCGCTCAAGGTTGTAGCGGCCGTCAAGGATCGGTTCGCCGGCGATGGACGGACCGGTCGCGGCGCCGTCGTCAGGGCAAAAAGCCACGTCGTCGGCAAAACATACGCGACACTTTGGACACTCTTTCATTCAGTGAATCGTTACGTAACTTACGACTCCGCGCGAGTCTGGGTTCGCGAGGATTTTAACGGCTGATATGCGAGCAGGCAAGCAGGAGATCATCCTGGCTGGTGGTCACGGGTTTGCGCCGGAGCCGTGGGTCTCTCTGACTTTCCGTTCGTTGGTTCTGAAACACCGTCACCTTCGTGTCTTCCGAACCACGTAACAACCGTGTAGCGCGCGCCATGTTTCACCGGCGTTACCTCGTGGAAGATGTGCGAGGGAAAGGCCAGGAACGTGCCTGGCTCTGCTTTGATCGGAAAACCCAGACGCTCGGTGCGTGGATCGGAGAGAAGGTTGTAGAGAACAAGCGAACCACCGCCGAAACGACCTTCCGCCGGCTCGTCCGATTCACCGTTTAGAAAAATGACAACCGACATGGCGCGTCTCTTAATGAATTGCCGACTTCCCTCGGCCACTGATGAGTCCGTATGCGGTATGAAAAAATCACCGGCACGGTACTGCAGGAATTGAGGAGCTTCCCAGTCTGCGAGTGGCGCACCAAAGCTCTCTTCAAGCATGCGCTTGTGTTCGCGCAAGCGTTCTCCTACAAGCGAATGTAGACCGGAAGAGACGCTCGCTCGCAAGACTCTTCTCTTCTGTTCATCCACGCCCTGCGCGCGGCCGTCACGATAAGAGGTTGCAGGCGTCCGCTTCGACTCGCATATCTCCGCGATGATTCGCTCGCACGTCGCGACATCGAGGAAATTGCGGACCGTCACAACGCCAAGGCGCTTCAAGATATCCGTTTGGGACATTCGAGATTTAAGAAAGCGCAGCAGCTACGCTTTCTTCACTACGACGTTCACCAGGCGCTGAGGCACCACAATCACCTTAACGATCTTGTGACCGTCGATGAAGCTTTGGACCTTGGCGTCCGCCAGCGCTAACGCGCGCAAGTCGGCTTCAGAAATGTCAGGCGACACGACCACACGCGAACGCAGCTTGCCATTTACCTGAACGGGAATCTCCAGCTCATCTTTCTTCGCCAGCTCGCGATCGGCAGACGGCCACCGGGCAGACTTCAACAGACCGCCGGCATGACCCAACCCTTCCCACATCTCTTCGGCGATGTGCGGAGAGAACGGGGCCAACATAACGACGAGGGCTTCGAGCGCTTCGCGCACGGCGAACACGTCAGTGTCCGAAGCCGTCGCCGGATCGATGTTGAATTCGCCGAGTGCATTCGACAGCTCCATCAAAGCCGCGACGTTTGTGTTGAGATCGAGCTTCTCAGAATCCTCGGTCACGCGGGCAATCGTTTGGTGAGTCTTGCGGCGCAGCGTGCGAGCACCATCGCTGAATTCGGTACGTACGTCTTCGGCGTGCTCGGCAGGCGGGAGACCCGCGTACCGGTACACCATCGTCCACACGCGTCGCAGAAATCGCACCGCGCCTTCAATTCCCGTTTCCGACCAGCGCAGTTCATTCTCGACCGGCGCGGCGAACAGAATGAACAGACGGGTGGCGTCGGCGCCGAAGGCTTCGATCATCTCGTCCGGATCGACACCGTTGCCGAGCGACTTCGACATCGCTTTCCATTCGTTTGTCTCTTCGACGCGATTGGTGACCATGCCCTGCGTCAGCAGCCGCTTCACCGGTTCGTTGAAAGTCACCAGGCCTAAGTCGCGCATCACCTTGGTCCAGAAACGCGTGTAGATCAGATGCATCACCGCATGCGAGTCGCCGCCGATGTATTGATCCACCGGCGTCCATTTCGCGACGCGTTCCGGCTCAAACGGCATCGATTCGTTACCTGGATCGCAGTAACGAAAGAAGTACCAGGACGAATCGACAAACGTGTCCATCGTGTCCGTCTCACGCGTCGCGGCCGCGCCACACGTCGGGCACCTGGTGTTGACGAATTCGGGGACGGTCTTCAAAGGCGATTCGCCTGTGCCGGTGAATTCCGCCTTCTCCGGCAACATGACGGGCAGATCTTTCTCCGGCACGGGCACCATTCCGCACTTCGGGCAATACACAACCGGAATCGGCGCACCCCAGAACCGCTGCCGCGAGATGCCCCAGTCACGTATGCGATAGGTGACCGCGCCGCCACCGAAGTTCTTGGCGCCTGCATACTCAGACATTTCGCGAATCGCCTCCTGCGAAAGTTGACCGCTCCATTCGCCACTGTTCACCAGGACACCTTGTTCGACGAAAGCCTGCTTCATTTCCATCGACTGATCGCTGCCCGGGACGGCATCGTCCGGCTCGTTCTGCTGGCCATGCACGATCGGCGCAATGACCTGTCGAATCGGCAGCGTGTATTTCTGCGCGAACTCGAAATCGCGTTCATCGTGCGCCGGCACGCTCATCACCGCACCCGCGCCATAATCCATCAGCACGTAATTTGCGACCCAGATCGGCAACAGCTCGCCGTTGAAGGGATTGACGGCCAGCTGCCCGGTGTTCATGCCGAGCTTCTCTTCCTCAGCCGTCTGGTCTTCTGCTTTGATCGCGCGCGCCGCTTTGATCTGCTCCGCAAACTTGAGCACGTCGTCTTTCAAAGATGAGCCTTCCAGCAGCTGCGGCAGAATCGGGTGCTCGGCCGCAACCACGATCGCAGTCGCACCAAAGATCGTGTCGATGCGAGTGGTGAACACACGGATCCTTTCTTTCAGATCTTTGACTCCGAAATCGATATACGCGCCTTCACTGCGCCCTACCCAGTCGCGCTGGCGCTTGATGACTTTTTCGGGCCAGCTGTTTTCAATCTCTTTGATGTCCTGGACCAACTGCTCCGCGTATTTCGTAATGCGCAGATACCACTGTTCGATCTCTTTCTTGACCACCGCAGTGCCGCACCGCCAGCAGATGCCGCCTGACGACTGTTCGTTCGACAGCACCGTTTGTTCTTTCGGACACCAGTTGACCGGCGAAGTGCGCTTGTACGCCAGACCGCGTTCCAGCATTTTCAGAAAGAACCACTGGTCCCATTTGTAGTATTCCGGCCGGTGCGCGGCGATCACACGAGACCAGTCATAACTGATGCCCAGCCGCCGCATCTGCCCTTCCATGTGCGCGATGTTTTCTTCAGTCCAGTCGCGTGGTTGGACGCCGCGTTTGATCGCGGCTTGTTCGGCTGGCTGTCCAAAACTATCCCAGCCGATCGGATGCAAAACGTTGAACCCGCGCAGGCGCTTGTACCAGGCCAGCGCGTCGCCGATCGCGTAGTTCCGCACGTGCCCCATGTGCAGAAAGCCGGAGGGATACGGCAGCATCTCGAGCGCGTAAAACTTTTCGCGCGGGTCGTCTTCGCGGGCTTCAAACGCACGCTCGTCGGCCCAGCGCTTCTGCCACTTCGCTTCGATTTTTTCAGGAAAATATTTCTCGTCCATTGTGTTAACTCCTCTTAACTTACAGTCATTTGGGTCAAATGCACAAAGCCGCTTGTGCAGTTACTTCGTTCGGGTTTTGACTGGATTCGCCGCTAACAGACGCGATCAAGCGCAGCGCGCTAGCGGCAGCGTAAGGAGGAGTTTGGTTAGAGAATGAAACGCGGACCGTTGCATGATGAGGGCATTGTAACTGACCAACCGGAGACCGTAAAGCAGAACTTCGCGATGAGATCAGTACCCGGAGCGGACCGGGGTCCCCGCGCGGGCAGCCCGCGTGGGGTGGGGATGCGACGGGGTCAGGAGCGCGACCCGGTCGCTACCGCTCCCGGTACTGACTCCGCCCCCGAGGCCGACTCAACTGACGAAGCTCCGCAGGGCTTCCAGGTTCTTCAGATCAGCCCGCGGATCGTCGTAAGGCGTTTCCAAAATAAACGCACAGTGGGCGAGCTTCGGATGTTGCGCAAAGCGTCGCAGCGCATCGCGCCCGATGTGGCCTTCGCCAATGTGCCAGTGGCGATCGACGCGCGAATTAAACGGCGCCCGCGAATCATTGAAGTGGACCGCCCGCACGTTGCGCAGACCCACCGTGCGGCGAATGATTTCGATCGTTGCTTCCAACCCGTCTGGCTCGCGAATGTCATAACCGGCCGTGAATGAATGCGCGGTATCGACGCAGACGCCCAGCGGCAACTTCGGACACTCGTCCATGATCGCGCGCAGATGCTCGAACCGGTGACCGATGCACTGACCCTGTCCGGCAGTGTTCTCCAGCAGGATGCGCAGCTTTCCGAACCGCAATCCTTTGCAAGCAACCTTCAAACTAATCGCGGTGGCCGCGATGCCGTCAGCTTCGCATGAGCCGCGGGCGCTACCTGGGTGCACGACGAGGTAGTCGGCACCGAGCGCAATGCCGCGCTGCACTTCTTCACGGAACGAGGCGATCGATTTCAACAGAATCACATCGTCGGCCGAAGAAAGGTTGATCAGGTAGTTCGCATGAATTAAAACGGGCGACAGCTTCGTGAGTCTGCGAGTCGCTTTGAACAACTCGACTGATTCACGCGTCAGCGGCTTGGCCATCCAGCCGCGCGGATTCCGCGAGAAGATTTGCACCGCGTCGCAACCGGTTTCCTTCGCGATGATTAAAGACTCGTGAAGCCCGCCTTTGATGGGGGCGTGGAAGCCTATCCGTGGACGCATTCGTTGACTCGATTGGTTCATTGTTCAGACGAGGCAGCGGTCCTCCCGGTCTTGTTTTCTGGTAGCGGTTTTGCTGGGCAATCATACGTTGTTTCCGTTGACAGGACCCCAGCCCCGGAGTAGGATTTTGCGCATAGCAGTAAACACTGCAAACAACCCGGAAGGAGACATTATGAAACGACTTCTAGGGATCCTGCTCTTAATCCTTTCCTTTTCGTCTGGACATTTGGCCTTTGCCTCAGGAGATTGCTTTTCAAACTGCAATTGCCGATCTTGGACGGTCGACCAGTGGGGCTGCATCTCAACAGAAGTACCGTGTTGCGGGGTTCCTCAGTTTCCGAACTGTGGTTGCGGTGGGCCGAATACCTGTTGTTATTACGAGTTTGGGTACTGCCATCCCCCGTCCTCTTGTGGTAGTTCCTTTACTTATAAAAAGTGCTTTGTCGGTGGCTGCACCGGGGGCGGATGATAGGAGGTCTTACATGAACGTTAAATCTGTTTTACTCGGATCAGGGGTGATCTTGTCGATGGCCGCCACCGGCTTTATTGTCGCGAAGGTGAGCCCTGTTCCAGCGCCCGCCCAGGGATTTACGGTTCATACCAGGGATATCGTCGATCCAGGCGACGGTCGGCCGACTTTTATAGCCGCCACCAGCATCAGGTATCAAAAAGCAGACGGTAGCTGGAGGCAGGACAGAACTTACATGAACGGAAGAACCGATGTCGGCTTTAAGCTTGCCGGCAAGGGGGTTTTCCGCGTGGATGAGGGCAATAAGAAGCTCGACTACCTGTCTTCTGCCGATCAAAACCATTTTCATGAGGACCGAGCCCGGCAGGACCCCGGTTTTGTCAGGGAAGAAACGATCCTTGGGTTTAAGACGTTTGTTGTCCGGAAGGAGTTAGCCGCAACGGGCGAGATAACTGAATATTACATTTGCCCGGCGCTCCAGGGTTATATGATGAAGGTCGTTATAAAATCCAAGAGCGGGTGGACTAACACGTTTGAAGCGACGAAAGTAGAACTGGGTGACCCGCCCGAGCATCTTTTCACTTCGCTGCCCAACTACGAAGTTGATTACGAAAACTTTAAGCAAAAGCGTGCAGCTGCAGCAGGACCAAACGACCAAAAATAGCGGGAACTGTCTTCGCCCAAAAAGAGCAGGTCGGTAGCCCGACCTAAACAATCCAAAATCATTTCTGATGAACGTGGTCCATCACTCGGAGCATGTTTCCACCCAGAATCTTCTCAACGTCGCTTGCCGAATAACCGCGCTTTAGAAGTTCTTTAGTTAGGTTCGGCAAGTCCGCAACGGACTTCATGTCCGCCGGCACTGCCTGCACGCCGTCGAAATCCGATCCGATGCCAACGTGATTGACCCCCACGAGCTTCACGATGTGATCGATGTGGTCGGCAATCCGCGAGACGTGCACCGGCGGCAGGCGCTTCAGATACTCTTCAAAGCGGACGCGATCGCGGGCCAGTTTCTTTTGCGCTACATTTCCCTGCTCCTGCTCGGACGCGCGCTGCACCATCGGAGCGATCTCCGCATCAACTCTTTTCTTTTTCTCACTCCAGCCGGGTTCGATGTGCTCGGGATAAAAAATAACGTTCACCACGCCGCCGGTTTTCGCGAGCGCGCGAATCATGTCGTCCGTCAGATTGCGCGGCACGTTCGCAATCGCGCGGCAAGCCGAATGAGTCGCTACCACCGGCTTCGTCGAAGTGTTCATGATGTCCCAGAAGGTTTTGTCGGATACGTGCGACACATCGATCATCATGCCCAGGCGGTTCATCTCGCGAATGACTTCTTTGCCAAATTCGTTTAAGCCGCGCGTCTCGCCGACTGCGTCACCCGAGGACCCGGCCCAGCTCGTGCTGACACTCCACGCCGGAGACATGTAACGCACGCCCATGTCGTAGTAGCGCTTCACATTCTCGATCTTATCGTCGATCGCATAGCCGCCTTCCAATCCCATCAACGCAGCGATTTTTCCACTCGCGGCGACGCGACGAACGTCATCAGCGGTAGCGGCCATTTCCCACGTCTCCGGATGTTTCGCGGCCAGGTCCTGAACGGCCTCGATCTGAATGTCCGCGCGCTTCATCGCGCCGGCGCCGCCACCTCCAAACAACTGCGGCTCGACCCAAATCGAAAAGAACTGCGCGTCGAGCCCGCCTTCCTTCGCCCGCAGAGCGTCAAGATGTCCGTCCGCCAGGCGCTGATTCAAATCGACGTTTTCGTCGACCAGGCGTTGGGCGGTGTCGGCATGCATATCGACGGTGATCGCGCGCTGATGAATCGCTCCGGGGTCATTTGCACTTGTCTCTGTTGTCATCTTTATAGGTTCCACCGGTTCAGTAGAATTACGGCAACTTGCGAGCGGAATCAGCGCCACGGCACACAGCCACAGGGTGACAGCCCGGCGCGGAATCACGACTTGATTGCCCTTCTTATTTGATCGCAAGCCGAGTCGATCCTATTTAACTGATGCGTGTTGAGCAAGCGAGTGCGCAAACGACGTTTTTGAAGTACGGCGGGTTGACGCCGCTTGCCTGGCATCGTCCATAAAAGCTGACCACAATAACAAAGCGCCGTCGAGCCGGCGCACTCCAAAAACCGCAGCGAAAACCATGACTGGTTATCTTGCCAAGGCCTGCGACTTTAGAGTATCGTGCTTTATCAATTCACTCAGTAATTAAGCACTTCTCGCGGTTCGAAACCGTTAGTTCTCCAAAGGAGTAAACAGCATGTACTCAATGGGCGATAAGAAGAAAGATGTTGCCACTCCGCGCATTTGTGACCTGGTTTGGCACGACGGCGAGTTCATCAAATGGAACGATGCCCGCGTCCACGTCATGTCTCACGTTTTGCATTACGGCTCGAGCGTCTTCGAAGGCATTCGCTGTTACTCCACCAAACGTGGGCCGGCCGTCTTTCGCCTGCGCGAGCACATGCAACGCTTCCTGAATTCCGCCAAAATCTTCCGCATGGATCACGACTGGAGCGCCGATGATTTCTGCGACGCCGCCGTCGAACTCGTGCGTCGCAGCGGTTTGGATCAGTGCTACATCCGCCCCATTCTGTTTCGCAGTTTGGACGAAGAGAAACCCGCGTTCGGCGTCAATCCGTTTCCGAATCCGCTGGCCTGCTATATCGGCGCGTGGGATTGGGGCAAATACCTCGGCGATGAAGCAATTGAAAAAGGCGTCGATGTCTGTGTGTCGAGCTGGAACCGCCTGAGTCCGAATTCGCTGCCGCCGATGGCCAAAAGCGGCGCGAACTACATGAACTCGCAATTGATCAAGATGGAAGCTTTGGTCAACGGTTTTGCCGAAGGCATCGCACTTGACGATCGTGGTTATGTTTCCGAAGGCTCGGGCGAAAACATTTTTGTGGTCGCTAACGGCGTCGTGAACACGCCGCCGCTTTCGTCTTCGGTTCTGCCGGGCATCACGCGCGATAGTGTGATTCAGATTTGCAGCGAGCTGGGGCTGACGATCAAAGAACGAAGTATTCAACGCGCCGCGCTTTACGTTTCCGACGAACTGTTCTTCAGCGGCACGGCGGCCGAGATTACACCGATTCGATCCGTCGATCGCATCACTATCGGCAACGGCGCGCGTGGCGAAATCACCGAAAAGATTCAGAAAGTGTTTTTCGAGATCACCAAAGGTGAGCGACCGGCGCCCGGCCCATGGCTCACTTATGTACGTGAACAAGAGGAACGCGCCGCCGATCAGCCGGGAAGAAAAGCGACGGACAACGGTCGCGTTCCAAAGTCGACTACAGATGACAGTATCGCGGCTGAACTGGTAGCGCGCGCGCGCGCCTAGCAGCCGACTGATTCATCAACAACCTGGCAAGAAAGAGGCGGGAGGTATCTCCCGCCTTTTCGTTTTCGGGCAGGCTCACAGAGATATAGAACACAGCTTTACGAGGGAACTCTCAGGGTTCTCACTGCTTCGCATTTATCGCAAAACTGAAATCCGACTTTTTACCGCCCGGTGAGTCCTGCGCACTTTGGTGACACTCCAAACAACTGTAGGGGGTTGTCTGCGAGACAAACGTCTCGAGCAACGGGTTGCCGAGTTGCGGCGGTTTGGTACCACCGAACCCGCCCTGCCATTGAGTGCTGACTAGCTGGTAATAGGCCCATGGCGTCCCCTTCAGTAGTCCCTGAAATGTAGTGTTCAATGAAGGCGAGCTGATCGGGCTGACGCTGGAGACCTGCACGGGTTTGTTGCGCGGACTGCCGTCGGAATTAAGCTCGACGAATGGCGTGGGCGCCGTCTGCACATTCGGCGGACACTGCGAGGCCGGGCAGTTCGGGTTGTTGAAGCCCTTGTTTAGATCTGCCTGGATGAACGTTGACCACAGCCAGTGCGGCTGCCGCGGCGTCTTGTGTGCGATATGCAGACCGGCCAGCCCGACTGTGACGGGATTTGGTCCGGGACTCGGATTGCCGTCCGCATCGTTATAGACAATCGCCTGTTGGGTGAAGAAGTGGGTCGGATCATCGTTGGCCCCCAGCACTTTCCAGGCGGCTTTGAACTCCATCGCACCGTTGGTGAAGTTCAGGTCGCCGGTCGCCTCCTGTCCCGCCTTCGTCCACAGCTTATTCTGAATGATGTACTGGTATTCGATCGGCCCAATGTTAACCGTGTAGCGAACAAAGCGTCCGTTCTGATCGGTCACAACTTGGTTTGTCGCATCCAGGATCCCTTGCAATTGAGAGGGCGTGTTCGTCAGCTTGCTGGGCGACATCAGAGCGTCGTGCGATTTCGAATTATGATGGAGGAACAATCGCACCTCGGGATGTTTTTCTGCCAGCGCCCGAACTTTTGGCGGGAGCTTCGCCAGCCGGTTCGCGCGTTGAGCCGCCAGAGCTTCCTCCGCGCTCGCGAAGCGCGCACTAACGCCGGTCGGCGCGTGACACCAACCAGTAGGCAGTCCAGAGGCCACAAAAATTTCGTCATTGCTAAGATAGCTGAGCCACACCGGATTAGGAGGCGAAGTCAGAATACTCGCGTTTGCATTCGCCGTGCATGTCGTCGGGTCGACAGGCCAGTTCACTGCCACGAAGGCTAACCACGAATAAAGATCTGCGTCACCCTGGTTGTCGCCGCTGCCGAGAATATCGGCCGGAATCTTTGCGCAAGTGCTATCAATAGTGTTTGGTGTCGGCGTTACGTCGCCGGGCGCTTCGGCAGCAGCACAGTTGACCGGCGTCGGTGTCGCAGCGACTTGAGGGGCCTGTGGATTCCCCGAGCAACCGACGGCGATTGCCGTCAACAGGATCGCGACTGTGATTTTTGTTTTCTGCATGGCTGGCTCCAAGTCGGCGGATTCGGATGTCCGCGAAGTTTAAAAAAACGGTTAGTGCTATTTGGAAATAACCTGCATGTGAGAGGCCGCGACGATATCGCCTGGGACTTCAAGCTGTCAACAACAATCCGCGCGAGCTTAGCGAATGGCGTTCTCAACTCATGGACGCAGTTTTGGTGGAAGCGCCGTGAGGCGGATACAAAGGCAAGGGCAAACTGATGTGGCGGCGATGAGCGTTAGCTCTGGAGAATTTGATCTGTGTGCGGCTCTCTTGGCTGAGCTTCAGTGCCTTCATTATCGATCCAGGCTCCCATTAGGATCCGCACGTCATGCGGCTTGCCATCATCGGCCAGCGCTATCTCTTTGCTTGCCTGCTCGACGCCGTCAAGTTCGACGCTCGCGACACCGCGCGACACCGCGTGCGGATTCTCAACTTTGATCCGATAAACTGAACTGCCACGCCGATAGGTGATGTCGAAATCGCGCCAGAACCGGGGGATACACGGATCGACGCGCAGGCGGTCCCCCTGTAACTTAAACCCGAGGATGTATTCCAAAGCCGCGCGATACATCCATCCCGCCGAACCGGTGTACCACGTCCAGCCGCCCCGCCCGGTGTGCGGCGGTACCGCGTAGACGTCGCCAGGCGCGACGTACGGCTCGACCTTATACTTGTGCAAACCGGCGCGGGTCGATGAGTGATTGATAGGATTCAGTAACCCAAACAACTCGCCCGCACGATCCCCTTCCCCTAACAACGCAAACGCGATGACTGTCCACAACGCCGCGTGCGTGTACTGCCCGCCATTCTCACGCACACCGGGAACGTAACCTTTGACATAGCCCGGATCGAGTTTGCTTTTGTCGAAGGGGGGCGTGAACAGGATGATTAGACCGTCGCCGCGCCGAATCAGGTATTGCTCAACCGCCGCCATCGCTCGCTGCGCCCGATACGATTCGGCGACGCCGGATATGACCGCCCAGGTCTGAGCGATGGAATCGATCCGGCATTCGTCGTTCTGCGCTGAGCCGAGCGGCGTCCCGTCATCGAAGTAGGCGCGGCGATACCAGTCACCATCCCAGGACTTTTCCAGACCCTTGCGAAGTTTTTCAAGATGGATTGCGTAGGTTGTGCGGTGATCCACAGGTTGACTGTTGGCTCCCGCTCCCGTTACTGACACGTCCGCTCCGGGTTCTGACAAGAACGGTTCGATGCCCTGCAGTACTGTAGCCAGAAACCATCCCAGCCAGACACTTTCGCCTTTGCCGCCGATGCCGATGCGATTCATGCCATCGTTCCAGTCTCCTGAGCCCATCAACGGCAACCCATGCGCGCCTAACCCGAGACTGCGGTCGATCGCGCGCGTGCAATGTTCGAGGATGGTTCCGCTTTCAGAAGAGATCTTCGGTTCGATGTAGGCCTCATGCTGATCAGGCTTCAACAACTCCGCTTCCAAAAACGGCACCGGCTCGCTCAGCACGGATTGATCGCCGGTGATGTTCACGTAATGCGCGACGACATACGGCAGCCAAAGCAGATCATCTGAAAAGCGCGTGCGCACGCCGCGAGCGGTCGGTTCGTGCCACCAATGCAGCACGTCACCTTCTTTAAACTGCCGTGAAGCCGCGCGCAGGATCTGTTCGCGCGCAACTTCGGGCCGCGCGTAAACCAACGTCATCACGTCCTGCAACTGATCGCGAAAACCGAACGCGCCGCTGGATTGATAAAACGCCGAGCGCCCGCGCACGCGGCACGCCAGCACCTGACACAAGAGCCAGCGGTTGACGAGCGTATCGAGCGAAGCATCGGGAGTTTTGATTTCCACGGTCGAGAGCGTCTGGTCCCAGAAGTTCAGCACGCGTTCCAGGGCTTCATTGACCGCCTGTACGTTGCGAAAACGTGAATTGATCTCTCGCGCTCGCTCGATTGACTCGGCCTGTCCCAGCAGAAACACGATCTCGCGGGCCTCGCCGGGCGCGAGCTCGATCTGCGCCTGAATCGCTGCGCATGGATCGAGACCGGCGCCGTCACGACCACTCAACCCCACGCGCCGCAAAGCAGCCGGATGGGCGAGGGAGCCATTGCGCCCGATGAACTCTTTGCGATCGCAGGTCATGGTGCAGCGGAGTTCGCTGGTGCCGACGAAGACGATGCGTTCGGCAAATTCGTTGTTGAAGGAATTTCTCGCGAACACTGCGCCCTGTTGCTCTTCGATGTCAGTCACGATGTGCGGCGCGGACGCATGACGATCGACGCCCAGGGTTAAATCAACATAATTCGTTACCGACAATCGCCGT
This sequence comes from Pyrinomonadaceae bacterium, assembly GCA_036277115.1. Taxonomy (NCBI): domain Bacteria; kingdom Pseudomonadati; phylum Acidobacteriota; class Blastocatellia; order Blastocatellales; family Pyrinomonadaceae; species Pyrinomonadaceae bacterium. Next base: position 263,500 of record DASUNM010000023.1, read on the forward strand.
TTTCGTTCAGTCCGATTGCGCAGACGCAAGAGCAAAATTTTCACCGGCGCATCCAGCGGTGCAAACATGAGCAGCTCTTGCGAGATACCGTGACTCGCGTGCTCAAAAACCGTGTAGCCCTGTCCGTGGCGAATTGAGTACGGAGCATGCTCGCGGATCGGCAAAGGCGTCGGCGTCCAGGTTGCGCCTGAATCCTCATCGCGCAGGTAAATGACCTCGCCGGGCGTGTCGCTAACAACGTCGTTCGACCAGGGCGTCAGACGATTCTCGTGACTGTTACTGGCCCAGGTGAATCCGCCGCCGGTTTCGGTCACCAGGAAACCAACATCGGCATTGTTCGCGACCACATTGCTCCACGGGGCCGGCGTCCATTGGCCTTCGCCGAGGATGGTTACGTATTCGCGCCCGCCGTGCGCAAAGCCGCCGACGCCGTTAAAGAAGGACAGCTTTGGAATTTCGAGTGGCGTCTCGGAATAAGTTTGCGACGGCGCATATGGTTGGAACTCCGCCGGCAGTGGTCCTTCGGCAGGCCGTCTCACAAGTTGATCTTCAAGCGATCCTCTTTCGCTGACAATCACCACCCGCGCCACCGCATGCAGCAGAATGCGCTCTTCCTGCGGAATCTGATCTGAGCGACGAATGAATACGCCGGCCGGCTTATCCAGCAACGTTTGCACCCCCGCGGTCCGCGCCGCAGTCTGCAACGACTCGTGCAGAGACTGGGCGTAACCCGACGGATGGTCATTGAGAATTACCAGATCGAATTGCAGTCCCTTTGAACTGAGGTACTGGTGCGCGCGCAAGAGCTGTCGCGCCATGGGCACATCTTCTTCGCGCTCGAGACGCAAAATCACGATCGGCAAGTCGCCACCGATGCCGTGGCCCCACAAGCGCGCCTGCGTCAGACGATTCAGCGCCAGCACGTGCGGCCGCGGACGTAAGGAAGGGTCGAGGTAAAGAATGCGGCCGGCCAGTCTCTGAAAAAGGTGGGCCTCGTCAGGATCGATATGCAGGTGCGTCATCTCAACCTGCGCCCGCGTCCAGGCCATGCGAGACTCGCGTTCAAAGATTCCGGCGTCAAAATACTTTTCACTGAGCGCGTGCGCTTGTTCGCTTGATTCCGCGACCCCAGTGGTGAAAACAACCTGAACGCTTTCGTTCGGCTGCAAACGCACTCGACAACGCAAGCTGAAGATTGGATCGAGTACCGCGCCGACGGTGTTCGACAAAGGCTGGTCGGCCACGACTGAAACCGGGTCCGACGTATTGTGGCCGCGGCCGAGAAAACGCGAGCGATCCGTTTCGAATTGAATTCCCCCGATCGTTTCCGCCGTAGTCGCCAGCACATGCACACCCCAAACGGGCTTGTCTTCCGAAGAGCGTTGCCGCCGGCGCGCAAATAGAGTGTTGTGACGGCCGTGAAATTCAGTCTCGACGAAAAGATTGCTAAACGCGGGATGCGCTACGTCGCTGGCCTGCGGCGCGAGCACGACCTCGCTGTAGCTGGTCAACTCGATCTCGCGCGGCCGGTTTCCAAAGTTGGTAACGGAGACCCGTCGCATCTCAGCGTTTTCCTCGGCTGAGACGATGACCTCCATATGCGTCACGATGCCTGAATCGCGCCGCCAGAAATCGGCTTTGTCTTCAGAGAATGCGACTTCATAGTCCTGGGCTCTCGCCGGGATCGGCTGATGACCGGTTGACCAAACGACGCCACTGCGAATGTCACGCACGTAAATAAAGCTGCCCCAGTGATCACGCGTTGGATCTTCTCGCCAACGGGTCACCGCCAACGGTCCGGATCGCGAGTAGCCGCTGCCGGCGGTCGTGATCATCAGCGTGTACGTTCCATTCGACAGCAACTGCGTGCGCGGCGTCGGCAAATCCGCCGTGTCGTACGCGCGCGTCACCAGGCCCGTCAGCGTGCGCACTACTCGACCCGACAAAACCTCTTCGGCACGCGGATGCGCCGCTGGGACACCGCGCGGCACGCGCTCCTGCAAAAGCAGTTCAGTTGACTGCACCAGCGGTTCGTTGTGAAAGCGATTCTGCGTGATGTTCTGGTTCAGTAAGTTGTCCAGTGCAACCAGACTCATGCCCTGATGGTGCGCCATGAACGCGCGCACCGGCGTGCAGTGCTCACCTTTCTTTACGCGCTCAGGCGTGTAGTCGAGCGCTTCGTAAAACCCGTAACGGGACAGCGCGCCTTCACGCTCAAGTGCGCGCAGGTTCTCGATTGCCTCAACCGGCTTTACCTGTGACGCGAGAATCGTGGCGTAAGGCGAAACGACCAGGTCTTCAATCAAGCCGCGTTTCAAACCTAAACCGGGCACACCGAACGGGCCGTACTGATAGTTAAGTTGCAGGTCGCGGGCCGCGTACGCAGATTCTGAAATGCCCCACGGAACGCCACGTTCAGTGCCGTACTCAATCTGCCGCATCACAATGGCGTCGTAAGTTTCGCCCAGCAGCGTGTCGCGATAATCACGCATCACGAGCAGCGGCATCAGATATTCGAACATGGTGCCGGTCCAGGAAATCAGCGCGCGGCCGCCATTAACCGACGTCAGCTGGCGACCCATGCGAAACCAATGTTCCTGCGGCACGTCGCCTTTGGCGATCGCGACAAAGCTGGCCAGCCGGGCTTCCGACGCCAGCAGGTCATAGAACGAGTTATCGCGGCGACCTTCGGTGACGTTGAAGCCGACGGTGAAAACTTTTCGCTCCTGCTCGAGCAGAAACTTGAAATCCATTTCGTCGAAGAGGCGCTGGCAGACGGCCGCGATTTTTGCGAGGCGGGCAGAGATGTCTTTCGCAGCTTCAGTCCCCTCGTCCGAGCTTGAAGCCAACGTCGGTTGCGCCGCCTCTGCCGTGACGCTTTCCGAAATCAGTATTTGGAAATCGCGCTGCCAGTTGCCGGATTGCCTCAGCAAAGCGCTGCTCCACCAATGCAGTTCTTCGACTTCGCCGCTCTGGTGCACGTGCGAGAGCGCAGCGACTGTGTCGTCAATCGTCGCCGCCCGTTCGTTGACGCGCTCAAGCAAGTCGCGCCACTCGTCCAGACTCTGCGGCTCGGGTAGGGCCAACAGTTCTGCCAGCGCGTCCAGCTCCTGCATCAACTGCTTGATGCTGATCGCGTCGGTGCGCTGGCGGGCGGTGGTGAGTTGCGACATCTCGTGGCGCAAAGCGGCCAGCGTGTCGCACAAGCCATTCAAAACGCGCGCTCCAAACAACTGGTCATCCGGGATTTCCAAACATGTCTGTTTGAGCGCGAGCAGGCAGGCCGCCAGGTTTCCGCTGTCAACTGATGACACATAGTGCGGCCACATGGCTTCCAACGTTCTCGTGTCGTACCAGTTGAGCAAATGACCGCGGAACTTTTGCAGCTTTTGGTGACTGGCGATCGTTTTCTCCAAACGCTCGACCAGCTCAACCACGCCGACATAGCCAAAGTCGTAAGCCGCGACAGTTGAGAGCCATAACAGACCAATGTTCGTCGGTGAAGTGCGATGCGCCACGAGAGGTTTGGGATCTTCCTGAAAGTTGTCAGGCGGCAACCAGTGATCTTCATCACCGACAAAAGTTTCGAAGAAGCGCCAGGTGCGACGCGCGACCGTGCGGATGGCGCGCACGTCTTTGGCGTTCAGCGAGAGCGCAACTTCAGCGCGGCGACGGCTAATTACAAAAGCAATGACGGGCGAGGCCGCCCACGCCACCAGGAAAATCGCCGCGGCCGGCAGTGAGGCGACACTCGACATCACGATTAGCGCGACCGCGACCAACACGATCACCACCGCCGGCCACATGAAACGAAGGAAAGCGGGGAGATCATGCTTACTCGACGCTTCGGAACTCGCGGCCGTAACCCATTCGAGTAGATGCCGCCGCGAAACAAACTTTCGATAGATCGTCCGAGCGATCGCATCCACCATCAGCCCGGCTTGGTGCGCGAGAAACACAATCTCAACGGCGATCTGCGCGGTGTTTGTGCGCGCGTCTCCCCAGACGCTCCAGAAGTGACTTGTCCACGGCACGCCACGCGGATGAATCAGCAAACCACTGGTGACGTGCGCGTAAACTGGAAACGCCAGCGTCAGCAGCACAAACAGTTCCCACCACCAGGCACTGACGGGAAGCACCGTCCAGCCGGCGATCAACAACAGCACAATCGAAGGCGCTAAAAGACTTCGTCGCAAATTGTCGAGAATCTGCCAGCGCGAGATCGCCGGAATGCGGTTGGGTCGTTTTTGGCCTTGCGCATCACGCACCGTGCCGAATAACCACTCCGTGATTTGCCAATCACCACGCGTCCAACGATGCTGCCGGCGTGCGAACGAGTCGTAGTAAGCAGGGTAGTCATCGAGAAACTCAATGTCCGTAACCAGCGCGGTGCGCGCAAAAATCGATTCGAACAAGTCGTGACTCAACAGCGTCTGCTCAGGCACGCGTTCATGCATCGCCTGCTCAAATGCTTTGACATCGTAGAGACCTTTGCCGGTGTAAATGCCCGCGCCGAAAAGATCCTGATAAACGTCCGAAGCTGCCGTCGTGTAGGGATCGACGCCGGTGTTGCCCGAGAAGATGCGCGCAAAGGTCGAGCGCGAAGCGCTTTCGAGAGAAATACTGACGCGGGGTTGAAAGATCGTGTAACCCTCGGTCATACGATCTTCCGCCGCGTCGAACCGGGGCAGATTCAGTGGATGAATAGCTGTGCCGATCAGGCGGTGCGCGGTCTCGCGCGGCAGTTGGGTGTCTGCATCGAGGGTGAGGACGTAACGAATCTCGGACAGCAGTTCTTCGCCGGCGGTAGTAACGATAAAGCTGGTGTCAGTGGCGCCCAGCAGTAGCTGGTTGAATTCACGCAGCTTGCCGCGCTTACGTTCCCAACCAATCCACGAGTTTTCCGTCTCGCACCATTGGCGGCGACGATGAAAATAGTGGAAGCGTCCGGGGTGCGTGCCGTTGTAACGCTTGTTGAGTGCCGCGATGCGTTCCAGGGCCGCTTCCACGATTTCCTTGTCAGCGGGCGTTGTCTCACTCGTCGCATCGGCGAAGTCACCGAGAATCGCAAAGTGAATGTGCTCGTCCTGGTTTCCGAGGTAGGTAATCTCCAGCTTTTCGGCTATTTCCTCAACCGAAGCCACAGCGGAAAGAATCACCGGCACGACGACGATCGTGCGCGCTTCCGCCGGCACGCCTTTGGACAAATCGAGTTTCGGCAGCAGCCGCGGCCGGTAGGTGTGTGTAACGCCCCAATTGATAATGCTGATCGCGAGGTCGCTGGCTGGCAACAGCGCCAGGAGAACTGCGAGCACGACACTTACGGGGTGCGGTTGGGCGCGCGCCACGGCCACTGCGATCACCGCGAGGATCAGGGACGTCAGAAACGTCAACGACCCGAGAAAAAACAACGTCGCGTGACGTAGTGTCCAACGCTCGAGCCTCTCGCCAATCCGTGGACGATAGCTCGTCTCCGATTCAAGCTGCCCAAGCCCTCGGCCAATCAGGAAGTAGCCGATGTGCGCTTGCGAGCTCTCTTTGGCATCCGCGGGCGCCGCTTCCGCGGAAGGCGGAAACCCGACCGTGAGGGAGGGTGCGGCCCGCGCGTTAGCACCCTCCCTTACGGTCGGGTTTCTGCTTTCTGTGGGCGCCGCTTCCGATAATCGTAAAGCCGCACGCGCGACATCCAGTTCCCTGACCTTCGCCCGTTTTCCGATCCGCTCAACGACCTTGCGGTAACGATCGCGCGTGGCGAAATCCATGCGCGAGTAGATGCGGGCCGGATCTTTCGCTAGCTCACGATCGATCAAGCTGACGGTTTCAAAAAAATCCCGCCAGTCCAGCGTCGAGAGCAGGCGCATGCTCGTGATGATGTTGCCCACGGTGACCTGGGCGCCGGCCTGCCTCCGATGTTCTTCATGAACAATGTCGTGAATCGAGAGGTTAAGTTTGTGCAGTTGCATCTCGAGCCACTCAACCGCGGGCAGGACTGACGGGTCCTGCTCGCGGAGGCGCTGCATCAACTGCACGACAAACGCACGGCCGAGTGTTTTTCGCTTACCAAGCCTGCCCGAAATCAACGGCACAATTTCCTGCGGATTGAGCTGCGCGGTTTCGAGAAGGGTGTCGGCGAGCTTGTCAGCTTCTTCGCGCTCAGCGCGCGAGGACACGATCCGGGTCGCGAGCCGGCGTAGATTTTCTACCAGTGCGAGACGCAGAGTGATCGGCACCGCCCACAATTCGCCAATCGATAGCGGCGCGACCTTTTGGTAAGCGTTAATGAAGCGGCGCAGCGTTTCGGAATCGAGATAACTGTCCGTATGTGCGACCAGCGCGACCGAGAGGGCATAGATGCGTGGATAACCTTTGAACGCTCCGTCGGCGAGTTTGGGAAGTTCGTCATAGTAGCTCTTGGGCAGGTCTTCGCGAATCTCGCGAATCTGCTCTTCGACAATGTGAAAATTATCTACCAGCCATTCGGCTGCGGGCGAGATGACGTGCTCACTGCGAATTGATTCAGCGAGCGCGTTGTAAGTCTCAACCAGCTTGCGACCATTCTCTTCCAGACGAGGCAACAGCAAACTGCCGCGCTGAGGCGTGTCGGCGATCTTGTGTTGCGCAGCTAGTTCTCCGGCGTATTGCTCAAGCCGTTCGACGCTGAAAAGCTCTTCACGAATCGGCGGCTCGCCGCTGTCATCAGACGCACGACGGAAAATGCGGATCAATGCTGAGAATGGCCACGGCATCATCAGGGAAAACAGGGGGAAATTCTTGGGATTTTCGTTAGGATAGCACAGTTAACACTCTCGCTCCGGGCAGGAGACTGTCGGGGAAAGAACTCCGTGGTTCTCTGTGCGATCTCCGTGTCTCTGTGGTGAAGCTTTTCCTGCGCAAATTCCACCACAGAGACACAGAGAGGCACAGAGTTCGCGCAGAGATTCATTTCGAGACTCTTGGAGATAGTAGGTGAGGTTTAAAGCGACGCACCGAAGTCTTCTTTTTTGCTTCCTCTGCTAAACCGTCGTTGCACGATCACACTCAATTCAATCAATCCCGGCACCACATAAAGCGCCGCCACCGCGCCGAATAACGCACCCGTCGTCACGCGCGTGAAGTGATTGTTCTGCCAGATTTCAAAATAGGTCAGCCCGAAATCGACGGCGAGCGGGACGCCGGACATTAGAAGCCAGATGACGTGCGGCGTGTCGGTTCGTTTCAGCGAGCGCGTCAAAGGCAAAGCCAACGTCGCGATCGCGAATCCGGCATACAACCCGGTGCAGCGCGAACAGACGGCGAAGGGATGACCGGCGAGATGAAATGAACGCTCGGGAATTTGATGACAGAGGTAACTGAAGGCCTGGTAAATGAATTCTGAGAACCCCAAGTGGCCGCGAGACAAAGCTGCGGGAGCAGCGACGGTAGCGATGTCGATTAGCAGAACGATCGAGGCGAGCAGGCCCCAGACAACGACTGAGATGCGTGATTCACGCGTGGTGAGAGTTTCTCCAGAGTTGGGCGACGCGATCAAAAACCAGAAATCCCAAAACTAAAATCTAATCACCGTATCCGGACCGCCTTCGATGTGAATGCTGTCAACGAAGCGAATGTGTTTTGATTCGCTCGTCATCACTAAGCTATGCGTGCGCTTGCCGGAACCAAAGAAACGTACGCCGCGCATCAGCGAACCGTCGGTGACGCCGGTGGCCGCGAAAATGATCTTCTTGCCGGGCGCGAGATCGTCCGTGTCGTAGACTTTGTACGGATCGTGAACCCCCATCGACTTCAAACGCGCGATGACTTCTTCAGCCGGTGGCACTTTGCTTTTATCTACGCCAAGTCGTTCTGGATCGAAAACCAGGCGTGCCTGAATCTCGCCATTAAGACACTTCACGGCCGCGGCTGTTAACACGCCTTCGGGCGCGCCGCCGATACCGATGCAGGCATGAATGTTTGTGCCTGCCACCGCAGCGGAAATGCCGGCCGATAGGTCACCGTCAGAGATTAAACGAATCCGGGCTCCCGCTTCGCGCACGTCGTCAATTATCTTTTTGTGGCGCGGCCGGTCGAGAATGATGATCGTCAAATCGTCGATGTCACGACCCAGCCGCCGCGCGATGTTGCGCAGGTTTTCTTTGATGGGCGCGTCGATGTCGATGACACCGCGTGACGAAGGGCCCACCACAATCTTGTCCATGTAAATGTCCGGCGCGTGCAGCAACCCGCCGCGTTCAGCCGCCGCCAGCACGGCGATCGCGTTGTTCGCTCCGAGGGCGCACAGGTTTGTTCCTTCCAGCGGATCGACAGCGATGTCCACTTCGGGACATGATGCCGCCATTTCTTCACCGACGCCGAAGCCGCCGCCAACTTCCTCGCCGATGAAAAGCATGGGCGCTTCATCGCGTTCGCCTTCGCCTATCACGACCCGCCCGCGCATCGGCACCGTGTCCATGACTTCGCGCATGGCCTCAACCGCGACCTGATCGGAATACTTGCGATCCCCCTGGCCCATCGTGCGTGCCGCGGCAATTGCCGCCGCCTCGGTCACGCGCAAAAAGTCCAAAGATAGCTCGCGCTCGGTTCTCAGTTCTGGCGCCATTCTATTCGCTCCTGTGACAGACGAATTGAAATGCTGAAACGAAATGAAGAGTTAACGAAAGCGCGGACATAGTACCAGAGGAATGCACGGTTTTTCCAAGCAGCGGTTTCGTTCACTTAAGTGAGCAAGCCGTTAGTCTGGATGAGGTTGAGCCGAAACTTCGGCGAGCGGTCGGTCCGGCGGTGACACTTGATCAAGATGGCAGCCGGGGTGCAATAGCCCGACTGTTAGTGAGGGCGTGGTGAAGCGTTGTGAGACTTAAGTGATTTGTTTCACTTCGACAGTAACGGTCCTGGGATTGCCAAAACTAAGGACCGGATAACTCTGAACATTGATGAAGTCGCCCGGGCTTGGCTTTCCGTCACTGTCTGCGTCCACCAAAACTTCAATCGAATAGCTTTGGCGCTGATCTGGCGGCTCACCGGAGATTTCGAACGGGATCAGTTCTCCGGCATTTGCTCTGGAAGTGATGTCTTTCAGCACCTGCTCGGCGACCAGCCGCGACGGAGCATCTGACATGCTTGTTTCCCGGAGTTGCACAGTGGCCCGCACCCCGGGAGGCAGATCGGGCTTGCTGGCAAATCGGATTTCACCTCTGACAAGAATCTCGCCCAACTTTGAACTCCCATCTCAATTGCGCGGCATTCGTCAGCTCAGCTTCAAATCGGTACCTTGAGACTATCCGCCTGACTCTGATGCTGGTTTGAATGTGTCTAAGATCGCATATTACGGTTTGAGGAGAAAGAATGCGCGGCCGAACGAACCATTATGATGTTCGGCCGCGCAAGATACTTCCTCAAAACGCGGAAGTTTGATGGTTAGCCTTCAGAGCACGCTGAAGAGCATAGAGTTGAGCCGGTGGGCAGCATCAGTGCCGGTCCAGCCCCAAACCAACCGGTTGCCGAGATTCGTGATCACCGGTCCATCAATGCACGTTTCTCTCGAAGTCTGCTTGCTGCCCCAGGCTGTTCCATTGGCACTCGCAAGCACGTTGAGGAATCGGTTGCCTACTCCCTGCCAGGTCAGAAAGGCCCGGCCACCGCTCGCGTGCAGAGATGGCGTAGCTACTGTCGTCTCTCCCAGCGTGACTTTGTTGGTGAAGTTCACGCCGTTGGAGCTCTGCATCACATTCAACTGGTTGTTGCCAACCCCACGCCATGACAAGAGCAGACGATTCCCTAAAGTCGCCAGGCCGGGACCCGAGGTCGTGGTGTCTCCCAGCGTAACCTTGCCTCCCCAGTTCACACCGTTAGTGCTTCTCATGACATTCAACTGGTTATTGCCCACTCCGCGCCAGGCGATAAAGAGCTGATTACCCAGGACCGCCAGTGCCGGCGAAGAGAGTGACGTATCACCCAGAGTCACCTTGTTAGTCCAGGTTACCCCGTTGGTCGACTGCATCACGTTCAGCCGGTTGTTGCCCACTCCAATCCAGGCCACAACGAATCTGTTTTGGAAAACAGCGAGCGCCAGGGACACGGCCGAGATCTCATTCAAAGTAACCTTGCTACCGTAGTTCAGGCCGTTCGCCGAACTCATGAAGTTGAGCCGAAGATTTCCGGTGCCGGTCCAACCCAGCAGTACCATTTGATTCGCGCGCGTTGTCATCGCGGGGCCGTTGCTGCTCGTATCTCCGAGTATGGCCTTGCGGGGATAGAGTGAATTTATCGCCGCGACATCGCCGGCGCTCAAGCCAGTGCGCTGACCGATGGGCACATTGGGATCGGGACGAGGGGTGATCGTATCGACGTTCGGATTGATCGCGAAGGCGTTGCGGGGATAGTGCATGATCGACCCGTAATCATAACGGCCAATGTCGTCGCCATCGGTGATGTGCTGATTAAAGTTATGGGCCATGCCCGCCTGAATGTTGGCAAAGTTGATGGTGACGAAGTTGTCGCGATCTTCTCTGCTCTGTTCGTGCCACAGCCCCAGTGCGTGTCCGATTTCATGAATCGTGCTGCCGGTAGAGCACCCGGCGCCCAGGGTGATGAGCTGCTCGCCGCCCCGCATGCCCACTTGAGAGCTACAACCTCCGCCCGGGACGAACGTGACAAAGTTGGCTTCAGTTGTGCGCTGGCGGAACCTGATATTCGTGTTTGCCGTCCAGTGGTTAATTGCATCGGTGACTCGCTGTTGGTTGGGCAGGCTCGGATCGATGCGAAAGATCAGCACTCCGTCGGGCCAGCGAAATTGACTGCCGGTAATGACCACCGCCTCAACCGCGTCCGGCACCGGATTCTCGACCGATTTTTTAATGGCTGCCATTTCGGCAGCGCTGCCCAGAACAATGTCTCCTTCAAAGATCGCCTTACCTTCAGAGACCGCGTAATCGACTTTTTTCAGACCGAATGTCTCTCCGGAAATGTAACTGCTCTTCACATTGCTCGAAGCCAGGAACTCGCCAGAGACGCTGTATTTAACTGCGCCTTGAGTTTTCTTCTTAGACGCACTTTTCTTTGCAGCTTTCTTGGTGGAAGTAGTTTTCTTACTTTTCTTGGTTGCCATAGATTTCTCCTTTTCGGCGGTTTGAGTGCATGCGGAGCCCGGCCTCGCTGGAACGAGCCGTTGCTGCGTTCCGTGAAGCTGTCGGTTCACCCCCTTATCGTTCACCTTTAATGACCGCGTGCGACAAAGTATTTCAAACGGCGGTTATCACAACCGTCATCCCAAATGGACGGAGCGTTAGTGACCATCTAAGACAGTCCGCAAGCTGCCGGACCGAGACATCCGCCAGGGTCAGTGAGTAGCGTGTTTAGGATTTATTGTTGACTGGCAGGGCGGGGCGCGTAATTGGCGAGACTTCGCCAAAGTCTATCTCAGCGAACTCTTCTTGAGGAACAGACGGCTTGTCAGAAACGATTAGCCGCGGATTGACGCAGATTCACGCGGATAAAATCGAACACTTTTTCTATCTGCGGGTATCCGCGTTTATCCCGGCTGGTTATGCCGATGCGCCTCGCGCATCTTGCCACGGCGGCAGACTCTTCCGCGCAGGCTTTTCTTTCTTCAAACCCAGCGCCCAATCCGCCTGCATCAGCGTGTGAATGTCCCGCGTCCCTTCGTAGATGACCGCGGCCTTACAGTTTCGCAGGTAACGTTCAACGGGATAATCGTTCGAGTAGCCGTTCGCGCCGTGAACCTCGATCGCCATTGATGCGGCTTTCTCGCTGCGAATAGTGGCCTGCCACTTAGCCAGCGAAGTGGCACGGCCGCTCGGCAAGCCTTCATTTTTCTGCCAACCCGCGCGCATCCAAAGCAGCCGCGACATCTGGTAGTCAGCCTCCATGTCGGCGATCTTCTGTTTGACGAGTTGATGGTTAGCGATCTTCGTTCCGAACGTTTCGCGATCGTTGGCGTAAGCCACCGACGCATCACGCGATGCGCGAATCACGCCCGTCGCGCCGGCGGCGACGGTGTATCTTCCCTGCTCGAGGGCGAACATGGCGATCTTGAAACCTTCGCCTTCTTCACCCAGCCGATTTTCTTTCGGCACCCGCACGTCCTGCAATGAAAAATAGCCCGTGTTGCCGGCGCGAATGCCGAGCTTCCCGTGAATCGTTCCCGAGGTGAAGCCCTTCATGCCGCGTTCGATGATGAAGCAGGACATGCCTGAGTGATCGCGCTTGCGCCGCTTCTCTTCATCTGTCCAGCAGAAGAAAAGAAAGTTGTCGGCGAAACCGGCGAGGCTGATCCACATCTTCTCGCCGTTCAAAACGTATTCGTCGCCTTCGCGCCGGGCGGTGGAACGTGCGCCCACCACATCTGAGCCCGCGCCGGGTTCCGTCAGTCCGTAGGTAGCGATTTTTTCGCCTTTCGCCTGCGGCACGAGATATTTCTGCTTCTGCTCTTCAGTGCCCCAGGCGTAAAGCGTGAGGCAATTCAGGCCCGTGTGCACCGACATCGCGACGCGCAGAAAAGTGTCGACGGCTTCCAGCTCTTCACAGACCAGGCCGAGGGAAATGTAGTCGAATCCCGCGCCGCCATACTGTTCCGGAATACAAACGCCGAGCAGATTCAGCTCAGCCATCTTCTTGAAGATTTCGGGGTGCGCTTCCTGCTTCTCGTCCCACTCTTTGATGTAGGGCGCGACTTCTTTCTGCGCAAACTCGCGCACGGTTTGCACCAGCGCGTCGTGATCGTCGGTAAGTTGAAAGTCAATCATGGCGCGATACTTTAGCATAACGTTGGAGGATGAGACTTATGGGTCCCATATGTCCTATAAGACCTATAGGTCCCATCCCGTATCTACCTATCTGTGGAGATCTTTTCTTTCGCTGCTTCCTTCGCATCAGACAGATCAAGCACGCGCCCATCCAGCTGCATCTCGTAAACCGCTTTCGTGATTTCGCCAACGCGCGGCCCCGGTTGCATACCCATCTCAAGCAGATGCCGGCCCAGCAGAATCGGCGCCGGCGCGCCCTTCTGCAACTCAAGTTCGCGGACGCGTTCGATGAACCATTCCTGCGCTTCCGCGTCGAACCACTTTTCGCGCGGCACCCAGTCTGCGTTGCGGCCGAGCGAATCTGCTTTCGCCACTCGATAGAGCAAATCGAGATCGCATTTACGCGCCAGGCGGCGAAACGCGCCGACGCTTACTTCCAGGCGTCTCTTGAAGAACTCTCCCGGCTTCAGATGATCGCGGACAACCGCGATCACCTGTGCACGCACGTCATAGCCGTCGAGCGTGTGAAGGTTCAATCGATCGAGAAAGCCGATCGTCGGTGGGACGCCTTCCTCTTCATGTTCCCGCGAACGAATGCGACCGTCGATAAAAGCGGTGGTGGCGGGCTTGCCAAAATCATGGGCGAGCGCGGCCAGCATCACTGTCACTTGCTTCGCGTACGGCAAATCGTCAATTGACTCGCGCGCGCGGTCCACCGTGAGCAACGTGTGAATCCAGACGTCACCTTCCGGATGCCACTCGGGTTCCTGAGGGACATCGATCAGCGCTTTAAGTTCCGGAAACAATTGATCGACCGCGCCAAGTTCGCGCAGCCACTTCAATCCGGTCGAAGGCCTTTGCGCGCGCAGCAGAAGCTTTTCCATCTCTCCCCAGATGCGTTCGGCCGGCAAGTCAGAAAGATCAATTGAGCGGCTAAGCTCCACCGTTTGCGCGTCAAGTTCAAATTCGAAACGCGCCGCGAATTGGGCGGCACGAAGGACGCGCAGACTGTCCTCTGCGAACGTGTCGGGCGACACGGCGCGCAGTAACTTGCTGCTCAGATCATCGCGGCCATTGAAGGGATCGAGGATTTCCTGCGTCAGCGGATCTTGCAGGATCGAATTAATGGTGAAGTCGCGCCGCCGTGTTGCTTCTTCGATAGCCATCAACGGGTCGCCTTCAATAAAGAACCCGCGGTGGCCTCGCCCGGTCTTTCGTTCGCGACGCGGCACTGAAACATCCAGGTGCGCGCCCAGTTTGTAAACCGTGAACGCTTCCCCGACGACATTCACACTGCCGATTTGATCGAGCAGTTCACGCAGGCGCTCCGGGTGAATTCCATAAACTTCGAGGTCCCAATCCTTGGGACGTTGTCCCATCAGTTCATCGCGCACACAGCCACCGACGAGCAGCGCACGGCCGCCTTCAGCGCGCACCGCGCGAGCGATTTCGAGAACTTGAGACGGAATTTCCATTCGTTGAGTATAAAGGCGGGGCAACGCCCGCCTCTAAAGAGATTGTTCCCTCTCCCTCTGGGAGAGGGTTAGGGCGAGGGCATAGGACGTGTACACAGACCCTCATCCCCAACCCTTCTCCCAAAGGGAGAAGGGAGAGTTATTCGTCATCGATGACGACGTTCAGGCCGCGCGTGGAAGGGATGCAACTGATCACTTGTACGCGCTCAATCTTTCCTAATTCGGAACCGGCGGCGTGCCATAGCTTGACCCAGAATGTGCGCGTATCGCCGTGAATAGCGAACGTCGCTCCATCGTTCATTACGGCGATTGGTTCGGCAGTGGTTCCATCGCGCAGCTCTTCCAGCAACTCGGGAATGAACTGCTTGAGTTTTTCGAACTGAAGTATCACGGCGCTGTCGGCGACTTCGGCCGGCGGCAACTCGACCGGGTCACCGGATTCAAGCAGCAACCGCGATTCGGTCTGTTGGTTTCGTTTCTTGACGACGGGCATATTCAGCGAAGGGACGGGTGAAGATGCCGCCTTTCATCCTCCTCAATTTCAGCCTGAGACTTGGGGCGAATGCTGATGATGCCGGCGCCTTCGCGTTCATACTTTTCCTCTTCCTCAATGTCTCGGCCACCCTCTTTTCGCCAGGCGAGCAAACGCTTATTTAAAGGCGTCAGCGCAACTACCAATAACGGCATGAGCACCAGAAGCGCGACCACCGCTCCAATTCCGAACGGAACTCTAACGCCTGCGAATCTGAGCGCGAAGAGCACCCCGAACGCCAGGATTGAACATAATCCCGCAAGGGTTTTCTTTCTCATAAGGATCCAGCCTCCGGCACGCCAGCATTCTAGTTTGCTCACACTGAAAGCCGCAAACAGATATAATCCGCGCGCAAAACTCCATGAACGGCAATCTCTTCGCAGAAATCTTTAAGCCTGAGCGTGACGCGCACGTCGCGGTCATGTTTGAGCAGCGCGAAATCACGTACAGCGAACTACGCACACTTACCCTTGAGACGGCTGAGAAACTAAACGCTCTGGGTCTGCGCCGAGGCGAACGCGTAGCGATCCTGCTGAACGACTCTCCGGAATTTATCGCTTCTTTCGTCGCAGTTATCTCTCTCGGGGCTATCGCCGTGCCCATCAATATGGCGCTGCGAAAGAGCGAGCAGACGATCATTTTGAAGGATTGCGGCGCGCGCGTCGTCATTGTCGAGAATCAAGCGGCGCCGTCACTGTTTGGTGATGAGAACGAAACAGTCGATCTGAAACTGCTGGTCGTGACACGTGACGGCGAAACCGGCCTTTCCCCTTCAAACATTTTCGTTATGCGGTTCGACGACGCCGAACGGCGACCACTTCCCAACGACTTTTCCAGCAGTACGACGCCTGACGCAGATGCTTTCATTCTCTACACCTCCGGCAGTACCGGCGAACCGAAAGGCGCCGTGCACAGTCAATCCGACATCTTCTACACGAACGAAACGTTCTGCCAGGAGGTTTTGCAACTGCGCGAAGGCGACCGCTTGTTTTCGTCTTCACGTCTGCCGTTCGCGTACGGCCTGGGCAACGCGTTCACGTTTCCCCTCCTGAACGGATTCACGACGATCTTGTGTCGTGAGAAACCCACCCCGGAAGTTGTCTCGCGTATCTTCCGCGACTATCGGCCGACAATCTTCTTTGGGGTGCCGGTCGTGTATCGCATGCTGCTCGAACATCACCGAAGTGTTGCACTCATCGACTGCTCCAGCCTGCGCTTGTGTGTTTCGGCCGGCGAAGCTTTGCCAGCGCAACTGGGCGAAGACTGGCAGCGAACACTCGGCGTGGAAGTACTCGACGGCATCGGTTCGACGGAAATGCTGCACATGTTCATATCGAATCACGCCGGCGAAGCGCGCTACGGCAGCAGTGGGCGGCTCGTGAACGGCTACGACGCAAAACTGATCGATCATGACGGGGCGCCCGTGGCGCCCGGCGCGGAAGGAAATCTCTGGATCCGTGGCGCGAGCGCGGCGAGTCGATACTGGCAGCGGCCGGAAACTTCGGCGGATACGTTCGTCGAAGGCTGGGCGCGAACGGGAGATCTGTATCGTCAGGACGCGGATGGATTCTGGTGGCACATGGGCCGGAGCGATGACTGCTTCAAACCGACCGGCCAGTGGGTTTCACCCGTTGAAGTCGAAGGCGTACTTTTGAAGAGCGACCGGATTCGCGCGGCGGCCGTCGTTGAAGGGCTCGACAAAGACAACTTGTCATGTGTGTGCGCGTTCGTCGTGCGCGCGCACGAAGACGATGGTGATGAAGTAGTCGAGCAAGCGTTGCGCGCGTTGTGCGAATCCGCACTGCCAAGATTTAAACAGCCGCGGCGCTACATCTTTGTTTCAGAACTGCCTTACACTGCGACCGGAAAGGTGCAACGATTTAAATTGCGTGAGCAGCTTAGAAGTCCAATGTCCAAGGTCCAAAGTCCGACGTCGTGACTCTGAACGGCTTTGGACCTTAGACTTTGGACATTGGACTTTGAATTATGGAAAAAAGCATCCAGGAAACTTACGCGCCGAACATGGCGTGTTTCGGCTGTGGCCCCGCGAATGAGAAAGGTCTGCACATTCGCAGCTTTCCCGAGGGTGATGAAGTGGTCGCCACTTTCAACCCCGATACTTATCAGGAAGCCTTCCCCGGAATGTTGAGTGGCGGCATCATCGGTACCCTGCTGGACTGTCACTGCAACTGGACGGCGGCATACCACCTGATGAAGCAAGCCGGAATCGATCGTCCGCCGTGCACAGTGACTGCTGATTACACGATCACTTTGAAGCGGCCGACGCCGACAGACCAAGCGGTCGAATTAAAAGCGCGGGTGGTCGAATCAAAAGAAGATCGCGCAATAGTTGAAGGTGAGCTAATCGCGCACGGTAAGGTAACGGCTACTTGTCGGGGGACTTTCGTGGCGGTCAAGCCGGGTCATCCCGCATATCACAGGTGGTGATTATTGCACCTTGATCTCTCGCTTCTTACCTTCTCGATCAACCGCGACATAAATAACTTCCGCTTCGGTTACGCGAGCCTTCACGCCCGGGGATCCGTACCGCTCGGCTTCCACCACCACGCGGGTCGTGATTGAAGTATTGCCTACTTTGACTGTTTCCGAATAAAAACTCACGAGGTCGCCGACGAACACGGGTTGGTGAAAGATGACTTCGCGCATGGCCACGGTGACAAACCGCTCCATCCCCGTGCGCCGATGCGCTTCGATCGCGCCGGCCATGTCGATGTAACTGAGAATGACGCCACCGAAGATCGTGCCCTGCGAGTTCGTGTCGCGCGGCAGCATCGTGATGCGAATTGCGGGATCAGCGTTCATCGCACGATAGTAAAGCGTGAAGGCTGAATCGTAAATGGATGGTCGATAGGGTCCTGGCTCTGTGGGGCTCTGTGGAACTCTGTGTCTCTGTGGTGAATTTGTCTTTAAGAACTACCACCCCCAAGACACCGGGAACCACAGAGGCGCACCGAGAAAAGCTTCCCAGGACGCTACTCGTCAGGATCTTCGACCGGCGGCAGATCGCTGTTCGCGGGCCCGCAGAAGACGGTGCCGAATCGATCGTAACGCGAGCCGTGACATGGGCAGTCCCAGGTCTTCTCGCATTGGTTCCACGCCACCACACAACCGAGATGCACGCAGATAGCTGACATCCGATGTGCTGTGCCCTCATCGTCTCGATAGACGGCCACTTTGCTTAGGCCGCTGCGCAGGACCGCGCCGTCGCCGTTGGCAATCTCATCCTCTGAATCGACTTCGCCGGACGTAACCAGATCCGTGTACTGCGCCATCACGTTCAGGTTTTCCGCTGCGAAGTCTTTCGCCGCGCTCAAAGTCTTGCGTGAAGGATCATAAAGTTCGGCCCAGGGATTCTCGCGCTCCATAATCAGATCGGTGATGAGCATTCCCGCAATCGTGCCGTGGGTCATGCCCATGCCCGAATCGCCGGTGGCGATAAACACGTTGTCGGAATCGAGCGGATTGCGGCCGATAAAAGCAAGACAATCAAACGGCTCCATCACCTGGCCCGACCAGCGGAACTCAATCTCTTCAGCCATCGGAAAGCGATTGCGCGTCCACTGCTCGAGCTTGCCCCACCGCTGGGCGCAGTCGGACTGTTGGCCTGTTTTGTGATCCTCGCCGCCCACAACCAGCACGTCGTGATCCCCACCTGAGGTGACGCGAATGTAGTGATACGCATCCCATAGATCAGGCGGAGCGTCCCAAAGCAGAATCGGCGGCACCGAGCCCTTCGGGATGCGCGCGCCGATCACGTACGTGGTGTACGGAGCTTGTTTCGTATGAATTGCGAAGCGATCGTTCACGGGCGTGTTCGTGGCCACCACGACGACACGGCATTTGATTTCGTGGCCGTTGCTGGTGGTGACGTGTGCGTCGTCGCCGCCTTCGACTTCATCCGCGTGCGTACCGGTGTACACCTTGCCCCCGTCGCGTTCAATCGCGCGCACCAATCCGTTCAAGTAAAGCAAAGGATGAAATTCGGCTTGCCGCGGAAAGTGTAAACACGGCCCCGTGTCCCAAAACTCAAGCGGCGCTCGTTCCAGACGCCGAACTTCAGTAAGTCCCGCTCGATGCGCCGCGGGCAGCTCGTCTTCCAGGACTTTTACGCGACCATTTGTCGGCAGAAACAAATACCCATCGGTCCGCTGGAACTCGCACTCGATCTTTTCGTTGTTGACGATGGCCTCGACCTGATCGATGGCCGCGGTGTGACTCTGCGCCGCCAGCCGCGCTCCTTCTTCACCGAACAGTCGCTCCAATTCAAAGTAGCGATCGTCGAGCGCGTTCGAGAGGTGCGCCGTGGTGCGCGAAGTCATCCCACCGCCGATGGGTCCATCGTCCAACACGACGACCGACTTCCCTTCCTGCGCCACCAGGTACGCGGTGGTTAATCCCGCGATCCCGGCGCCGATCACCACGACGTCAGCGCTCGTGTCTTTGGTCAGCGGCTTTTGCGTCTGGGTGCCGGCAGTGGCGACCCAAACTGAGGTGGTGATTCCGTCAGCGAGATGCTCTTTAGCTTCTGTAGTTGTGGCCATAACCCGCTAAACAGAGGCGAAGGACATGCCAGCGGCGCACAGCGTGGGTTTCCGTGATTCGGGGCACAGACAGATGAGTACTCAATCTCGGCTGTCTCGAATTACAACATCAGATTTGGGCGCGAGTTAATTCGGTACGGCGAGACGACGAAGGTTAATCAAACCAAAAGTATTTCCAATGTGGGCTTGAGGCATCGTAAGCGGCATTCCATCCTTGCCGCGCCTTCAGCTCTGCCGATGGCCCGGTAAGAATCCAGGCGGTGTGACTCATCATAAGATGCTCGTCACGCTGGTTGTACATCGCAATCTCCCTGATACCGAAATCGAAAAGGAAGGTGGGCTGCTCAAAGAACAAATTGTATGCGTCACCATGAGGCGCGTAATGGAACTGATCGATGCCGACAATAGACGGGTGATAGTCCCTGTTAACGGCTTGCAAAAACTTCGGATAATGTCCATGCCGCGCCCGAAACGCCTCGATGTCATTCCTCAGTTCCGCGCTCTGCGCGATTGCATAGTTGCGGCTGAACTCTCGGGCGGGAGCCGCCAGCGCTAATTGAAAGACGAACACGATGGCAGGTATGAAAACCAGATAGAGCGGCGCCGGATTGAAGTGTTTAGCTTCCGCTTTTTTCAACGACTTTAATCCGGGTGCGAGTCTCGCGCCGATGTAAACCCACAGGGCGACTGTCAAAAGACTCAGTGGCAGACTGATACCCATGAACGCGCCGAAAGAAATCGCCAGTGCGATAATCGAAGCCGCAACCACAGCAGCGAGCGCGAAATGGTAACCGCGCGCTTTCGTCGCGAGACTTCTCTTTGCGCGCGCCCGCTTCCGCAATTCGTAGGCTAGCCACAAACCTCCAACCGGAACGAGCAACAGTCCGGCGATTCCAAAGATCTGAGCCATCCCCGATAGCGGCATCGCGAGGGCGTCATACTTTCCGGGGAGGAAAGGATAGAACGTGCAAAGGACCAGTAGAGTTATTACTCCGGCTATTCGGACAGCATGTAAAGTCATTTCGTCAGCTCCGCAGTTTCATCGGTAAAGCGGCCGTCCTTCGAGAGCATCCTTCGGGTCCATAATTCTTGGTTCGCGAAAATGTCCGGGGTGCGGACTCTTGCGCCCGACTACTTTCCACGAAATTGTGACCTCATCATTTGGCACCAGTTTCTCAACGCGAAACAAAGTAAAGAGGTCGGATTGAGAATCTTTCGATCGCAGCACGTAGATGTGTCCCGGGACGACTCTGGTCACCCGACCCTTCGATGATTGTTCGAAAGTTTCGTTCTTAGCCGGCCATCTGATCCCCAGATTCAACTCAGGGTTGGGCGGTAGGTCAGGAACTTCAAACGGGTCAGACCATTTCAACTCACCTAAATCTTTGATTCGGCTGCGATCGTCTGTAACCATGGTCACGCTGAACCAATCACAGTCTCCATTCCAGCAAATACTGCCGTACAGCAGCTCATAGTTATTGCCTGTATTGCGCGGCCCGCGATCACTTCTTAAGCCGTGGTTAAAACTAAAAGCGGATTTTCCATACCCTTGAACTTTATGTTTCGAGCGGGAAAAGAGCGTTACGGTCTTCGGTTTAGCGCTGCGCCAGCTTTCACCGGAACTCGACCCAGGTTGTGCCGAATGGGTAATGACGGTAAGGACAAGAATCAACGGTAGGCCGAGGTATCTCAATTTCACTTCTAAGACCTCCCAGGTTTGGGAACCTCACGGCTAAGAAGTTGGCGCTGCGACGCAAGGTTAAGCGCGGATGAAGGATGAACGTAGTCTCGCGTCTACGCTCATCCTCTATCCTTACGCATTCCCTGGCGCGGCTCGCGTCTACAGTCCGCGATACAGCAACGACAGCGCTTCCATTCTCGCTGACTGCCCGCCGGTGAACTGATACATGCACGGGTCTTCGCTGTAGTCCATGAAGTTCTCGATTGGATCGAGACCGGGTTTCGGACAGGTATCGCGCCCAAACGGACATCCGAATGCCGGTGAACGCTCTGACGGCGTGTCAGCGACAAAGTCGTTGAAGTTTGCCGCGCAGCCACCCTGGAAAGTGTGGAACAATCCGAGCCAATGCCCGACTTCATGTGTGCCGGTGTCACCCTGGTTGTAAGCGCGCGGCGCACAACAGTCGCCGCCGGGCAGGCTCGAGTAAAGAACCACGACGCCATCCTGCGTGGGATCGCCTGCATACCAGAACGGGAAAGTGGCCCAGCCCAGATACACACCGCCGGCGTTGTTCACATAAAAGTTCAGCACGTTCGCGCCGGGAACGTGCAACGCTGTCTTCATCTCGCGTTCTTCTTCCGAGCCGATCGCCGAGTTAAACCATTCTTCGTTCGTCACTCGATCGACGCCGGCGAGCTCAAACCGAAATGGCGTGTTAGCGGCGGTAGATACGGCCGCCGGATCGGCGCCGGCATAAGCCGCATTTAGCACGCTAATTTGATCGCGCAACCATTTGATCGGCACGTCGCCATTCTCGATGCCGCTGCCTTTGTTAACGACGTGATAGTAAACCGGAATCGTGACTGAGCCGGATTTGCGAATCTGTCCCGGCGAGCGCTTCGAATTGAATTTGCTCAGCGCCTGTTCGTATTGCGCCGCGGTCGTTTCATCAATATGTCGCGTGGCACAGCGGTCGCGCGAATTTTTTGCTAAGGCCGCGGTACCGATGGTCGCGGTCGCGTTGCTTCGCGTTAGCATTGTCGAACCGCACACCGCTGCCAAAACAAAGCCGGCCAACCCAACCAATATCCTGTTTCTTGTCATGTACGCCCTCCTGGGTCTAAAGCTGACGTTAAAGCCGAGCCGGTAAAATCGGGACGGGAACCGGCGACTGTTTGAAAGAGGAGGAAACTTTATGGCAGGCGTCTGATGCTGTCAACGGTTGGCGATCAAGAGCTAAACTTGACTCGCGCGACCGCCAAAGTTAGATTGCGTTCGTACTTCTAATCCGCTCTCCGAAATACTCTGAACCCATGAAAAAGAAAATTGTTCTACTGATAAGTTTGCTTTGTGCGTGTAGTTCGATCGCCGTTGCCCAACGCAGCCTCGCGCCCGAAGTCGTGGTGAGAAACCTATACGCCGCGCAAAAAAGTCGCAAGACCGATCCGTTCTTTCAAACGAAAAGCCGCGCACGTCTGGATAAGTTCTTCGCTAAAGAATTGGCTGATTTGATTTGGAATGACGCCGTTTCGTCAGCGCGGACCAATGAAGTAGGCCAGCTCGGCGGCGATCCGCTTTACAACGCGCAGGACATGAAAATTACGGGCTTCAGAATTAAGCGGCCAATGGTGGGTGAAGGAAACCTCGATCTCGTCGAGGTACCGGTGACGTTCAAGAACTTCGGCAAAGAGCAGACGATCCTGTTTCGCCTGGAACGCGACAAGCGCCGCGTATGGAGGATCACAGAGATCTTCTATCCCGGCAACGAAGACTACGCGTCATCGCTGACGAAGATCCTCACAACTCACTGAAGCGCCGAACAAAGTATTGAGGTTGATGTAAACGAAAGACCGAATCCTTCGCAGGTGGGCCGAAGAGCCCACATTGTAATAGCCCCGACCGCTAGGTCGGGGTTCTGGTGTGGATAAATGATCACAAGGTCCGAAGGACCGCAATGATAATGCCGGCCCTTCAGGCCTCGTTGTCTAAAGGGATGTGTTACTCCGACCTAACGGTCGGGGCTGGTACATCCCGGCCCTTCGGGCCATGTGGACTTCCGCGCTACTTCGCTGGAATCGTCAATTGCTGACCGATCTGGATCTTGTCCGGATCGCGCAGTTGTTCGCGATTGGCGTAGTAGATGCGCATGTACTCGTTCGCATCGCCGTAAAACTCTTTGCTTATCTTCGAAAGAGTGTCACCGGATTTGACCGTGTAACTCGATCCGCCGCTGCCTGAGCCGCCGCCGGCCGCCGCGCCCATCGCTTTTGCGTCCACCGAAATGTCCGCCGTGATGTCGTCCATACTCGGATTGGCGAGCTTAATCTGGTCCCAGATCTTGTTCTTCGCATCCTCGGACGGGGCCGTGGCGCGAATGTATAGTTTGTCATCCTGCACATGCAGATTCTGAAACTGGATCTGTTGCTGATCCGCGGCATTCAGCACTGACTGATATTTCTGTTTCAGCGTATTAAAGCGCTGCTCACTGTTCGGTTGTTGTTGAGCCTGTCCTGCTCCACTTCCGAACATCTTGTCAAAAATCCCCATGATTAAGTACCTCCGTAAAGTTTCCTTAAAAAGGAGCAATGCTTATGCCGCTGTGAAATTAGGTTGGGAACTCCGGTGTCCGGTCCGCCGTACAGCTAACGAACCCAGCCGGCCCCGATAGTTCTCCGGCTCGTCCTGTTTTAGAGAGGTGAACGATGATTTCTGCACAGCGCACCGGCCGCACGATCGGCTTTCTGCTACTACTTCATTTGATAACCGGCCTGATGACGCCCTATATGCTGCTTCAGCAACTGTCGAGGCCGCTGACTTTTTCTGCAATTCAGTCGGTAAACAGTTTTCAAGTCAGACTTGCGATCATGATGTTGTTTGTCGGTGGCGCCGTGCCGATATTTATCGCGATCACCGGGATGCCCGTGTTTCGAAAGTTCAGTTATGCGCTGGCGTTATGGCTGTTCGGGTTGGCAATCGTTAACTTCGCGCTCCAGGGCGGGGAGATCGCCGGCTATATGTCTTTGTTCACTTTCAGCCAAAACTACGCGAGTGCCAACGCCGCGGATCTCGCTGTGCACGAGCTTGTCGGCGCGACGGTACGCTCGGCGTGGAAGTGGATTCACTACACGCATCTGCTGATCATGGTCGGTTGGATGTTTTCTCTCGGCCTAATGCTCTGGAAGTCCGGACTCGTTCCGCGAGTTCTCGCCGGCTTGTTGCTGATCACAACCGTGCTTCAGATTACCGGCATCACGTTGCCGCAGTTTCTCGCTTATCCCAGTCCCAACTTAATGCTGATGGGAATGCCGCTCGGCTTCATTTATCTCGCGCTCTCCGTTTGGTTGATGATTAAGGGATTCAGCACGAGAGACAACGAGGCAGCACAATGACTACAGCCGTCGAATCAACGATCGTGAAGGACACAATTCTCAACCGCCTTTTGCCGCGGCGTATC
Organism: Pyrinomonadaceae bacterium; assembly: GCA_036277115.1. NCBI lineage: Bacteria > Pseudomonadati > Acidobacteriota > Blastocatellia > Blastocatellales > Pyrinomonadaceae > Pyrinomonadaceae bacterium. The sequence goes on from DASUNM010000023.1 coordinate 287,965, forward strand.
GACAACGGGTATCAGGGAAGCAAGATCGCGCTTTGGATTCTCGGGCTCCTGATAGCGGTGCGGACAATGCAAAGCGTCATGCTCCTCGTCAACGGCCGCTCGATCGTGCAATCCGCGGACGGTGTTCCGCTCGATACTTATCCGGCGGCAGCCGCGCAAACGATCCTGGCGCTCTTCGCGCTGTCGGCCATCAGCCGGTTTGTAATCTCGTTGATATGCGTCGTGGTGTTGGTGCGCTATCGGCGCGCCGTGCCTTTGATGTTCGTTCTGCTTCTGGTGACTTACGCCGCCGGTCAACTGGTTGGCCGCGTCATACCCATCGTCAGAGTCGGCCAGCCGCCGGCCGCCGTGATGAACCTGACGCTGCTGGGGCTCACGATTATTGGTTTGGTTTTGTCGCTGTGGAAACGGCGGAAAGTTAATCGCGCGGGTTCAACACTGAAAATGACCTAGCAGTCGGCGCGCGACTAATTAATTTTGCCACCGGCGCTTTGGGTGAAGTTTCACCGAATTGCGTTGTCATGATCCATAGGCATTCTCTAAAACTCCTGGCTCAACTGGCTAACCAATCTTGCAGAGGTCTCCCGAAGCTACGATGCCTCCGGCATCTGGTGGGCCAATTTCTTTTCGCCCCGCCGCTTCGCTGGCGTAGAGCCACTTAAGAAATGGCGGGGCGACAAGTGTAGTCGCGACCGCCATGAACAGGACCACCCCGTAGAGCTCTGCTCCGATCACCGCCAGACTCAGCCCGATCTGAGCGACGATAATTCCCACTTCACCGCGTGGCACCATTCCCATACCAACTTGTGCCGCTCGTCTGGTACCGAGGTTGATCGCGCCCATGCCACAACCTAACAACTTCGTGGCAATCGCCACCAAAGTGACTAAAACGCAAAGAGCGATGACCGACCACGAACGAAAGACGTCAAGCCTGAGCTGCATTCCAATATTGACCAGAAAGAACGGCACGAGAAATTCAGTTACGCCGTTCATGTGCCGGTGCATCTTCGAATCGTTTTCAGCCGCTTCAGCCAGGGCCATACCGGCAAGAAAAGCTCCAATGATCGCTGCAACTCCGATGTAGGCGGCGGCGACCGATAGCCCGAGACACAACACGAGTCCGAAAATAAAAATTCCATGCCCGGTTCGCATCCGCGCAACTTGGGGTACAAGGCGCGTAACGACCGGGGCGCCAACCAGCGCGATAAACATCGTGAACCCGATTGCCAGACCGGCAGTTGTCAGAATCTCGAAGTAATTGATGGTGCCTGCGGCCATGCTTGAGACAATCGCCAGTACCAGGAGTCCAAGTATGTCGTCAATGACCGCGGCACCGAGAATAATGCGCGCGGTGGGAGCGTCGAGTAGGCCCATCCCCGAAAGAACGCGCGCGGTAATTCCGACAGAGGTTGCGACCATTGCTGTGCCGACGAACAGAGCCTCAATGCTTGTACCTCCCCAAGCCTTCATCAGGAGCCATCCACCCAGAAACGGAGCTACGACGCCTAGCACGGCCACAATCGCCGCTTGCTTTCCAACTTTGAAGATGGCCGCCGGCTTGGTCTCAAGTCCTACAAGAAACAGGAGGAAGATGACGCCAATCTCAGCAAGTAGACTTGTAATCTCTGAGGGAGCCGCCCAACCGAGTAGGCTCGGGCCGATGATAACTCCTGCCAGAATCTCTCCCGCCACCGCCGGCTGTCGAAGACGCTCAAACAGCTCACCCAGTAGCTTAGCCGCAACAAGCATGATGAAGAGAGTGAGAAGAACTCTCGTTTCGCCTCCCGTTGCGAGCGCTAAAAAATGATTCATCTTGTTCTCAGTCCTTCTGGTCCTAAACTTTGGATGTGCGGGCGCACGTAAGCTGGGCACTCACCGCAGCCAAGACTTTATGACTGCGGCAAGCGTCAGCTTCTGCGTTCGATGCGATTCTGGTTCTGGATTCTACCTGCTTTACCGCTCGCGACCAGAATCGGGCGCTTTAATCGTGGTCTGCTCTCTGTGTTTTTCGCCGCGCTTGCCGCCGAAAACTACCAGCCAGAAAATGAACGCGATTGTTATGACTGAAATTACTATCCCGATTACAGTATTACTCATAATCACTCCTCCGTGCGCCTGACCCAGGTCAGACGCGGTTATGCCTGAATGGACGCCACTCCGCTCGCGCAATTATTGTTGGCGAGCAGATCCAAAACACCTTAATGGCAATGAGTTTTTGGACTAAAGAGGTGGAGCGCGCCCCGGAGGTTGTAACGCTAAGGCACAGACATAAAGCTGAACTGCTGAATTGAATTCCGCGAAAACTCTCGTGTCATTTGAAGCGATGGAACCTGTTTTGAGCGTTCCCGCAAACGGTTGGGAATGAAGCTGCTTAGCTTCACGCTTTTGGGAGTAAGTAGTTATCGGTACACGTACACTCTGGTTGTCAGATCGTGATCGCGACCGTGACAACTGTTCCTGATCAATTGTCTTCTGAGCGTCAGTCTGGTGATCAGCAACGAGCGGTAAGGGGAGAAAACTCAGTCCGACGTTGTTTGAGGCACAAAACGCGAAGAGCGTGACCACACAAAGAACGACACGAAGACAAAACATCCTCGAGGTGGGCGCTGATCCAATCATCGCTGCTTGGAAAATGTTACCAGAATTCGATGCTTGCGCCCAACGCGAGCAGTGTCAATGGATTATCGACAAACCGCCTCGAGCATGTTTCTTCGAAACTCGTCGGTCACGTGAATTTTTTAGGACGGCAGTTTTGTTGATCTTCAGCGGATGTTCGAGCGCAATCGCCGCGTAGCCCAGGACAAATATCGCGATGAGAATCGCTTCCACGATTGCGGCAGTATAGATGTTGACAAAGGTTGGAGTAAGTAGCGGCTAACCGCTGACATATTAAGCGATTCAGCGCGTCATGCCACACGCTTGCTTGCTTCGCGCCCAGCCGAATGATCGCAAGAGCGCAAATAGAGCAAAGACCGCCAGTCCGTGGATCGGTTGCGGATCAGCCGTAGGCGGATGCTGATACCGTTCGAGGATGTCGCTGTCGTACCTGCCCGTGTACTCGCACTTCACGCATTGGACCTTGTAAGTGGCACGCAGATGGGCGCGGCCTTCAGAGAGATCCGGGAAAAGGATCTGGCGCGTCTTGCACTCAGTGCACTCGAACAGGATGTACCATTCACCGGGAACAAGTGTGCGCATTTAAGTTCACCTCGTGTGTGACCTGAAGCATTCTATACGCCACATCAAGACCTCAGCAATACCTATTTTCCGTCACGTACTGGCGCACTTTGAACTCTTTCATTCACACCGCGGCTTTAGCCCGGTGGCGAACTGCGGCCGTGCAATGGAAATCGTTTAAACGGTTTCCCCACGCCATCGCCAACCTGATCGCCGCGCTAAAGCGACGGCGAGAATTAGAGATTCTCTCAAAACTGAACCAGTACTTTCTCCCCCGGGCCCGTCTCATCACATTTGAAGGCTCCCACAACCGGCCAGCTTCGGCGTTTCTCAGGCGGAAGGGCTACTGACAGGCGCTGCATGTGGCAAGCCACATTGGCGCAGTCGCGTCGATAATCGAGAATCGCGACATACCAAATGTTTACTCAACCCAATCCGCAAAGGAACTGCCGATGATCAAACGTATCGCTGCTATCACATTCATTTTCCTGTGCACCGCATTCGCGTGGGCGATTCTGGGAGCGACCATTTTCCAGCGCACTTACGATTCCGACAGCCAGTCAGGAAGTCGCGTTGAATCGACCTGGGGCGCACCACAAAATCAGACGCCGCCCACCGCCAGTTTCGAAGAGTTACTGCCGAAAAAAACGATCAAGACGGAGAACGGTAAAACGGTTGAGACGGTCGTTCAGGAAAAATTCACCAGAGAGTTGCCGCTCGAAAGCAGCCGCTTGAACGCGGATTTGAATTTAGAGCATCGGCAGAAAGGGTTGCTCTGGTACAGCACGTACAAAGTTGGCTTTGCCGGCACTTACACCTTTCGTAACACCAGCGAGAAAGAACGGGACGTTACTTTCGCTCTGCATTTTCCAACGGCACAGGCAATCTATGACGATTTGGTTTTCACGGTTGACGGCGCGCCGCTGCCTCTGAAGAACGAGAAGAACAGCGCCAGCAGCACGCTGAAGATCGCGCCCGGCAAAGTTGCGACCCTGAAAGTCGGCTACAAGTCGCAGGGCCTGAACCACTGGTCCTACAGCCTGGCGCATGGAGGCGAATCGTCGAACGATGTCGCGCGTGTACGTGACTTCTCGTTAAAGATGACGACGAACTTCAAAGACATCGATTTCCCGAACAACACTTTGTCGCCGTCGATTAAGCGCGAGAGTGGGAGCGGTTGGGAACTGGATTGGAACTACACGAACCTGGTCTCGGGTTATCAAATCGCGATGACCATGCCTGAGAAGCTTCAGCCCGGTCCGCTGGCTGGTCGCATCAGTTTCTTTGCGCCCGTGTCGCTCTTCTTCTTTTTCTTCCTGATGCTAATCATCACGACGCTGCGTGGTATTGAGGTGCATCCGATGAACTACTTCTTCCTGGCCGCGGCGTTCTTCTCGTTTCACCTGTTGCTGGCATACCTGGTCGATCACATTTCGATTCATCTCGCGTTTGCGATCAGCTCAGCCGTCTCGATCTTTCTGGTCATCTCGTATCTGCGACTGGTGGTGGGCCTTCGCTTCGCGATGCGCGAGGCGGCGCTGGCGCAATTCATCTACTTGGTCGCGTTCTCGTACGCTTTCTTCCTGAAAGGCTTTACCGGACTCGCCATCACAATCGGTTCGATCCTGACGCTGTTCGTGGTGATGCAGGCAACCGGAAGGATTCGCTGGAAAGAGCGCTTCGCGCCGCAGCCGCCGCCGGAATCCTTTGCGCCGCGGACGCCGGTGTCATCGGTGCAGGCGGTGTAATCAAGAGTGTTAACTCACGGGATAAATTAGATTCGGCAACCCGAAGGGTTGCAAGACAGTAGCCGGGGGTCGTAGCGAAGCGTAGACCCCCGGAAAGCGTCGGCGTAGAATTCGCACCCTGAAAGGGTGCGAGACGAGTTCTGTGACCCTTTCAGGGTCAGAATCATGGACACTTAATCCGGGGGTATCGCGCTGCGCGCTCAACCCCCGGCTACTCTCTTTCAGCCCTTTGGGCTGACCGGCTTTGCCTCACCCTACGTCCGCCCGAGAAAGCCCGAAAATCCGGCCAAAAACTCCGATTAAGCACGCCAGAGGCGTGCGTACCGTGCCTGACACATTTCGCCTTGATCTGTCGCTATCTGGATTAAGAGGTGAGAGAGATCATGGAACGCAGGAAACAGTTCATTCAAATGGCACTTGTCGTTTTGGCTGTGGCAGGTGCGATTCTTTCGGTCGGCTACACCGTGCGCAAAGATCGCGCACACGCGCCGATGGCGGGCGTAAAGTTCGCCCGCACGCCGGAGCGCTTGGAGCGCGGACGTTACATCGTCGAATCCACCGCGCATTGTTTTCAATGTCACTCGGACGTTGACTACTCGAAGCCGGGCGCGCAACCGAAACCCGGCCAGAAAGGCGCCGGCGCCGTGTTCGCTGAAGACGGCATGGAGTGGCTGGTCGCGCCGAACATCACACCGGATGTTGAGACAGGCGCAGGCTCATGGACGGATGAACAGTTAGCACGCGCGATTCGCGAAGGCATCGGCCACGACGGCCGGCGTTTGTTCCCGGTGATGCCTTACATGAATTTCCGAAACATGTCGGATGAGGACCTGGCTTCGGTAATCACCTACATTCGCTCGATCGAACCAGTGCGCAACAAGCTGCCAAAGACGCAAATACCCGAACCTTTGAAAGCTGCGCTGCCGCCGCATGAACCGATCACTTCACAGGTGTCGGCGCATCATGCCTACAATCAAGTGGCGCGCGGTCGTTACATGGCAACGTTAGGCAACTGTGTTACCTGTCACACGCCGATGAACCAAAACGGACAGCCCATGATGGAGATGGCCTTTGCCGGTGGGTTCCATTTGAAAGGATCGTGGGGTGACATCTACAGCGCCAACATTACGCCTGACCCAACAGGTATTTCGTACTACGACGAAGCGCTGTTCATCCGGACAATGCGCACGGGCCACGTCGGCGCGCGCAAACTGAATTACGTGATGCCGACCGGCTACTTCAAGAACATGACGGATGATGACCTGAAAGCGATTTTCGCTTACCTGCGCACCCTCCGTCCGGTGAAGCATCGCCTGGACAATACGGAAGAAGCGACGTTGTGCCCGCTCGACGGTCAAAAACATGGATTCGGAGACCGGAACCACAAGGCGGAATAAGGAAGTAATGAGTAATGAGTGACAAAGCGTGGCGCGTGGGGCGCTTGCGGACCGGCTGCTGATTCATGATGAACGGCAGCCGGTTTTTTTTTGACGCGTGGCATCGGCGTCATTTATTCACACTCTTGAGGCAAAGGATCTAGTGTGAACATTTTTTCTGACCCTGAGAGGGTCACAGAACTCTGGCACCCTTTCAGGGTCCGATTCTTAAACCCACGGTTACCGGGGGTCTTCGCTTCGCTGCGACCCCCGGCTACTCTCTCGCAACCCTTCGGGTTGCTTTCACTCATCACTCATCACTCATCACTGTTCTTAAGTTCATGATTCAGCCAAGCCTTGGCCATACGTAATTCCCGCTGCACCGTAGCGCGTGAGACGCCGAGCGCTTCAGCCACTTCTTCATTGCTCAGCCCGCCGAAGAAATGCAGTTCGACGATTTCGCTCTTCCTTTGATCAAGGGTCGCGAGTTGGCTGAGCGCCTCATCGAGCGCCAGCAGGTCCGAAGCCGGCTTGCATGAAACCTCCAGCGCGTCATCGAGCGAAACTTTCGGTCCGCCCTCGCGCTTGGCTCGATGCTGGGCTCTTGCATGATCGACCAGCATGCGCCGCATCAGCCGCGCCGCCACCGCGAAGAAGTGCGCGCGGTCCTGCCAGGAAACCTTCATGTCCACCAGCCGCAGGTAGGCTTCATTCACCAGCGCCGTCGCTTGCAGCGTGTGTTCAGGCCGTTCCGCGCGCATGTAGTGCTGCGCCAAACGCCGCAGCTCGTCGTACACCACGGGCATCAGCGCATCCAGCGCTTGTTGGCTGCCGCCGCGCCACTCAAGCAGCAGTTGGGTGAGATTCGTTAGCGATGGTGAAGACACTGATCGGCTCACGTGCGCATTCTAGTAACGCGTCGAGCGTTCTTCAATGATTAATGCACCTAAGTTAGTAAAGCCGGGTAACGGCCGGCAGGTGACGTCCAAGCGTCGCTTTAATCACACGGCAGCTAATTCTGCAGGCGGAAGTGCTGCTTACAAACTGTGGTGACGCAGCTCTGCTGAAGTTCTTTGACGCGTGGCGGTGACGCCTTCCATGATTTCGCGTGAAGCATCGCCCAAATCAACTCCCTCTCGGCTCGGCCCTGACCATTAGCGTCTGCTTCCGCAGCTCGGCCTCTCCACTGTGCCTGCCACCGTTGCAAACGCTTTTCGATGGCTGCCTGATCAGACGCGGGTCCATGTTTCGAAATAAGGTAGGCGGCAGTGCTGACGATGTCAGGATCATCACTGTCCAGTCGCGTTCGCAAGAGCGCGCCCACCCCATCCGAGAAATACAACTTTGTGAAGTCGGGCAGAATATTGAATTGAAGAGCCGGGCCGACTTTTTCCAATGCCTGCTCCAACAAAGCGAGCCCTTCCGCTTCATTGTGACGCGCGAAGTAGGCGAGAAAGCCGGCTCGTGCTTCAACCGGCAAATCGTCGGAACTTCGATAGATATCCATCAGGTCGGCGTAGATTGACTTGGTTGCGAATCGCGCCGCGAGGGAAGTTTTGTGCTTCATGTGTACCCGACTAAAGTTTGCCTTCGATTTTGAAAGCTCTCGAATTTGATCTACCAGGGCGTCGTCAACTTCCGGCAGGGTCTTATCGGCGAGGCTACTGACTACTTCAAGATCGATGAATGATTTAGGATCGCGAATTTGTGCGATGACGTAAGGACGCGCTTCATCCGGAGCCATTTCAAGCAAGCGCTTCAATGCGGTGTCGTGAACGTTTTTGCTCGAGGCCGCCGTGAAGGCCAGCATCTTCTTGAGCGACGGAACCAGCGAAGCATCGCGCAGCTGTTCCCAGTACATGCGCATGAGGTATTCCTGATCGTACGGGTGCAACGTATCGAATTGGGCCCTCAGGATACGTTGTACTTCCGCCAGAAGTGCGGCCGCGGCTTGCTCGCTCTTTGGCAGATTCATGAGCAGCGTCTTGGCGGTGAACGTTTGGCTCGTGCCACTTCGTTTATTGAGGCTGTTGCCTAACTCGACCAGGTAAGCGTCGCGAATTTCGAGAAACCTTGGGTCCCCGCCATTAATCATCAAACTGCCGCGTGGCATGGCCTTTTGGGCTGACCCAACTCGTTCGAGCAGCAGATGAACTTTCGCAACCACGTTGAGCAAACTGTATGTGACTGGCGTGTCCACATCTCTCATTGCCGCCTGCAACAGTTGCAGGAGCAACGCGCGATTTCTCGCAATGAACAACCCGTGATAAATCTGCGCTGAATAGTTGCCTGAGCGCGATCCCGGCGTCAGGAACCGGCGCACTTTCTCGCGCGTTGAAATGTCCCCGGTCAGATACGCGAGCTGTCGCGCGGCTGCTTCCTCGGCCTGATAGCCACGCGCCGAATCAATCAACTGCGAAATCCGCTTGACCTCCTTTTCTTCCTCGTCGTTCGTCATCGGTACGACATTGAAAGTGAGCGCGTTGGTCGTGAGTGTGAGGGGCACATTCCGTTGCTCGAGCGGTCCGCCGGGAGAAACACGCCCCGTTGTAATCTGGACTGAGTAACGGCCGGGCCGGTCGATGCGAATCGAGTCGTTCAGATAGATGTCGACGACAATCGGTTTCGTCGTGAGCGCCGCGTTCGAGAAGTAATCTCGCATGCCGCGGTTCCCAAGGGACTCCTCGGCCCAACGATACACGCCCGCTTCCGGTGAGATCGTTATCTTGTCCCAGGTCAGGTCGGTGCCGTCGGAAATGATGTCGGTCGAATAGCCTTCGCGCTCAGCCGTTAACTCGAGCATCAGCCGAATAGGTTCGCCGATCCGATAAGTCGTCTTGTCTTCGGGGAATTTGAGAGTGGCGCGAACTCCGGCGCCGTCTTGAGCCGGTGTCCGCCCGGCGCCCAAGAAGTACAGCGCGGCCACGAAGAAGATAATTACAAACTTGGGATACATCACAGGAGGATCTTCCAGGCTTTCGAGTGCAGATGGCGGACTAAGGTTGCTTGTAAACCTCGCCGCCTTTCATGACAAACCGCACGCGACGCAGGGATGAGATGTCGCGAGTCGGATCGCCTTCCACGGCAATCAGATCGGCGAGAAGTCCGCTTTTCACAAAGCCGATCTTATCTTCCATGTGCAGCACGCGCGCATCGACCGATGTCGCGGAACGAATCGCATCCAGCAGCGGCATTCCCCACGCGACCATCGTTTCGATCTCTTTAGCGTTGTCGCCGTGCGCGAAGACGCCAACGTCGCTGCCATTCGCAATCACCACGCCGGATTCGAGTGCCTGTTTAAAGACTCGCTTCTTGTTGTCCATGTTCGCGGCGCTGGCCACCGAAAGTGTCGGACAGAAAGCGATGCCGCGCTCCTTCATCATGCGAAAAAGTTCCGGCGTCAGGCCGTCGCCGTGTTCGATCGTTTCGACGCCCGCGAGAATCGCGCGGCGCGCGCCTTCGGTTGAGCCCGCGTGCGCGGCCACCGGGATACCGGCGCTCCTCGCGACTTCGACGATAAGCTTCAATTCGTCGAGCGTGAAAGTCGCGTGCGCGGCGCCGCCCGCGCCCCAACGATAGTCGGCGTACACCTTGATCCAGTCCGCGCCTTTGCCAATCTGATCGCGTACCACGCGGGTCAGGTTGTCGACACCGTCGGCTTCTTCCGCACCCTGCGGCACGCTCCATTCGGACGCGTAACCTTTCGGACCGTACGTGTTGGTCGCGACAATCGCGCGGGTCGTCACGATCAATCGCGGACCGGGGATAATTCCCTGCTGCACTGCCTGCTTCAGACCAACATCCGCATAGCCCGCGCCTTCAGTTCCAAGATCGCGCAACGTCGTAAAGCCTGCCATCAAACTGCTGCGCAAATGATTTGTCGCGCGGGCCGTACGCAGGCTAAGACTCTCGCGCGCAACCTGATCGTTCCAGGAAGTCTCGCTGTACGGATGGAGCAGCACGTGCGAGTGCGCATCAATTAGCCCGGGCATCAAAGTCATCCCGCGCAGCTCAATCACTTTCGCGCCTGAGGGCGCTTTGATTTCACTCGCCGGACCAACGGCCTCGATCTTTTCGCCGCGCACGAGCACCACCCAACCGGTGTGGAGTTGCGCAGACTCGCCGTCGAAGACTCGCGCCGGCTTTAGCAGATAGACGGTTGGGGTTGGTTTTGAGGCGGAGGATTGAGCGCCCGCTGGAAGGGCCGTCAGAAAGACGAGCAGTAGCAACGCCCAATTCCCGATTAGAGATTGTCGCGTTGGGTTCATGCGCGAGAGCCGAGTTCCTTTGCGTTTAGTGACTCTAGGTCTGTTTGACGTCAACGATCTCGGCGCCAAACGTGCGCTGGACCTGCTGGATGGTTGGATCTGCGGCCGCGGCGCGGCGCGCTTTCTGTTTCGCCTCGCGAGCGTCCGGAGTGACGTTGGTTGAAGCCACCGGGTCGTCCTCAGACTTGATTAAGTAACGAATCGCGACCTCTCTTCCATGAACCTCAGCACAAGTTTCGCGTAAGGCTTTTGCGTTCTCGGGCTTCATCAGCGTGTCCCGATAGTGCTTCGCCTCTGCCGTGAACTCAATGACGAGTTCGTCACCCTCGAGATCAACGCGCAACGAGCTGTTAAGTGCGGCGACCAGCAGGCGACGCCGCTTGTGCTCAAGCTTCGCTTTGACGTTTCCGCAGAACGAGTCGTCGCCGCTCGCGTTCACGGTTGGCCGCTCAGTAGAGGTAGTCATTGCCGGTGCGGTTTCGGTGGCGACGCTGTGCGCCGATGTTTCCGGTCGTGACGACGGCGCCGGCGCCACGCGCGCGGTTTGCAGACTCGCTGTTTCCGCTGGAGGCTTGCCGGTTCGCAATGCTGATTCAAGCGCCGCGATGCGTTCAACGAGATTGCCCAACGGCGCGAGCCGGCGCATCTCCATCAGTTTCACCAGGCCCACTTCGACCTGGTAACGCGGGTTCGCTGCATCTTTCAAAGTGCTTTCTGTTTCCGCGAGCGAATGGAAGAAGCGGACCAGATCTGATTCGGAAAACTGTTCTGCTTGCTGTGCCAGCGCGGCAGCATGAGTCCAAGCTGAATCGAGAATTTTGGGATCGGCTGAAACTTTCACTACCAGCAGATCGCGCAAGTGGGCCAGCACTTCGCGGCAGAAATTTCGCAGGTTGTGCCCCCGCATGACGATGTCGTCGACAATCGCCAGAGCTTCGGCCGGTTTGTTTTCAGCAATGCCGCACATCACGCGCGCGAGCACGTCGGCGCCGGCGAGCCCTAAAGCTTTCTCGACATCTTCAGTGGCGATCTTCTTGCCGGCAAAACTGATCACCTGATCGAAAGCCGATTGCGCGTCACGCATCGAGCCATCACCGGCGCGGGCGATTTCGCGGACCGCTTCATCCGAAATCGAAACCTTTTCCGCGTCGGCAATCAATCGCAGCCGTTCGGCAATCTTGGCCGTGGCAATCGTGCGGAATTCGAAAATCTGGCAGCGCGAAGAAATTGTCTCGGGCACCTTGTGCGCGTCAGTCGTCGCCATGATGAAGACGACACGTGGCGGCGGCTCTTCGACCGTTTTCAGCAGCGCATTGAACGCCGGCCCGGAAAGCATGTGCACTTCGTCAATGATGAAGACTTTGTAGCGGTCACGTGCGGGAGCGATAGCGACGCTGCCGATGATTACGTCGCGCACATTGTCCACGCCCGTGTTCGAGGCGGCGTCGATCTCCAGCACGTCCATCGAACGGCCCTCAGAGATCTCGCGACACGAAGAACAAGCCTTTTCGTCAGTCGTCGGGCACGGCGTCGCCGTCGGGCCTTTTGCTTTGTGACAGTTGAGACCTTTGGCGACCAGTCGCGCAGTGGTCGTCTTTCCCACGCCGCGGGCGCCGGAAAAAAGATACGCGTGATGCAGACGATCGTGCTCCAGAGCATTCTGGAGCGTGCGGGTCAGGACTTCCTGACCCGTCACATCTTCAAATGTTTGTGGCCGCCACTTGCGGGCGATGACTTGATAGGACATTAAGGCTTATCTGGATGCTGTATTTCGATTCAGCTCGGGCTTGGGATATTTCTTCAAAAGCTTCCAGGCAATGATCAGACTGCCGTCAGTATCCTGGCGCACGACTTTGAATGCGACAAGCACGTCGGAAGCCTCAAAAGCAATTGAGCGCAAGACATATGTCGCGCCGACTTCGGGCCGCAAATTCCCTTTATAAGAAATGCCTTCGATCACTGTGCCGGCGCTGCCAAAACGGCGTTGTTCGATGCGGGCATCGGGCTCAGACGACACCGCGGCGTATTTCGCGAGGAAAGTAATGCCGGGAAGCTCTGTCGAGACGTCCTCCAGATTCGCGCCCTCGAGTTTGATGAGCATCCCGTAGTCCGCACCGGCAAAACCAACGGACAAGTTCCCCTGCTGCAAACCAAGGTCAGTCGCTCTGCCGTACTCATTCGACTGACGCGTGAAGGAATAATAGGAGCCACCGCCGCGAATAGTCAGGCCGGATTTGCCGTTGGCGTGCGAGTCATATTTCTCTCGAGGCAGCAGCCGCATTAGTCCGGTGTCCGGCTGAGCAAGAAACTGCGCATACGCCTCGCGGTCCTCAGTCGCCGGCTCGAGCACCCTCAGTTCGAGTTTCCCGAGCTCAGCCCGTTTTGTCTCGAGTTCTTTGAGCAGCTCGGTTCGGGAATCGCCTTGGCTAAAGGCGGACAGGGAGCACGTGACGATGAACAGGGTTGCTGCAATGATTGATTTCATTTCGAAGTCTCCTTCGTATGAAGTGGCCTTAGGAGAGATGCGACGAAAAGTTTAGGTCAGACTCCGGACTTACCCGCAACACACGCTGTCGATGCTACCGTTGCTCCGTTCCCGGCCTGGCGGGGTTCACAAGACGAGCGTTGTGCGGAGCCCGAAGTCTGATAAGAGCATTCTAGATTGCCGATTGCCGATTGTCGAAACGGGGCGGTAGCCCGACCGTGAGGGAGGGCTGTTGAAATCTCAGATCTCAAATTTGAGATCTCATAAATTGCCCTCCCTCATGGTCGGGCTACTGCCCCTCGGCTGAGCCTCACTCACCGGCTAAATCGCGGTTTTGCGATGCGCAATCAGCCGCAGTAACCCATTGATGCCGAGATGCAATAGCAGATACGCGATGATCGCGATCACCAAAGGCATCATCAACGTGTGCCCACCATCTGTCCGAGGACTGGCGACAATGCCGCGAAACGGTTCATAGAGCGGGTCCGTCACTGCCACGATAAATCGCACGAAGCCTGAAGTACTGCGCGCGGCCATCAGCGCTAACAGGAAGCGCAGTCCCAGCAGTGCGTAAACAACGTAAAAGAGGTAATCGACGATCTGCGAGACTCGCGCCAGCCCGCGGGCGCGCTCAACCTCATGCTCATGCTCGACAACTTCATCAACGGCTTTGGCACGAAAGTTCTGAGCCACCTGTTCGACTCTCGCTTCTTCCGGCGGAGCAGTGCGCGCCGCTTGCTCAGCGATCTCAGCTTCCACCTCGCCTTCAACCTGCGCTTTGACCGAGCCGTGCTGTCCGGCACGGCGCGCCTCTTCGAGTGCCAGTTTGTCGTCGTTCATAAAAGGTCCTTCCGGTAAATCAACAAATAAATCGAAGAGGGCTATTGGTCTCTAAAGGGGCGTCGCTGTTGGTAGAGTTTCAGTCGCAGGTTGGCTGGCTCCTCATTTTTTGCCTCGGGGAAGGTTAAAGCCCGGGTCTGCCATTTAATCGCTTCTCTGAAGTTGCGAACTTCAGCATAAGCTGCGGCCAAAGTTTCCAGTGACCCTGGACTTTTCCACGCTGTCAGCTCAGCCCCTTTCAGGGCGTACTGCACCGCCTGTTTTCCATTCCTCAAATCGGCCCGGGGGGAAGTCGCTAGCAGCCAGGCTAAGGAGTTATAGGCCTCGGCATGTTTCGGATCAATCACGATAGCCTTGCGGTAATCTGCTATGGCTCCAGCCGGATCGCCTTTCAATTGTTTGGCGAAGGCACGGTTGAAAATGCCCGAGACATTTCGCGGCTCGAGCTCCAAGCCTTTGGTAAAGTCCTCAATTGCGCGGCTGAGATCGCCGCTGTGTCCCCGAGCGAATCCACGATTGAAGTAAGCCATCGCGAAACGCGAATCGGTTTCAATGGCTTTGTCGAAATCAGCGATGGCCTTTTGGAAGTCTCGTCGGTCGAGCCAGATGTGACCGCGATTGTTGTAAGCCGATGCGTATCTGGGATCGATCTCGATCGCTTTGGTGTAGTCGGCGATGGATCCGTCAAGATCGCCTTTCGCTTTTTTCGCGATGGCGCGATTGTAAAAAGCTTTCGCCAGCCGCGGATCGATCTCAATGGCACGCGTGAGGTCGGCGAGTGCGCCATCGAAATCACCGAGGTCGTTGCGAGTCGCGCCGCGATTGTTGTAGGCCATCGCGTACTGCGGATCGACTTCAATAGCTTTGGTGAACTCCGCGATCGCACCGGCGCGATCACCTTTGGCGTGAAGCGCTTTGCCGCTTTCGTTAAAGTTGACCGCAGCCGGCGCTTGGGCGTGAGCCCCACCCGCAAAAACCATCAGAAGCAGGACAAGTTTGATTGATCGCATGGTGCGTTTGCGAAGCTTGCGTGTTGGGGTTGACCTATTAGGTGCCGTTGAATCCCGCCCTCATCCGTTTCACATAGGCCCCGGAGAACTTGCTCATCGCTTTGGCCGCTGCCAGCACCCGATTCGCTTCCGCCAAAGTTGGGCCGGCATAAACGGCCATCAAGCGGGTGTTTGGCCGCGTGTTGGTGTAATACAAAGTCCCCGGTTCAACGCAACGCGAAGCGAAAACTTTACGGTCAGGAAAAAGCGTTTGCGCGGCCAGACGTTCCGCTTCCGGAATATGGGCGTCGCAATTTTCATCGGACGCGTTCATGCTTTTAAGCACGACGGCGTAGAACAACTCGGTTTCCCAGATGACTGCATTCTGCGGCACGCGAAACTGCAAGTCGTGCGGTTCGAAGGTGGCCTGCGAAGGACACGCAGCGTTGGGATTGCCGCAGACCGTCAGTCGCTTCGTCGTTCTCCGCTGCGCGTCAACGGCAGAAACGAAAATCAAGACGGCGGTCGCCGCGGTGATGACTGTCAGGAATACTTTAGATTTGATCATGGAATTCACCACAGAATCAGAGGTCAGAGATCAGATGTCAGAGATCAGACGTCAGACATCAGAGGTCAGAGGTCAGAGGTCAGAAAGCCGACGCCAGCATCAGAGCGCTGGAAATGTTTAATCGTCAAGGTAAAGAGTTGGTCGCGCGCCCCAGTCTGATCTGACGTCTGACATCTGATCTCTGACCTCTGACCTCTGATGTCTGACTTCTGACCTCTGATGTCTGACGTCTGATCTCTGACCTCTGTTGTTATGGCGGAAAGGGTGGGATTCGAACCCACGGTACGTTGCCGCACACAGCATTTCCAGTGCTGCCAGTTAAGCCACTCCTGCACCTTTCCCCGGAAACTGACATCAGATGTCAGAGATCAGAGATCAGATTTTGCTCGACCGACTTCTGATCTCTTGATTGAGCGCTGAAGGTGATTTTTCTGACCTCTGATCTCTGACATCTGACTTCTGCATTTCTGGCGGAGAGGGTGGGATTCGAACCCACGGTGGGCGTTAACCCACTCCGGTTTTCGAGACCGGTGCACTAATCCACTATGCGACCTCTCCGCGCGAACAAACAGATGTCAGACGTCAGAGATCAGATGTCAGAATCTGCCTCGATTAACAAGTTTCCATCTGACGTCGGATGTCTGACTTCCGACCTCTGACGTCTGTCTCTAAAGAACTCTTGCATCAGCGCGCGGCACTCTGCTTCCAAAACCCCGCGCACCACTTCGACTCGATGATTCAGATGATCGGAGTCGCAGATCTGGAAGTGGGAATCGACTGCGCCGGCTCTTTCGTCCGGTGCGCCGTAAACCAACAGCGGCACCCGCGCTTGAATCAAAGCGCCCGCGCACATCGCGCACGGTTCGATCGTCGAGTAAACCACCGCCTTCGCCAACCGGTAGTTGCCGAATTTCCGCGCGGCTTCACGCAACGCGACAATCTCAGCATGGGCCGTCGGATCGCAATCCGTGCGCGTGCGGTTTCCGGCAACGGCGTGCAGTTCTCCGTCGATGACGATGCAGGCTCCAATCGGCACCTCGCCGGCGGCTTCTGCTTCGCGCGCCGCCCGAATCGCTTCGCTCATCCAGCGCTCGTGCGCGGCTCGCGCTTCGACACTCACTTCTTCTGCTACGACTGAAAACATCGCTTCAAACAGCAAGGCCCAACTATACTCATTTCATGTTATTATCTTCAAGGCTTCCGCGGACGCTCCCAAACCGCACGTTCTCAGCCTAAGATGCCGACGACTACTGAGCCAACCCAACGAACTACCGGCGCGCGCACAGACAGCATTCACGAATCGCAGATTACTTCGCGAATCCCGTCACGACCGTCGGGCGGTGTCCGTGATCCGTCGCTGGCCGTGCCGGGCGAACGGCCCGCGGGTCGCTTGCGGCCGGTGTCAGTCGATTCATCGCATGAGACAGTGACGCCGGATCGGCAGAAAGTAAACCCGGTAGATCCGGCCAAACGAATGTCGTCAGCAGAAGTCACCACCGCGATGGTGCACTTCTACCGGGGAGAGATTCAGCGCTCGAACACCTGGCGCAACCGGCTGGATACGACGACGAATTGGGCAGTGTTGACGGCCGGCGGCGCACTCTCGTTCGCTTTCAGCTCGCCGAACAATCCGCATTTCATCATTCCGATCATTTCGATTCTGGTGGCGATCTTTCTTTTGATGGAAGCGCGTCGCTATCGTTATTACGAAATTTGGGCCAGCCGCGTCCGCGTCCTGGAAACCGGGTATTACGCGCCAATGCTGGCGCCCGACAACGTCCCGCGCGATCAAGAGTGGGCTTCCCACCTGGCGGCGGATTTACTGACCCCGCATTTCACGATCAGCGTCTGGGAAGCGATCGGCCGGCGCTTGCGCCGAAACTACATCTGGCTGTTCGCGCTGTTGGCGTTGAGCTGGAACCTGAAGGTTTATCTGCATCCGGTTTCGGCCCACACATTTGATGAGTTCCTGTTCCGCGCGCAAGTGGGTTTGATTCCCGGATGGATCGTTTTCCTCATCGGGTTCCTTTTCAACACGGCTTTATTCATTGGCGCAGTCGGCACCGTCAAGCTGCGCGAAGCGACTGGCGAAGTTCTGCCGCGTCACGAGTTTTCGCTGCATCCGTTGCAACGCATGAGCAGTTGGACACGCGCCGCCACGTCAGTCCCAAAAGCCACGGTCCGCCGTGCGAAACGCGCGCGCCAGCGAATGCGCGGCACCACCGGCGAGCACAAGAAGATCGATATTACGCGTACGCCCGATCGCCGGATTCACACCACCGACACTCCTGACCGGGTGAAATCAAAGCAGTAAACCGCGAGCCGTCAGCAGTCGCGCAGAACTGCTTATCGCTCACTGCTTACTGCACGAATATGATCGAACTTGACGGCCAAAGACTGTCGCTCGCTGAAGTGTCGGCGGTGGCGCGAGCTACAGAAACGGTTGCCCTCGCCTCGAAAGCACGCCAGCGAATCGAACAGTCCCGCCTCGTGGTCGAAAAAATCATCGCCGAAAATCGCACGGTGTATGGCATCAACACCGGCTTTGGAAAATTGTCCGACATTCGTATCGACCCGTCGCAGATTCGCGAGCTCCAACTGAATCTGGTGCGCAGTCATGCGTGCGGACTCGGCAATCCACTTTCAATTGAAGAAGCGCGCGCGATGTTACTGCTGCGCGCTAACGTGCTGGCGCTGGGGTTCAGTGGCTGTCGACCGATCGTCGTCGAGACGCTGGTCGAAATGTTGAATCGCGGCGTCACCCCCGTAATCCCCGAGAAAGGATCGGTTGGTGCGAGTGGCGATCTCGCGCCCCTGGCTCATCTCGCTTTGACCGCTATCGGCGAGGGCGAAGCATTCCACGAAGGTGAGCGCATGGGGAGCTCCGATGCTTTGAAGCGCGCGGGGATCGCATCACTACAACTCGAGGCGAAGGAAGGACTCGCGCTGTTGAATGGGACGCAGGCGATGGCGGCGGTGGGCGGACTCGCGCTGCATCATGCAGCTCGGTTGACGCGTCTAGCCGATGTCGCCGGCGCGATGTCTTTGGAAGCTTTGAAAGGAACGCCCGTCGCATTCGATAAACGAATTCATGCGGCGCGTCCCCACCGCGGACAAACCGAAGTTGCGGCGCACCTGCGAGAACTGCTGCGCGACAGTGAGATTCGCGAGTCGCACGTGGAAAACGATCCACGCGTGCAGGATGCTTATTCGCTGCGCTGCATGCCGCAGGTACACGGCGCGGTTCGTGACGCGCTCGCGCACGTGCGCGACATTGTCGAAACAGAAACCGGCAGCGCGACGGACAACCCGCTGGTGTTCACCGATACGGGCGAAGTTCTTTCCGGCGGCAACTTTCACGGTGCGCCCGTCGCGATGGCGTTAGATTACGCGGCCATAGCGCTGACGGATTTGATGAGCATCACCGAACGACGCATCGATCACCTGGTGAATCCCTTGACGAACGAAGACCTGCCTCCGTTTCTGACAACTCAACCAGGCGTCGGCTCAGGTTTCATGATGCTGCAGATTGTCGCCGCTTCGCTGTTGAGTGAAGCGAAAGTGCTCGCGCACCCGGCCAGCATCGACAACATCCCAACGGACGGCGGCAAAGAAGATCACGTTTCGATGGGCATGACCGGCGCGACCAAGCTGCGAGCGATCGTGGAACTGGCAGAGAGAATCGTAGCAATTGAACTGATCACCGCGGCCGAAGGTTTGGAACACCGCCAGCCTTTGCGGCCGGGTAGCGGCGCGCGCGCAGCCTATGACATTGTGCGCAAACATGTGACGAGGCTCACCGCCGACCGGTCTATGTCGGCGGACATTCAAGCGATTGCGGACGCTACGCGAACTGCTGAATTCGACACCCTCCTTTGAGATGACGATAAGAAACATTCGAGCGCCGCGCGGCGCCAAACTCAACTGTAAAGGCTGGCATCAGGAAGCTGCTTTGCGCTGCCTGATGAACAACCTGGACCGCGAAGTCGCCGAGAAACCCGACGACCTGATCGTTTACGGCGGCACAGGCAAAGCCGCGCGCAACTGGGAATCGTTTGACGCAATTGTGCGGTCGCTTCATGAATTAGAGAGCGACGAAACGCTCCTCGTGCAATCGGGCAAACCCGTAGGCATCTTTCGCACACACGAATATGCGCCGCGCGTTCTGATTGCGAATTCGAACCTGGTCGGTGCGTGGGCCAACTGGGATTATTTTCATGAACTCGAACGCAAAGGCCTGATGATGTACGGGCAGATGACCGCGGGCAGTTGGATCTACATCGGCACGCAGGGCATTGTGCAGGGAACGTTTGAAACGTTCGCGTCGATGGCCGACAAGCATTTCGGCGGCGACTTGCGCGGCAGGCTTCTGTTGTCAGGTGGATTAGGCGGCATGGGTGGCGCGCAGCCACTCGCCGCGACTCTAAACGGCGCGGTCTTTCTTGGCATCGAAGTCGATCCGGCCCGCATTGAGCGTCGCGTGCTCAACGGGTATTGCGACCGCATGGCGCAGGATTTGGATGAAGCGCTCGATATTTGTGAAGACGCGCGGCAACAGAACCGCGCTGTGTCAGTTGGCCTTGTTGGCAATTGTGCAGAACTTTTACCGGAGATTGTTCGCCGGGGCGTGAAGATTGACGCAGTCACCGATCAAACCAGCGCGCACGATCCTTTGAACGGATATGTTCCGGCGGGCGTGTTGATGGAAGACGCCAGCGAACTGCGACGCACGAATCCTAAATCGTACGTTCAGCGCTCCATGGAATCGATGGCGCGTCATGTCGAAGCGATGCTGGCGCTGAAACGCGCGGGCGCGGTGGCCTTCGATTATGGAAACAACATTCGCAAAATGGCGTTCGAAGCCGGCGCGAAAGACGCTTTCGAGATTCCCGGCTTCGTGCCTGAATACATTCGCCCGTTGTTCTGTGAAGGCAAAGGCCCTTTCCGCTGGGTCGCTCTGTCCGGTGAAGCGGAAGACATTCGCAAGACCGACGATCTTGCGCTCGAACTTTTTCCGGACGATCAGACTTTGAATCGCTGGCTGCGGTTGTCGCGCGATCGAGTGCAGTTTCAGGGGCTTCCTTCGCGCATCTGCTGGCTCGGCTACGGCGAGCGTGCGGAGATGGGCGAAGCGATTAACGAACTGGTAAAGCGTGGCGATTTGAAAGCTCCGATTGCGATTGGGCGTGATCATCTCGACACCGGATCAGTGGCGTCTCCGTTTCGCGAAACTGAGGGAATGAAAGACGGCTCAGACGCGGTCGCTGATTGGCCGATTCTGAACGCACTGCTGAACACGGCGAGCGGCGCCAGCTGGGTTTCATTTCACCACGGCGGGGGTGTCGGCATAGGCTATTCGCTGCACGCCGGCCAGGTCTCAGTTGCCGACGGAACGGATGAAGCCGCGAAGCGTCTGAACCGCGTGCTCACCAACGATCCCGGCCTCGGGGTCGCTCGTCATGTCGACGCAGGTTATGAAGAAGCCGCGGATACGGCGCGCGAAAAGGGCGTGAAAATTCCGATGAGATTACCTGTAAAAGGAAAGTTCTAATTGACCTAACCAGTCTTGCTGTCTATACTGCGCGCAAAAAAGGCCCAGATCGTGGGCGCCGGTGAGCCTCAATCTTTCAACGGAGAATCCAAGCATGAGCAATCTAAGCTCCCTCACACTGCAAAATCAGATTGCGACCAAGCGCACTCGGATCGAGGTCAGATTAGAAACCGACCCGCGAAGTTTCCGCCGCATTGAGCCTCAATTCGTTGCGGATCTTGCAAGCGCCTTAGGAACCGATCCAGAACAGATTCGAAAAATAAAAATAGTCGAGGGCTGCGTCCGCTTCTTTTTCGACCTGCCGACCGACGTTGCTGAGAAGTTCAAACAAGCTCTCAGGCAAAAACCGCTGCCCGCGGAGTTACAGCAATTATTCGATGCTTACAACATCGATCCACGAGACACCAAGTTCGATGTGGTGGAAGAGGCTCCTTATGTGAAGCGCTGGCTCACGTTGTCAGATCAACTGCGAAAGGATGGAAGAGTCCTCACGTGGCTCCATCTGTCTGACGTCCATTTCCAGAATGCAGTGGGCGCAATGCGTTGGACTCAGGACAAAGTGAAAGAGAGCTTCCTATCTCAACTTCCAAAACTTTTGGCTGAGTGGGAATTGAGCCCAGACCTGCTGTTCTTCACCGGCGATATTGCGTATTCCGGTGAGATTGAGCAGTACCAGATCGCTAACGATTTTTTAAAACAAATTGAATCGCGATTGTCGAAGCAGATTCGCACTTATGTCGTTCCAGGTAATCACGACGTTGCTTGGAGCAAAATCGACAATGATAAGAGGCTAAGGAAAACGTTGTCTGACCAATACGAGGTCAGCGATTTTTTTGTTAATACCGCTAACGAGCCTGATCGAAAAAAGACCTTTGCTCGTTTCGACGATTTTTGGAAGTTCCTGGATGACAAGCTGCCAAAGCCGCCGATTTTTAAGAACGATTATTTTTACGTGGATCAGTTCGAGCATTCTGGAGTCAAACTTGGAGTTGCCGGCCTCAATTCGGCCTGGCTTTCGACGAAGAAGAGAAGCCGGACGTACGACGTTGACCTGGGCGAACTCGTTCTTGGAGAACCCCAGATTTTCAAATCGGTGCAGCTGCTTGAGTCGGCTGACATAAAGTTCGCGTTGCTGCATCATCCACCAGAATCGATGTGGTTCAAGGACTTTGACAGACGAATGCAACGGGCGCTCTTACCCAAATTTGACTTTATTCTGCGCGGCCATGAGCACGAACCCACGACTGAAACCACGATTAACGTCTTGACCGATGACGAGTATATGCATTTTGCGAGCGGTGCGCTGTACGACACATCAGAACTAAAAGGGAGGCTTGGCTATCCAATATCTTTCAACTGCGTGAGGATCAACCTGGATACTGGTGAGGGTGTAATTTTCTACTGGCGGTATTTCTCCGACTTGTATAAATGGAAGCGAGACGTAATCGTTGACGATGGATACAAGGAATTCACTATTCCACCCCGAGTTTTGCAGCGGCTCGAAGCAAAGAAGGTACCGGATGAATCTCGGCCAAAGGGCGCGGGCCTACCGATTCCACCCTATAAAAAAAAACCGCGTCGGCCGAGTGATGAGTAGTACTCAATTCATCTTTCGCTTTACCACCCGCACCTCTTACCTTACTCTTTTAAAGCGGTCTACGTTTCATCTACACGAGAGTAAACAGAGCCCGCAAAGTGGGCGACAGCCGCTCCGCGATTAATCTCGCAGCCTCTGTCGCCCGTTTCACGGGCTGATTCAATTTGGGTTATGTTTCCTGGGGCTTACGCCCCAGGCTTTACGCTGCCGCCTGCTCCGCAGGCTCAATCCCTCGAGGAGAATCACATGAACCCCAAACGCTTCGCCACAATTCTATTCGCCTTTGTTATGACCGCGGCCGCGGTCGCGGCGCAGGAAAGTTCAAAACCAAAAGCCGATCCCGAGCCACGCGCCAAAGACGGGAAGAAACTTTTAACAGCAGTCGACCTGCTAAAGATAAATGGCGTCGGCGCGCCACGAATTTCGCCCGACGGCTCGCGCGTGCTCTACACCGTCAGCGAGATCAAGATGGAGAAGGACAAAGAATGGAAGAGCGTGACGCAGCTTTGGGTGGTTCCTACAAACGGCGGCAAAGCGCGGCAGTATACGCGCGGTGAAAAGAGCGCGACCGCGCCGGAATGGTCGCCCGACGGCACGATGATCGCTTTCCTTACTGACCGCGAGAAGGACGGCGAGCGCCAGGTTTGGATGATGATGGCCGACGGCGGCGAGGCCTGGGCGGTCACTGCGCACAAAGGCGGCGTCAGCGGCTTTCGTTTCTCGCCGGATGGCAAGCGACTGGTGCTGACGGCCGTGGATCAGCCGAACAAAGACGAAGAGGATCGTAAGAAGGTCAAAGACGACACGATCGTTATGGATCGCGACATCAAGATGTCGCACCTCTGGCTGTTCGATGTCGATAAGAAAGAAGAGAAGCGTCTGACGGAAGGCGCGTTCACCATCGGCGATCCGCAGTGGTCGCCGGATGGTACTCGCATCACCTACGTCACCAGGCCAACGCCGAAAGCCGACGACGGCGGTCTCAGCGATATCTGGATGGTGACCGTCGCAAGCGGCGAAAAGAAAAAGATCGTCGCGGATGAAGGCTCGAGCGACTCAGCCCGCTGGTCACCAAATGGTGAATGGATCGCGTATGCGGGCAATCCGGATGGTGGTGACGGAGTGGCTACGAACTACCTTTATCTGCTCCCCGCAGCCGGCGGCGCGCCAAAACAACTTACCGCGAAGTTCGAGCTGGATGCGGGCACGCCGGTTTGGTCGCGCGACGGCAAGACGATCTACTTCAGCACTAATATCCTTCAAGCTAACGAAGTGTTCTCAGTGGACGTCGGCACCGGCGCCGTCAAACAATTAACTAAGCGCGGCGGATCGACAGGCATTACGGAAATTAGCCGTGACGGCAAAACTATTGTGGGCACGACAGCTTCATCGCAGCACCCGGCGCAGATCTACACGTCGAACCTCGCTTTCACCACAGTCAAAACTGTCACCGATCATAATTCATGGCTAAAGGACTATGCGCTCGCGGACTCTGAAATCGTCAAGTGGAAGAGCAAGGACGGGACTGAAGTAGAAGGCGTGCTCACCAAGCCGGTGGGTTACACCTCGGGCAAGGTGCCGTTTCTGCTGAATCCCCATGGCGGCCCGACCGGCGCGTCACTGAACAGTTGGGCCGGAACGGTCCAGGTGCTGGCCGCGAATGGCTTCGCCGTACTGCAACCAAACTTTCGCGGCTCGACCGGCAAAGGTCTGGCGTTCGCCCAGGCGAACAAGAACACCTGGGGCAAAGGCGACTTCGAAGATTGCATGACCGGTGTCGATGCGATGATCACCCGCGGGTTAGCCGATCCCGATCGGCTGGGCGCGTTTGGTTGGTCGTACGGCGGTTACATGACATTCTGGATTCTGACCCAGACCGATCGCTTCAAAGCTGTTTCGCCCGGCGCCGGTCTGACCAACATCTACTCGATGTATTCGCAGAACGACATTCAGCGTTACCTGCGCTGGTTCTATTCGGACAAAGCCCCCTGGGACGCGACCGATCTTTACTGGGACCGTTCGCCGATGAAGTACATCAAGAACGTGAAGACGCCCACGATGATCATGCATGGACAAGTGGACACGCGCGTGCCGCTCGCGCAGGCGCAGGAATTTTACATGGCGCTGAAGGAGATGAAGGTGCCGGTGGAGTTTGTCGTCTATCCGCGCGAAGGTCACGGCTTCAATGAGCCGCGTCACAACCTGGATCGCGTGCGCCGCTACGTGCGATTCTTTGCGAAGTACCTAAAGGCTCCAGTCGTGACAGAGCCGTCTGGGCAATAGAAACATTCGAAACTGATACCAGATCAAGTCACGCTCTTAATACATTCAAACAGGAGTTGCTTTATGCCGACAATCAACGCAGAAACCGCTCAGGGTACTAAAACAATCGAAGGGACAACCGGGCGCCGTCTGGTGCTGGTGCTGGAAGACGGCGGGGTGGATATTCTTCACCGCTGCGGCGGAAACGCTCGCTGCACCACCTGCCGGGTTGAGGTGCTGGACGGTAGCGCGCCACCGATGGGTGAAACCGAACTCCAATGCCTTACCCTGCGCGGAGCGCTCGAAGAGGGCTTTCGTCTCTCGTGCCAAATCAGGGTCGCGGGCGACATGCACGTGAAAGTCTTGAAACAGGTGAGCACCGAAGGCATGGATGCGGGACCGCGGCCGGAGGAATGGGATTAATCGTCCATGCCAGATTTCGTAAACATAAAGTTCGAGGTTCAAGAACGCGTGGCGCGTGTCACCTTCAATCGTCCGCCGCTCAACGTGCTGAACATTGCGATGATGCGCGAGATGACCGCGGCCTTAAATGATTGCGTGCAGCAGCGAGACCTGGCGGCGATCGTCTTCGATGCCGCCGAAGGAACGCGCGCCTTTAGCGCGGGTGTCGCCGTCGAAGAACATGTGCCGGCAACTGTCTTCCAGATGTTGGACACCTTTCATGGGGTGTTCCGCACACTTCAGCAGATTGCGAAACCAACGATTGCCGTTGTCGACGGACCGGCGTTGGGCGGCGGGTGTGAACTCGTCGCGGCTTGCGACATTGTCATTGCCAGCGATCGCGCAAAGTTTGGCCAGCCTGAAATCAAGCTTGGCGTGTTTCCGCCGATTGCTGCGATTCTCTTGCCGGCCATCATCGGCGAGCGCCGCGCGCGCGAATTGATTCTGACCGGCGAACTGATTGAAGCCGAAGAAGCTTTGCGGCTGGGTCTGGCGAATTACGTCGTTCCATCTGAAGAACTTGCATCAAAAACCCAGGACGTGCTTGGGAAGTTGCGCGGGCTTTCGGCCTCGGCCCTGTCGATGACGCGCATGGCTCTTGATCTTGGGACGCGGCAAAGCTTTGAATCCGCACTCATAAACGTGGAGAATCTGTACCTGCACGAGTTGATGAAGACAGAAGACGCGGAGGAAGGCGTCCGGGCATTCATGGAGAAGCGTAAGCCGGAATGGAAGAACAAATGAAGAACCGGACACGGAGACGGGGAGAAGCGGAGAATGGGAGAGGGGTTGCTTTTCTCCCCATCCCCCCGTCTCTCCGTCTCCCCGTCGGTTATCTCCTCGTTGCTCTTCTTTTCTTCGCTCTCACCTTCGATTTTTCTTCCAGCGCGCAAACACGGCGCCGCAGCGGCGCGCACGCAACTGCGCCTGAAGCCTTTACGGCAGCCGATCGCACCACGGTCGAGCGCGCGATCGGCAGCGCCTGCGCTGAACGCATTCGCGATCCTTTGGGCAGCACGCCGATTGACGTGATGCAGTCGCGGCCTTCGATGTCCATAAACCATCCCGACGCCGTCGCGGGAGCGAAACGCGCGAATCGTCTGTTGCCGATAACAAAGAAGCTCGTCGCGAATGAGATTGTGCAGCTCGCCAAGGAATACGCCATGTACAGCGGCCCCGCGCGGACTCGCGTGAACGCAGCCGCCGCGCGCGTGCAGGCGGTAAAACAAGTGCGGCCCAACGTCGATGCGCGCGACAACGCGTCGGTGTTGTTGCGCGACCCGCGCGCGATCGAGTTCGGCACAATCTTTCTCGCCGGGCTCCGTTCCGACGAAGCGATGATTAGCGTGCTCGCCCACGAACTGACACACGTTGCCAGCGGACAAACCGACTCGCTGCGGCCCTTGTTTCGCGCGATTGGACGACGCGCAGCCGCGCGCACCGGGTTGCGAATTCAGGGTCAGCGCGCGGAAGAGTTGGCCTGCGATTTAGTGGGCGTGGACGCCACGCGCGCGTTCATTCGTCAGACGCCGAGTTGGGAGCCACTGCCGCGACGCCTGGCGCGCGCGGTCGAGCACAACTGCGTTGATGATGACAGCTCAGATGAAGACCATCTTTCGCCGCGTAACACAATTCGCGCCCTGTTCAGTCTCGATCTCGATCTCGCCCGCGAACTTCTGGGCGGCGCCAATTCGCAGGCATTCCTGAAAAACCCCGCGTCGTTGACAGTTCGCGCGCGCACTTTCTAAGATCGGCGGCAGATGAGTCTGTTTCGTTACTCACTCCCCCTCTCCGCCGGCGGAGAGGGGGGTGGGGGGAGAGGTTGCCGACGCGCACAACCCCACCCCCAACCCCTCCCCGCGCACGGGGAGGGGCGAAGACCTTCACTCAATTCATTGCGATCTACTTACCCAGGCGGGACGTCCGCTGCTTTCATACTTTCAGTAGTTCTCTGCTTGTCCACGCTGGCCCTGCTGTCCGGCTGTCGCACTGAGAGCGAAGCGCAACGCGTGCGGCCGCGACAGTTGCGAGATGTGCCGGCGCAGCGACTGGCGTTCACGTTCGCGGCGGACGTGGAAACACCTCAGAACCTCGCCGCGGACGAGCCAAAGCAAGTGCCGGCAATCCAGCAGGACTTTGATGAACGCCGCAAGGATGAAGAACTCGTCCTCTTGCGGACCTTGCTCTCGCCTGATGGCCAGCGCGCCCTCGCGCTCTACAGCAAGCAGGACGAATCTTCGACGACCTTTCACATCGATTTGTATGCGGCCAGCGGTTCGTTTATTCGCAACATCACGCCGCCTGAATTAGCGGTGGTCTTTCAGGATTCCGTTGTGTGGTCCGCCGACAGCAGTCAGATTGCGTTCGTCGCGCGTAGGGCCGCGCAGCCAACTCCCAGCCCAACCCCGGCTGAACCGGCAGCGCCGTTGCCGCTTGAAACGCCGGTCCCTTCGCCCACCACGGTGATGCCCGTGTTTGCACCGCTGGCGACTTTTGCGACCGAGCAGATCTATCTCGCGGACCGTGACGGCTACAATCTCAGGCCGTTGACGACGCGCGATGGACTGATTTACTTCGCGCTGTCGTGGGCCCCGGACGGGCATGCGTTGGCGGCGTTGGCGTGCAAAGAAAGTGAGTGGGAAGAGCGCGAACGGGCATTTAAAACTCCCGCCGGACGTCCGCGCACGATCACGACCGAGGGAAAAGAACGGCTACTGGATGATGAACTGGCCCAGGCGCCACCCGTCTGGTCGCCTGATTCTTCAAAGGTAGCAACCGCATACGGCGTGGATGTCGGCATTTATGACGACGCCGGCAAAGCGCCGACGCAGGCGCGCATCGTGCTACGCGATCGGCTACTGAGCTCGTCGGTCGCTTTCGATGCCAGCCAGAGCTCCGATCAATCGAAGCCAACCGCGGGCAGCTCGCCGGCAGTAACCGCGGAAGGTCCGGTGTCGTTCAATCCGATCGTGCGAATCGAATGGCCATTGCCTGAGAAGATGTTTCTGGAAACTGCCTACGTAAGTATTCGCAGCGATTTGATCAAGACGTTTTCGCGCTGGCACGCGTTGACGCTAAGTCCGCAGGCGGTCGTACTGAAATGAGAGCAGCTTCAGCTTGATTGTTCGACCCTGTCGCGACTGCTCCGGGTACTGACACTGGCAGGCCAAATAAGCGACAAGCCTTTTGCCATCACCCATAAAACCGCGCCGGTGACAATCGTCACCACCAGCCAAAACTTCCAATAGCTCGTAAACGCGTTGCCAAATCCATCCTGAACGCGATGCGACAGGTTCACATTTAGCTCTGCCGGGGTCAGCAAGCGCGCCGCTACCTGAGTGAACAGATACCAGGCGAACGCGTAAATCCAGGCCGTACGATCCATACCGACGCGCCGTAGAGCGATCATTCCGACGGTAATTCCGCCAATGTGCGCCAATGCGGTTGAGAAATAGAGACCGCTGGGCAGCAACACGTAGATGATCCAGACGACCAGCCCGGGTATCGTCCAGATCGCCGCGGCGCGAATTAGTTCGCGATGACTCAGCAGCAGGCCAATCCCGAGTAGAACATTCCCCGCGTTGCACATCCACAGCAGATGGCCCATGCCGCCGAAGCGCCAATAGTGAATCGTCTGTACGGCAAAGAACGCGAGCGGCAACAGACCCATCAGCCGGTAACGTAACTCGAGCGGATCACTCATGAGGGCCAGAATATCACGCAGAAGTCTTTAAGGAGTCGATAGCTCTGATCGAAGTTTACTGGCGCGAAACCTGTCTGGACAGCAACAGATATTTTGAGCTAGATTAGGCATCCCCCTAACAATTGAAGCGAGCGCGTTTCATTGATCGCGCGGACGTAACCCGACTATGAACGCCCTCCGTGTTGACGCCGCTTCTCTTTGCGGCATTGTCTGAGCCGTTCGTTATGGATATCGCAGACCTAAAAGTCATTGCTGAACCGACGCGCGTTCCTGAACGCCCAATATTTTCAGTCGATCTTTCTTACGAGGCGCTCGCCTCGAAAAAACCTCCAGCCAAATCCAGGATCTCGCGTAAAAGAAAAGGTAAAGAGGCCGACAGCAAGCTCCGCGGTACCGTGCTCGTCGTCGATGACGTGCCCGACGTCACCGAGATGATCGAGCTGCTGCTCAAGCATGCTGGATACGATGTCTCGACGGCTGAGTCAGCGCAGGATGCTTTGCATCTCGCCCGCCTGAATCATTATGACCTCGTGATCTCAGACATCGGCATGCCTGAGATGAACGGGTACGAATTGGCGGCGGCGCTGCGCGAGCTCGCGGCTTACAACAAGACGCCACTGATTGCCGTGACTGGCTACTCTGAGTACGACGATCGCGGTCGTGCCGTGCGGGCCGGCTTTAATGTTCACCTGACCAAACCAATCGAACCGACGGAGTTGCTGACGTTGATGCGGGAACTCCTGTCTCAATCCGAACCGGGCACGACTCACTGATTAGAACTGCAGGTTCGACTAACCGCAAGCGTTTAGGTTGAGCGCTGCCCTTTGTCAGTAGTCCGTTGTCAGTAGTCAGTTGTGCGCTCAATCAAAGAGGCAACTGACGACGGACGACTGACCACTGACAGTTCCTGTTGATTTGTTTTTTTGCTTCCGGCATTCTCTTTTGAAATGGATGAGATCACGCCAGCCGAAGCACCGGTTGCCAAAAAACCAACCCGTCGCTTTCAGGACTGGCTCAAGTCAGAAGCCGCTGTCCGCTTTGGCGAGCTGGCCGTCGGTGGTATCGCTATCGTCATCCTGTTCCGGCAGCTTCAGTATTCCACCTCGGCAATTTGCTGCGGCGACTTTGACGGCTACTACCACATGAAGTGGGCGCAGCTGCTTTGGGAGAACATCAAGGCGAAGCATTTCTTTCCACCCACCTTCACCTGGCTGCCGCTGACGACGCTGAATCCGAACGACTACGTCGATCATCACCTGCTCTATCACATCCTGCTGATTCCTTTTACCTGGTTTCGTGACGTGCAAACCGGCGGGAAGATTGCTGCGATTCTCTTCGCGAGCATCGCGCTGTTTTCCTGTTATTGGCTGATCGTCCGCTACGAAGTCAGGTATCGGCTGCTTTGGTTGCTGGCCTTGCTGGCGTCATCCGCGCCGTTTCTCTACCGGATGAACATGACGAAGGCGCCTCCGCTGGCCATTCTGTTCGTGATCATCGGCACCTATCTGCTGTTCGAACGCAAGCACTGGCAGTTACTGCCGCTCGCGCTGATCTTTACCTGGACCTACGACATGGTCGTGCTGCTGGGCGTGGCGGTGGCGATTTGGACAGGTGTGATTGCCTGGACCGAAGGCCGCTTTGAGTGGCGGCCGCTGGCGTACGTCAGTGCCGGCTGTGTGCTGGGTCTGGTCATCAATCCATATTTTCCGCACAACCTCTATCTCTTCTGGGAGCATGCGCGCGTCAAGATCACCGCCGATGACTTTGCCACGAAAGTCGGCAACGAATGGTACCCGTACGACACCTGGCAGTTCCTGATAAATTGCTTCGTCGCGCTCGTGGCGATGGTTGCCGGCTATCTCGCTTTCGACAGCAGCGATCGAAAGCGATCGCAAAAGCCTCTGTACTTTCTTGTGCTCGCGACCGTGCTGCTGTTGATCAACCTGCGTTGGAAGCGCTTCGCGGAATACTTTCCACCGTTCGCGATTCTGTTCGCCGCATTCT
Source organism: Pyrinomonadaceae bacterium (assembly GCA_036277115.1). Taxonomy (NCBI): domain Bacteria; kingdom Pseudomonadati; phylum Acidobacteriota; class Blastocatellia; order Blastocatellales; family Pyrinomonadaceae; species Pyrinomonadaceae bacterium. The sequence continues at coordinate 318,995 of DASUNM010000023.1, forward strand.
CGCTGGAACAGTTGTGGCGGGGGCGCGCAGTCTTCACGCGCTTGCCTGATGCCGTGCTTGAGGACTTACAACCGTATCTCGATCGTCAGGAACCAACAGTGCTCGCGAAAGAACACCGGCAGGAAGAAACGTACCGCACCGTGAAGATCGCTTTGGCGGCCCTGGCGCTGGCGGCCGTGTTCTTCGCCAACGTCTATCGCACGTCACGCGACATCTGGGAAAGCGAGCCGCGCAACTACTACGCGCAGGGCGCGGCATGGATGCGCACGAACATTCCGGCAGGCCAAATCGTTTTCAACACTGACTGGGACGACTTCCCGCGATTGTTTTACTTCGACTCGACCCACGCGTATGTTTCGGGCCTGGACCCGGCCTACCTGCACAATCGTAATGCCGAGTTGTCGAAGCTCTATGACAAGATAACGCTGGGTGAAGAGGAAGATCCGGGGCCACTGATCCGAGATCGTTTCGGCTCGCGCTGGGTGTTTACTGACAACAAAGATCACGTTTCTTTCATCGATAATGCGCTGCAAAGCGGTTGGTTTGATCGCGTCTATGAAGATGAGGACTGCAGCGTGTTGTGGATCCGCGATCAGAAAGGCGCGCCGCCACCCGATGTGAACACTGAGAGTGGAAGCGGCGGCGGCAATCTGAGTGATAATTCGCCTCGGTAGCATCGGCGCCGTTTTCGCCTGAATTGCATGAACAAGCTGTTTCAAGTTTTGGCAATCGCAACACTCGTTGGCGCGACGAGTTTCGGCATTATCAGTTGCCGGCGCTCTACGTCTTCTGAAGACGATGGCCCGCCCGACACGTCGACCTATCGGCCGCTTGCGACTCCGCTGACGGAATTCGAGCAGAAGCTGAAAGACGTCCGCGACGGTCACTTTCAGTTCGTTTGGGTGTTTAGGCGGTTGGACGGAAAAGAATTTACGTCCGAAGACAGCGAGATTCTGCGGACGAACGCGCCGAGGGTTGTTGATTGGATCGGCCTGGACGACAAGAAGACTTATATAGCCGGATCGAATTTTCCGATCACGCCAGAGAATTTGGCGACGCTGCAGAAGAGATACAAGATTGAGGACTACTCAGGTAAATGACTCATTGATTCAATGGATCAATGATTGAATGGATCAATCGCTAACACCAGCTTTCCAAATTGCGCACGCTCTTCCATCAACTCGTGAGCTTTGCGCGCTTCGGACAAAGGCAGAATCTGATCGACAACCGCCCGAATTTGCCCTGACTCAATAAACTTCATCGCCGCCAGTAAGTCAGCTTTCGAACCCATCATCGATCCGAGAATCGTTAAGTGACGATAGAACACGTGGCGCAGATCCGTTTTCGCGTCGAAACCACTGGTCGCGCCGCAAGTCACCAGCCTTCCGCCTCTCTTCAAAGACAGAATCGAACCCGGCCACGTGGCCGCACCAGTATGCTCAAAGACAACATCGACGCCGCGGCCGTTTGTCAGTCGTTTCACTTGTTTCGGCCAATCCTCCGGTGTGTAATCGATCGTTTCATCGGCGCCGAGCTCGCGCGCCTTCGCACGTTTCTCGACCGAACTGGCGGTCGTGATCACGCGCGCGCCGAGAAGTTTCGCAATCTGAATCCCCACAGAGCCGACGCCGCTGCCCGCCGCGTGCACCAAAACATCTTCGCCCGGCTGGACATCGGCGCGCGCCACGAGCATGTGCCACGCCGTCAAAGTCACCAGCGGAAGCGCGGCGGCTTCTTCCCACGTCAGGTTCTGCGGTTTGGGAATTACGTTGACTCCCGGCACGGCAATTAACTCGGCATAACCGCCGTCGCGCCCGCTGCCGATGATGTCGTATTCATCGCACATGTTGTCGCGACCGGCGAGACATTCGGCGCAATGGCCACAGGAGACGCCGGGCTGCAACATAACTTCATCGCCGGCGTTCACCCACGTGACGAGTTCGCCAACTTCGCGTACGACCCCGGCGACATCGTTGCCAAGGACGTGCGGCAGTGGAAGCTTGATACCTGGCAAGCCGTTCCGCACCCAGACGTCCAGATGATTAAGCGCACAAGCGCGGACTTCGACCAGAACTTCACTCGCTTTGATCTGCGGATCGGGAACTTGGGCCAGCTTGAGTACCTCAGGCCCACCGTGCTGTTCGAAGATGACGGCTTTCATGATCGTGGACTTCGGTCAGCCCGAAGGGCTGAAAGAGAGTAGGCGGGGGTTGAGCGCGCAGCGCGATACCCCCGGGATCGGGTCTTTAAGAGCTTGACCCTGAAAGGGTCACAGAAGTCTGGCACCTTTCAGGGTGCCGAATTTGCGCCGATGTTTCCCGGGGGTCTACGCTTTGCTGCGACCCCCGGCTACTCTCCAGCAACCCTTCGGGTTGCGAACCTTTGCG